>NZ_RIZI01000142.1 GCF_003721225.1 Acidithiobacillus sulfuriphilus | reverse complement strand
GAGCTTCTATTGCAATTGCTCGGTGGCGAGGAGGATGGCCGCTTCGATCGGAGTATCGACGTGCGCGTCACCCGCCTGCGCCGGGTGCTGGAGGAAAATCCGCGCCAGCCCCAATACTTGCTTACGGAGCGCGGGGCGGGTTACCGCCTCGTGCCGCAGCCGTGAGGATTTTCCGGGGACGCAGCCTTTTTGCCCAGACGGCCTGGACCTTGGGGTTTGGTATCGTTTTGCTGCAACTTTTGACTTTATTGATCATTGTGGCCACGGTTTTATACCCCTTGGCGGAACGCTCGGCCGAAGACCTTGCCGGTCTCATCGTGATCAGTGCCCAGACCTATGTAGAACTCCCCGCCGTTACCCGTCCGGCATTCCAGGAAAGCCTCCAGGCGGACAATGGCTTGGCCATCAGCCTCCACCCCGAGATCCGGACGAAAAAACCGGCGGGTCATCTCTATGGCCGGCTCCTCAGCCGCGCCTTGAGTCAACGCCTGGAGCAGCCCATCCCCGTTTATAGAGTTGCGGGGTCTACCCAGACGTTCTGGGTGCCCATCCCCATGGGCGGGCAGAGGATCTGGGTGCATTTCGATCGTCGCCGCCTGGCCAGTTCCCTGCCCATAGCCATGATCTTTGTGATCACCTTTTCAACCTTGGCGCTGGTGATCCTGACGACCATTTTGGTGCGCCGCGTATTACGCCCCTTGGGCGTGCTTTCCGACGCGCTGCGCCGATCCTGGAAGGCGCCGCTGCCCGTTTTGCCCAAAGGCGGCGCGCGGGAATTTCAGGATCTCCTTACGGTCTTTGCCCGAATGCGCACCCGTTTGCAGGCCATGATCGACCATCAATCCCTGTTGTTGACGGGGATTTCCCATGATCTGCGTTCGCCCCTGGCACGTTTGCGTATGGCCTGGGAACTATTGCCCATGACAACGCCGGAACATTTGCGTTCCGGGATGCTTCAGGACCTGGAACGTATGGATGTCCTTTTGGCCCAATCTTTGGCCTTGGGGCGGAGTATGACGGCAAGGGTGGCGGATTTCGACCTCATCGTCCTTTTGCGCGAGGTAGGTCAGGAGTTCGTGCGCGCCGGTGGTCGTTGGCAAGCGGATTTGCCCCGACGTTTTCCCTTCCGCGGGGATCGCGAGGCCCTGCGTCGGCTGTTTACCAATGTGCTGGACAACGTCCGCTGCTATGGTGGCGGCGAAGCCCATCTCGCTTTGCACAAGGACGTGGGGCGATGGGTCCTGCAGATCTGTGATCGCGGCCCGGGGATCCCCGATCCGGATCTGGAAAGGGTGTTTGAACCCTTTTACCGTCTGGACAGCGCCCGGAGTCATAGTGAAGGCAGCGGCCTGGGGCTGGCCATCGCCCGCCAATTGGCGGAGGCGCAGGATATGCAATTGCGTCTCTTCAACGCCCCACAGGGGGGGCTGTGTGCCGAACTTTCCTGGCCTCCTTAGATGATCCTGGATCATCGGCCTGGCAACCCCGTGCCGATTCAGGCGTACCCTAAATCGGCGCCGGCGATCTGTTGCTCCCAGAGGCGCTTGCCTTGGCTATCCAGGCAGCGAATGCGCAGATACCGGTCCTTGCCCGCGCCGAGGAATTCCATGCTGCAGTAGTTTCTGGCCTTTACCAGGGTGCCGGGGACTCGGTAGGGATTGGCGTCGCCCCTTCCCGGCCCCGAGTTGATGGGGGAGCTGGTCAATTCAAAGAGGGGATAGTCGTAGCGGCCGCTGTACCGTGGCCGCGGACGGCGCATGAGCTCGCTGATGTGGCGGTCGCCGGAGAGAAACAGGATACCCTTGATTCCTGTTTCTTGCAGCCAATCCAGAAAATCCTGGCGTTCTTCCGGATAATGGTTCCAGCCCTCGTAAGCGTCATCGTCATTGAGCATCTGGCCGCCGGCGGCGATGATCTTGAAGCGGGCCTTGGAGGAGAGCAGGGCGTTTTTGAGCCACGTCATCTGTTGCGGGCCGAACATGACTTTGCCGCGGCGCGCCGGGGCGGCGTCGGCATCCCGGTACCAGCGGTCGTCCAGGAGGAAGAAATCGGCGTCATAGAGATGTACCACGGTGAAGATGCCCGGCGTGCCGGGCAGGCCGTAGCCGGGATTGGCCCAATGGTTCCGGAAAAGATTCAGGGCGGTGGATTTGAACTCAAAACTTGCGTCGCTATCATTGGGGCCATAATCGTGATCGTCCCAGATGGCCACCTGGGGCGCCGAGCCCAAAAACTGCTGGAGAGGCGCAAAGGCGCGGTCCTGCCAATAGCGTAGGGCCATACCCGCGGGGCTCAAGGTGTCCGCCTCGCGGAAATACAAGTTATCCCCCAGCCAGACCATGAGGTCGGCCTTTTCCGCCGCCATGGGCTGATAAATTTCGTAACCTCCCCCGTAGGGCTTACCGGGTCGGTCGTAGACCGGATCATTGATGTATGCGCAGGAGCCCGCCAAGACCTTGAAATCGGGCGCGGGTCGGCGCCATTGCCAGAGGGACAGGGTACGTACCGTGAGCGGGGATGCCGCTAGGGCTTGGCCATCCAGCAGCACCTGGGTAGCGTAGCGGGTGCCGGGCGCAAGGTCGTCCAGGGTCAAGAGGGCGGTAAACTGGGTCTGTGCTTTGGTAGCGACGATCTCGGTGAGGCGACGCGCCTCTTCCCGTCCCTCCGGCCAGAAGGCCACCTGGATCCGGGCCGGCCCCAGGGTCTGCAGCCACAACTGCGCCGAGCGGACGGCGGGATAACCCTGCATGGGACCGGCATGGAGGGCGCTGGCGCGGCGGGGGATATCTTGGGCGAGACCGCTGAGGGGCCAGAATAATCCGGCGCTAAAGCCAACGCCGGCTCCTTGTAAAAAACGACGACGGTTAAACACAGGCATGGTGGACGATCTCCCGCTAGTGAGTGGTACTGCAATAAGGCGCCTTGAAAAACCTCAGATATTCAGCCGTTTTCCAGTTGGAACTCTACCCACACGGTCAACTGAAAATCTTTGCCGGCCAACGTCGCCGGGGGTGGCGGGATCTGGGCGTTGCGCACCGCGGCCAGCGCGGCCTCGTCAAAGGCACCCATGGCCCCCTTTTTGAGGATATCGATTTGACTGACATGGCCATGGAGAAGATGGAAACGTACCAGTACCCGGCTTGTCTCCCCCAGCATTCGGGCAACACCGGGAAAGTGGACTGCGGCCTGAATGGCGCCCTTGACTTGGGAAAGATAATCCTCGCGCACCGCCGGATCGACGGGGGACGGGCTGGGTGGTGGCGGCGTGGGCGTTTCCTGCGCGGGCGGGGCCGCCACCGGGCTCGGCAAGGGCGATGGGGGCAGCATTTCCTTGATCGGCTGAGGCGGCGTGGGCGTGGGCTGTGGGTGGGGCTTGGGTGTCATTTTCCGTAGCACGGGTTTTGGCGTTTCTTCGACCTTGGGCTTTGCTGTCGGCGTAGGGGGCGTCACCGGCTTGGCGGGGGGTTCCGGTGTAACCAGGGCGATTTGCATGGGCGGCAGAGTGGCCTGGACGGGGTGCTGATGATGGATACTGTAGAAGAGGGCGGTCAAGGCGAGGATCTCTACCAAAAAGGCGAGGCCAAGGGCTTGCTGCATGGCCTTGCCCTCTTCAGGAAGCCGATAACCGGGCATCTGCGCAAGTTCTGGAGCCATCTTTTTTGATTCCGTTCGTATGAATGGATGGGGATAAACATGTTTTGCGTCAACCGTCATGTTCATGTGAATCGCTCAATTGGGTTGCGGCGTGTGCATGATACCTTCCCAAAGGATGCGATTATATTGGGCGGTATCGATGCGGTCTTCGGCCGAAAAATCCATTCCCCGGGTTTTTGCGGCCCAGTATTTCCCGTCGTGCGAAGGCCGCAAATGGCCTTGGGCGCCGCTGCAGGATCGGTATCGGGCCGGCCAGCGGCTGGCGAGGGCGGTGCTTTGCAGCAGCCCCGAGGGGCAGGCCTGAAAGCTCCATGACTGTTGCCGAAGATCGAAAATATCCGTCATCGGGCGGGCGGCGCCGTCCAGGGCGCTCAGGGGCGGCAGTCCCAGCACCATCTCCATGGTGCGTAGCAGGTTGAGGGTGTTGTAGGGGGTGGAAAGCACCGCGCCTTGTTTCACATAGGGGCCGACGACGAAGGCGATGCTGCGGTGGGCATCCACATGGTCCGGGCCGTCCTGGGCGTCGTCTTCCACCACGAATATCAGGGTATCCCGGGCGTAGCGGCTATGGGCGATCCGCTCCGCCAGCAAGCCTACGGCAAAATCATTGTCTGCGACCTGGAGTTCCGGCGTGTTGACGCCATCCATGGCTTGGCCAAATTTGCCCGTATGGTCATTCATGAAGCGTATGAGCGAAAGGGTGGGCAGTTTGCCATTGCGTTCATAGGCGCGGAATTCCCGCTCCCATTCACGATAGCGGTAATAATCCGGGTAGGCGTTATCAAAGCTGCGGAAAAATGGATCGGTATGGGCGGCGAGTCCCGGATTGGCCGGATAGGCCTGGATGATTTTTTCCTGGTAGGGATGGCGGGATAGTGGAATCCGGTTGGTGCTGGCGTCATAGCGTTCCAGGTCCACAAAAAAACCATAATTGCGCAAGGTGAGTCCATGGCGCAGGGCGGCGCTCCACAGATAACCTTGTTGGTAGCGGCCGGCAGCGCTATCCGGTGCGGCAACGTCGGCGGTCCCCGGCAAAAGATCGGGGTCCTTGGGGGTGTCGGGATTGGCCGCGCGCCGTTCTTGCCCCTGCAGGCCCACATTGACGTTGCGATTGGTGCCTTCCCAGTCGTAGGAACCGCCGCCTTGGGCATAATTATTGGGCAGCATTTTGCTGTTGATGTCCGACTCCCGGGCTGCCGTGGACCACGCCCAGCCATCGCCGCTCACTTCCCCCGTATCCAGAAAGTGATCAAGCAGGACAAAGTCGAGGGCGAGGCGATGTTGGTTGGGTGTCACGGCCAGGGGGAATTCGGTGAGGGAGGGGTCGCCGTTGCCGCGGGGAAGGTCGCCCAGCACCTGATCGTAGGAACGGTTTTCCTTGACGATATAGATGACGTGCCGGATATGCCGGTGCAGGAAATCCATGACTTGTCGATCGGTGCGGGAGAGGAGGGTGGAATGGTTGTTTTTCAGGACCACCGAGGTCATGGACGGCAGGTCCACCTTGGCCAGATGCGGAATCTCTTGCAGGCCCGAAAGGGAAAGTTGCAAGATGTATTGATTGGGCTTCGGCTGGACCGGGGATGAGGCGATGCAGCCATGCCGATAACCGGAACAATATCCCGGATTGGCTCCGGGAATGGATTTATTGTTGATCACCCAAAGGGCGTCGCCGGCCGGCGCAGGGACCAGGTCCTGGGGCGACCATGCCGTTGGCAGGAGGCCGAGGCTGTGCGGCATTGCTCCCGCCAGGGAGAGCACGGCTACGGCATTCATCTGGCCCAGGGTGGCGTAAAGCCGCTGATGATCGGGCGAGATGCCGAGGGCGTTGGCCGACCAGCCCAGATTTTCTTCGCCCGGGGAAACTCCCGGCGTCCCGGCGCGGCGTGCCTCCCCCGGAACCAGGCCGGCCTGACCCTGTAGCTGGAGTTTTTGGGTGTCGATGACGGCGATGCTGTCGCGGTTTTCCATGGCCACGTAGAGCCGCTGGCGGGCCTCGTCCAGGACCAGGCGGTTGGGATTCCCCGGCGTGGCGATGCGAGCGACGATCTTCGGATCGTCATTGCCGGTGTCGATGACGACGATTTCACGGTCGCGCATGCTGGAGACATAGGCGCGCTGCCGATGATCCATGACGATCCAGAAGGGGCTTTCACCCCCGGCCTGTCCGTGCCGCCCTTCGCTGGGGCCGGGGCGCAGGTCCATGTCCCGGAGAACGCGACGCTGGTCCAGGTCGATCATGCTCACTGAATCATTGTAGAAATTGCTCACGAGGAGGCGCCTGCCGTCGGGGCTGAGGGCGAGGCCGGCGGTGAGGGGCTTGACGTGGAGACCAAGGCCGGACTGGTGTCCGAGAGGGATGGGATGGCCATCGGTCCGCCACTGTCCGGAGGGCCCGGTTTTTTGGAAAATCAGCACATTGTCATCGACGCCGCCGCCCACATAAAGGGTTTTCCCATCCGCCGACAGGGTCATGCCGCAAAAGCTGTTGTTGATGGGCAGGACCTGGACGGTTTGGGGCTGCCGCGGGTTGGAGACGTCCTCAATAATCACGCTCTGCCGGGAATGCTGCGCTGACGGATGGCCATGGGCGTCGGCGTTCCGCTTGAATCCGGAGGTCAGGATCAACAAATAATGCCCGTCCGGCGTCAGTAATGTGCTGACGGCACCCCGCGCATAGACCGGCGCAGCGCCGCCATCGGTCATGAGGCGATCCCAAAACCGGGAGCCAGGAGTGGCCTGTGGTGAAATACGCTGACCGGTGGGCAGAACTCCTGCCTCTGCCCTTGCGCTTTCCCGGTGCCCGGCACTGGATGGTGGCCCATCCTTCTCGCCTATTGCGCTTTGCGCTGCGGCAGGGCCGGCCAGGAGGGCAAAGGCGCCGGATAGGAGGAATAACAAGGTGCGATGCATGAATAGGCTCCAGTATTTTCGCCGATGTTTCGGCATGTAACGCAACGTAGGGAAGAAAATGCGGGCACGTGGCGATGGCCTGTCCGTGCCCGGAAATGCATCAGAAGGTGCCGCTCACCGTACCGAAGACCTGGCGTGGCGCGCCGTTTTGCAGGGTCCAGAACTGTCCCTGCGGATCCGAGGAGACAAAGCCGTTGGTACCGATGGTGGCCCAGTAGTTTTCGTTGAGGAGGTTGGTGATGTTCAACTGGAAGCGCAGTTCCTGGAGTCCGAGGACGCGGCGCAGGCGGTAGCCGGTGCTGAGGTCCGTCAGCCAGTAGCCCGGCACTTTGGCGTCATTGGTGTAGGTGTAATAGCGCTCACCCGCATATTTTGCACCGAGGCGGCCGAAGAAACCGGCATGTTCATAGGCAAGCTGGGTGGCAAACATCAGGCGCGGGGCATCCACGACATTTTTACCGGCGGCCCGTACCAGGGTCGTGCCGTCCAGATAGTCTGACTGGTACTTGGAAGAGGTATAAGTCAATGAATTGTACCAGGTCACATCCTGGACGGGCGACCATTGAAAGGCGCCTTCCACGCCGCGGGTATGCACGGAGCCTACGTTGGCCAGGGTGGAGGGGCAGCCGAGAATGCCCGCGCACTGGGAGATACTCAGCAAGCGGTTATCAAAGTTGACCAGATACGCATCCAGCGACGCCTGGAAATTGCCCCGCTGGGTCTTGATGCCGATATCCAGGGTCTGGGAAGTTTCCGGTTTGAGGCTGCCGGAGGTGGCGTTGAAAGCGGCCTGCGTGGTGGAGAACGGTCCGCTAACGCCCGGTTGAAAGGCGCGCATGTTCTGGGCGTAGGAGAAGAAAACATTCTCCGATGGGGTGAGCTGGTAATTCAGGCCCACCTGCGGCAGGAGGCCGCGCTGGGCGCTGATGGAACCGGCGGCGCGATTGCCCACCAGGGAGCTGGCATCAATGTTCACATGGGGGCTTTTGACGCCCAAGGTTACTTTTAGCCGGTCGTTGAAGAAGGTGGCCTGATCCTGGGCGAAGAATTGCCAGGTAGTGGTGTTGAACTGCTGCAAGAAAGCCGTGGCAAAGGGGTTGCTGAGAAAATGATCGTAGGCATTGATGTCACCTGAGGTGATATTGTAGTAATTCCGGGCAAGCTGATGTTTATTGTATTCATACCAGAATCCGGCGCTGAGTTGGTGATTGTTGAGCTGCGCCACCAGCGAAGAGATGACGCCGCCCCGGCTGATGCCATATTCCGTGGTGCGGATGGATATGGGCAGGCCCGATGGGGAGGGCACATAAGGGGTGTACCAATGCCCTTGCCCATCATTGTGGTGATAATAGACGGTGGTATCGAGACGGGCTATGGCGGAGAGCTTGAGATTGGCGTTCACATAAGCCAGTTCGTCGTTGCGCAGGCCACGGGCGAAATAATAGGCATCGTCAACGCTGGTCACGCCGCCGGTAAAGATGCCCCTGGCGGCGTTGACGGCGCGCTGAAAATCCGGGGCATAATTGTCCCAGTTCCAGCCCAGGCGCCGCTGGGAGTCGAGGGAGAGATCGGCGTAGTCGCTTTCATCACGGCGGGATAGGTCGACAAAAGCCGTGATCTTGCTCTCACCGAAGAAGTGTACGATCTTGGCGTTGAGTTGTTTTTCGCTTTGCGGGCCATAGCCTTTCCATTTGTCGGCGCGGCCATAGAGGAGGCTGACGAAGGCCTTGGTATGGGCACCCATGTCGCCGGTATCCAGGCGCAGAAAGGTGCGGCTGGAGTTGGCGCTGCCATAGGTCTCGGCCAGGGTCACGCCGAAGCGATTCTTGGGATCGACGGAAAAGAACTGAACACTGCCGCCCAAGTTGCTGGTGGAGGCCGTGCCGGTATCGCTGGCCCCTTCGGATACGCTGACCCGGCTGATGTTTTCCTGGCTGATGGCGCGCCCGATGGAAAGGCCGTTGTTGTTGCCGTAGCTCTGATCGCCCAGGGGTAATCCATCCAGCGTGAAACCGAGCTGGTTCTGGTTGAAACCCCGGATACTGAAGCGGCTGGCCCACTCGTAGTTGCCGAGGGGGTCTGATGAGGAAAAGAATACGCCGGGCAGCTTCTGCAGGGAGGCCAGGGGGCTATATCCCGGCGGGGCCTCACTGAGTTCCGAACGGGTCATGGTCAGGACCTGCCGCGTTTCCTTCTGGCCGAATACCGAGATATCGTCGGTTTTGACCGGATCATCGGCAAGGGCCGGAACGGGGCCGATGAAGGTGGCGGCCAGGATGGCCTTGACGATGGCGCGTGGTGTCACGATGTGCTTCATTGTTAGCTCCCTCGGTGATGTCAGTCGTCTAATGCGAAATGCACGGTGGTGGTGAAGGTCTTGCTGGGGGCTCCGGGCCATAGGCCGGCGGTCATGGCGTCAAAGCGGCTGGCGCGCAGGGCCTTCAAGGCGGTTTCGTCGAGCAGCTTGAAGCCGGAGGACTTGAGGATCGACGCCTCCACTACGCTGCCTTGCCGGCTGATGGTGTAGGCAAGGACGACGTCGCCGGTCATGTCGAGTTCTTTGGCACTGGCGGGATAGACCTTGTGTTTTTCGATCTCGCTCGCCACCCTGCCGGCATATTGTCCTTCTCCGGCCCGGTCCTCCCTGGGCCCGGGGTCGCTTTTGACCGGGTTGGCGTTCTGGACCGGCGGGGCGCTCACAGGCGACGGAAGAGACGGCGCAGCGGGCAATGGGCTCGGTGCCGTGGTGGCCGGCCGCGGCGCCTCCGCCGGTTGGCTGATGGGCCGTGGAAGCGGCTTCGCTACCGGTTTTGGCATGGGCTTGGGTGTCGCCTTGGGTTGGGCTGCCGGTCTTGGTGGCGGTGGAATGACCTTGGCCGGCTCCGGAGCGATCAGCGCCAGTTGCATAGGGGGAATGGACGGGGATTGCGGCTTTTCCTGACGGAAGAAAAATGCCATGTTGCCGATTACCAGCAATTCCACTGCCACGGCGGCCAGCAAGGCCCGCCGCAGCAGGGGGCCTTCTTCCGGGGGGTGGAACAACGGGGATGCGAGGGCAGTGGTCAAGATTCCTACTCCGGCTTGGCCGCCAGGCCGATGGCGCTGACGCCGGCGTGGCGGCAGGTGTCCATGACCTTGACCAGGGCCTGGATGTCGGCGCCCTTGTCGGCGGCGATGGTGACCTGGGTCTCGGCAGGATTGCCCTGACGGAGCCTGGCTTCCAGATCCGGCAGGCTAATGGCGTGGCCGTCCGTCTCTACTTCACCGGACTGGCGCAGGGTGAGGACGACCTTGGGCTTGGGCAGATCGCGGGCGGTGCTGGAACCGGGCATCTGCGCGGGCAGCCCCTGGGTGGGGATCATGTGGATCGTCACCATGATGAAGAAGATCAGCAGGAAGAGCATGATGTCGATCATGGGGATGATCTCTACCCGCCCCTTGCGCATTTCCAGATATTGCATGCTCAGGCCTCCGCGGCGGCGTAAATGAGGGGCTGGGCCTCGCTGTGGATCAGGGCGTGGCTGTGATCGAGGCCCTCCAGGCGGTTGATGAGCATGGTGCGCAGGGTCTCCATCTGGTGAACGACGTAGCGCATGCGATTGTGCAGGCCGTTGAAGGCCACCAGGCCGACAATGGCGATGATCAGTCCGGCCGCGGTGGCGAGCAGGGCTTCGGCCACGGAGCCGGTGATGAGGGTGGGGTTCTGGGCGGCGTTGTTCAGCACCTGGAAGGCGTGGAACATGCCGATGATGGTGCCCAGCAGGCCCAGCAGGGGGGCGAGGGTGACGGTGGTGTCGAGTATCCACAGGCGCTTGTCCAATACCGGCACCTGCCGCATCACCGCTTCCTGGAGGATCTCCGAAAGGCGTCCGCTGTCTTTGATGTGCGGAAAACGCACCGGCCCTTCGAGGATGGCGCGGAAGGGGAAGGCGCTCTTCTCGGCGATCTCCGCCAGGGCCCGTCCCTGCAGGTTGGGCAGATCTTCGACGGCCAGGGCCGCCTCATTACCCAGGCGCACCATGCGATTGAGAAAGAGGAAGCGCTCGATGCTGACGGTCAGGGCAATGAGCAGCAGGATGGGCATGAGGTAAAGAATGCCGCCGGACATGGTGGCGACGTCGGCAATTTGGGTCCAGTTCATGGGCTAACTCCACTTGAAAAAAGGGGGTGTCCCGGGTGGGGCACCCGTCCGGGTTTTTAGAAGGTGGCCTCCAGGGAGGCATAGACGTTGGTGGGCAGGTTGAGCTTCCTGTTGGGGTTGCCCGAACTGCCGGTATAACTCTGGATATAGCTGCGATCGAAGAGATTATTGAGATACAGGCCGGCGCTCACGCTCTTGAAGCCCAGACTCCGGCCCAGGGGTGCATTGCGGAAGGTGTAGCGCAGGCTGGCATCGGTGTAGAAGCGGCTGCCCAAGGGCAGGAAGCTGCCGCCCAAGGCATAATAGGCGTTGCCAATTTCGTTGACGCCGATGCTGCCGCGGAAGCCGCGGTAACGCACGATCAGGCCCACCGCCTCGGTATGATGGGGCGCATAGGGAAAGGGCTTGCCGGCCGATTTGAGCCGGGCGTCGAGGAAACCGAAGTTGGCGTAGGCGCTGAAAATGTCATTGATGACAAAGTTGTTCTGCCAACTGATGCCCTGGTTGATGGCGGTGCCGGCGTTGGCGAGGACCGTCTGGTTGATGGCGCTGCCGGGAAGGACGACGGTGGTGGAGAGGATGTAGTTCTGAAAATCCACGCGGAAGAGGTCCAGCGCGCCCGACCATACGCCCGTATCCCAGACGGTGCCGATATCGTAGGTGTTGGCCTTCTGCGGATTCAAGCTGGCATTGTAGGTGCCGGTGTAGAATTGGTTATATCCGGGAGGGTTGCTGTTTTGGGTGAAGTTGGCATAGATGTGCCAATTGTCCAGGATGCGATAGTTGACGCCGAGGGAAGGTAGCAGGGAACGGAAGGTGGCGTTGAACTGCCCCGGTTTGCCCTGGGCCAGGGCGGTATCGTCGCGGAAATCGCGGGTGGCATAGAGATATTTGACGCCGGCGCTGAATTTGAGGCTGTCCATGGGCTGATAGGTGAGGGCGACGTAGGGCTCATAGGTGTCGGTGACCACCGGTTCGAGGTAGCTGGAGCCGACATAGGCGTTGCCGTTGTAATACTGGCTGTCGTGGGTGGTGTCGTTGTGGTTGAACCAGAAACCCAGCTCGGTGGCCACCGGCCCGAGGGGAAAGCTCATGCGCAGGATATTGCCCCAGCGATCGGTCTGGTTGACGTTCTGACGTTGCAATACGCCGTTGCTCGGCGGGGCGGCGCGGACAATGCTGCCATTGGGCGCCAGTACGGTTTGGCTGAAGGTGCTGGCGCCAGCGCTAAAACCATTGCCATAGTAGTAGTAAAACTGATTGGAGAATTTGACCGAGGAGAATTGCGCCTCATATTTGGCATAGCTCAGCCAATTGAGGTATTGATTGTAATTGTAGCCGGTGTAGGCGGTGTTGGGTTTGCCATTGGCGAGGAAGGGCTGGTCGGTATTGCTGTTGTAGTCGCGACCATACTGGGCGATCTGCGCAGCCGTGGCGCCGTTGTAGTAATTGAAGCGCTGGTTGTTCTGGCTGAAGAACAAGGTGAGCTGGCCGGGCCCGATTTGCGAAACCGATTTGAAGAGGAACTGGTTTTGCACCGCTGGATTGTTCTGGAAATAGCCATCCCGCTGGTTCTTGTTGAAATAGACCCAGGCGGAGGTGGGGGCAATGTTTCGCAGGAAAAGGCCGGTATTGATGAGGCCGCCGGCATTGTATTTGCCAAAGGACCCGACCCCGGCCAGGGGACGGACAAAGGGGTAAGGAGAGGGCTGGAGGCTGTAGGTTTCCACGGAGCCGCCGAAGGAAGACAGGCCGGGAATGGCGGCGGATTCGGCGCCGGGATAGTATCTGGTGCCGGATATCAGGCGGCTGGGGATGAATTCGTTGCTGTAGAAGGTGTAGCTATCGTTGTCGTTGAGTGGTATGCCGTCCAGGGTGAAATTGATGAGGGTTTTGCCGAACCCATTGATGTATATGTCATCGCCGTCCATGCTGTCGCCGCTGCTGACGACGAGGGTGTTGGGCATGTTGCGCAGGGCCTGGGTGTAAGAATCGGTGGGGGTGATGAGGTCGAATTGCCCCTTGGTGATGAGGGTTTCGGCGTTGGTGGCGTCTATTTTGAATCGCTGGATCTTTTTCAGGTCTTCGCTTGGCGTCTGCCCGACATTGCCGGCCGGTGCGCTGCCGAAAAAGTTATTGGCGGCACCGGCCGTACCGGTGACGGTACCGAGGGATTCATCGGCGGCAAAGGCGGCGCCGCTGCTGAGGGTAAAAACGGCAAAGGCTACCGCGCTGCGCAAGGCAGTGGAGTGCATCTTGGTCATGGTCGCTCCCTATCTGGGGTGTTAAATTTTCTAATTGATCAAGGTGATACGATAATTGTGCCCATGCTATCTACAGCTCATGGATAATCTCCCATCAGATAAACGTAAACGCCGGGTCCCGCACTTTCCCGCTGAAATCCAGTCCATCCGTCAGGGCATAGGCTGCGGCGTCCCGTTCGTTCAGGGGCGGGAGCTGGAAGCGCGTTTCGATGAGCCGGAGGATGCTGGTGGTGTCGGCGATGCGGTGGTCCACATAGCCGGGACGCGCCCAGGCGCTCACGAGCAGGGCGGGGACGCGGGTGCCGGGGCCGAAATAATCCCGCGCCGGCGGGGGAACATGGTCCCAGAAACCGCCGCCTTCGTCGTAGGTGATGAGGACCAGCGTATGGGGCCAGGCGGGGCTTTTGGCGAGACTGTTGAGAATGCCCTGCACATAGTCCATGCCCCAGCGCGGCGCGGAGTCGGCCGGGTGTTCGTTGTGGCTGGCCGATGCCTTGAGGAAGCTGACGGCGGGTAGCCGGCCGGCCTGGACGTCGCCGAAGAAATCGGTGACGTCGCGGAGGTGGCCGCCCCGGACGTAGGTTTTCCAGCGGGCGAAGTACTGGAAGGGGTTGTGGTGGGGGACGTAGAGACCGCCGCTATCGACGATGGCCGAGCCGTCGCCGGGCCCGAAGGCGTCCTTCATGGCCCAGGGCTTTACCCGGTCCCAGCCCTCCTGGTACCAGGCCCAGGGGACGCCGGCGGCATCGAGGCGGTCGCCGATGTTGGCGAAGTCCTGGGCGGCCGGATCGGGGGCGATGGCGAGCTTTTCCGGGATGGCGTCCGTGGGGCCCTGCAACGGCGGCAGGTTGTTGATGAGGTAGCCCGCCTGATCATAGGGCAGGTCGACGTAGGACATGTCCTTGGGCACGCGCCATTCGCGGGGCGCCTTGGGGTCCTGGCAGGTGCGGGCGGCGGCGAGGAAGAGGGCGTTGCCGGTGGAGCCGCCAAACATGGCCTGATGAAAGTGATCGAAAAGGACGTAGTGGTCGGCGAGGGCGTGGTAGAAGGGGAGGTCCTGGCGGGTGTAGTAGCCGAGGACGGCACCGCTGGGCCGCGATACCGAGTAGGCGGCCTGCATGCTGTCCACGTCGGAAACGGGGGCGTGGTCCAGAGAAAAGTGGCCTTTGCTCAGGGCCATGCCGACAAAGCGATCCATCTTGCCGCCGTTCGCTTCCCGCTGCATGCGGAAAAAGAGATGGGCGGGGTCCCAGGGGATGTTCTGGTCGGCGGCGACGTAGGGGCCGACCGCGAAGGGGCGGTTGGGCAGAAGGCTGCGTTGCAGGCTGGGCAGTTCTTCGGGCATGGGTAGCGTGGAGTAAGGGATGCCTGCCGGATTCTTCTGCAGATTGTCGAAGGCGGCGCTGATTTTGCCGTCGGGTCCGAGGAGGTTGGCGACAGCAGCGCCACGCGGGTGCCGGTATGCCCCGAAGTAGTGGTCGAAGCTGCGGTTTTCCTGGTAGATGACGACGATGTGGCGGATGTGTTGGCGCAGACCGGCGATCTGGTCGCTGTTTTCCGCCGCGGCCAGGGCGGAGAGGGGATGGCAGGCCAGCCCTGCCGCGCTGCCTGCGCCCAGGGCTTGCAAAAATTGACGACGACTCCAGTGCTGCATCATCACGCTCCCTTATGGACTGCTTTATCTCGGGGAGCGTATCAGGCGAATGTGACCGTTTTATGAACCTTGTATGAACTTTTTGTGACAATGATCGTGGAATATTTCTAATGGGTACGGCTGCCCCTGGACTTGGGGGGCGATGAGGGATGCAGGGGGGCGATCGAAAAGATGTGTAGCGGCTTGCCGCTGCCCTGGATGGGGTATTTTACCGGAAATGGGGCAACTGCTGGTGGCGGGCGAGCAGCGCTGGATCCTTCGTTGCCGGGCGAGGATGCAAAAAAAAGGTACGACTGAAAAGTCGTACCCAAACCTCCTGATGGAGGGAGCGTTCTTGCTGGATAGGCCCGCTTGGGACGGGCCAGGATCCAATGGTGAATAGTATAATCGGCCAGGGAATTATTTCAAGCAGGAAACAATTCGGGATCGCGGTCCGTTAATACGGATAGCCCCATCCCCAGCCGGGGCCTCCCCACCAGCCCCAGGGTCCCCAGCCGCCGTTCACGAATACCGTGCTTTGGGCGGGCTGGGGCTTTGCCAGCGGCCAGAGGTAGACGGTGCTGGCGGAGAGGAGGGGGTAGGGGTAATCGTAGGCGCCTACCTTTTCTGTCTTGACGCCGGTGACGATGCCCACGAAGGTGATTTCGCGACTGGCGCTGTAGAGAACGGGGTCGTAGAAACCGGGGGCGCAGGCGATGAAACGGCCGAGTTCGGATTTCTCCTCGCCCAGGCGTGGGCGGCCGTCCTGGCGCAGGGGCAGGGACATGACGGTGAAGCAGGTTTCGTTGCTTTCCGGGGCGGTCTGGATGAGGGTGCCGCCCCAGCGCACGAGTTTGCCGTTTTCGGCGCCGCCTTGGGCCTGGCGCGGGGTGATGGGCGGATAATTGCCACTGACGGGGGTGACGGTGGCGCAGCCGCCCAGGGCGATGAGGACTGCGGCGTAGACGGGAAGATGATGGCGAATCATGGGGTACTCCTCGCCCGGACGGGGGCTCATGCAATTCTTGTTTGAGTATAGATGTCTTTGCCGCCTCGTGGTTCCGCCAAATGGTTCGCCCCGGCGGGCGGCGCTGCGCTTCGGCCTGGATCCCGCCATTGACGCAGGGGGTTCAACGGGAAACAACAAGGCCTGCCGTCCTGCGGACTGTTTGTTGCCCGTAGGAGCAGCCATGGCCGCGACCCGTAGGCGGTTCGGATGGATGGGGGTCGCGGCCATGGCCGCTCCTACGGGGAAGGCGGCCTTTGTCTCCATGGCCGGGCGGGCTATTCAGAAGGTCAGGCTGGCATTGACGAAGAAGGTCCGGGGTGCGCCGGGATTGGCCAGGATGGCGCCGGCGCTATTGCCGTTGAAATACCCGCCTGCGGAGACATATTCGGTCGCATTGTATTTTCTCCCAAGAAGATTGCTGAGGTAGACCGATATGGTTGCAGCCTTCACCCCGGGGACATATCCATTCAGCGCGGTGGTGTGCATGGACAGTGACAAGTTGACCAGATTGTAGCCCGGGTTGGTCTGCCTCGTCGGTGCCCCAACATTGTTATCAAAGAGATAGCTGTGGCCATAATACTGATCCCAAAGATTCGCAGCAAGTTCCATCCCTTGGAGGTAGGTTCGATATTTGATGCCGCTGGATAACGTGAAATAAGGGGAGTTCGTTACCGGGTAGCCATTGTAGGATTGATTGGTTGTTGTGGAAAAATATTGGTTATAGTAGCCATGAAGGACGCTGGTATTGACGAAGGCGGACCAATGGTCATCGACATCCGCTTGGAGAGCCATGTTCACGCCATTCAAGGTGGCCATTCCATAACCAAAAGTGGTAACCGTGGGATTGCTGGCGAGGCTGATGGGAATGGTTTCATTCGCCAGTCGATCGTGATAGTAACTCATGTCAAGATAAATACGCTGGAGACCGAGCCAGTGATTGCGCAACACGCGGAATCCCACTTCGTAATCTGTACTTTTCACCGGCAGGAGGGCGGGAAGATCCGTCTGGGCGTTATTGAAGTTGCCACCCGTGGGGTTCTGATAGGTGATGGCATAGTTGGCGTAGGTGGTCAACCATGAAAGGGGCCGATAGGTAATGCCAACGGATGGGGCAAAGCGCACAAAGGTTTTGCTGGTATTGGGGTTGGTGTTGTAGCTGGCATTGGGGTAATTCAACGCTTCCGAGCTATTGTTGTTGGTAAAAATTGTTTTATAGTTGACCAGTTGCACGCCTGGGACAATCTCGAGATTGTCCATTGGCTTGAAGTGGTCCTCGACAAAAGCGGAAACATAGGTGTTCTGATAATTGTTAAAGCTGATGTAGGAGGGATTCTGCACCGATGATCCCTGGAGCGCATTGTATCCATTAAAACGGTTATCGGTTGTGGAGTTGATGGCGTATCCGCCGAAGCTTAGCTTGTTGTTATAGGGAAGGGCAACATCAAAGACCATTTTGTCACCATAAGTTTCCGAATAGGGATAATAGTCCTCGGTGGAGCCTCCGGCGAATCCGGTATTGATCCGGTAATGAAGAACCTGCCCATGCCTATACCATAATATATTGCTCAACTCTACATTGGAGGCGAGCTGCAGATGGAGTTTGGAGTAGGCGAGGTAGTTCTCAATGATATTGTTTTTGAACCATACGCTATTGGGTAGGGCAGAATAAAATCCGGTAGTCTGTTGGCTATAGAGCGGTGCGTTCTGGTTCAAGCCGGCGGTGGTGATCCCCGGAATTGGGGTAATCGGTATCATGTTCGGACGGTATTCATCGTTGCGTTGCCAATAGGCGCCGACGCTGAATGTTCCGGCCGCAAAAGCCTTGCGGACCTTCATGAACACCTGATTTGCCCGTGTTGGCCAGTTGAAGGTACTCACCCGATAGGTGTTATTGTGGGCGTAGTCCGCGGCAACTATGGCAGACCAACCGTCATGGACGCCCGTAGAGGCGATTGCCGTATAAACCTGTGCCTGATCGCTGCCATAGGCGGCGGATACTTTGGCTTCCGGATGTTTGGTGGGCTGTACCGGGAGGAAGTTGATGGTACCGCCGATACTGTCGTACCAACGGTCGCGGGGATTCCCCGGTCCATAGATCACGTTCACACCGGCGAGCAGCGCCCCCAGGGGGATTTCCACGGAGTGCCAGCCGGTCCCCTGAATCAGGCTGTTCAACGGAATCCCATCAAACTCTGCGGTAATGCCATTGGTTTCCAGGTCGCCGGGGACGCTATTCCACCCGACTTTCACGCCGCGCATGGAAATGGTGGAACGCGCGGTGCCGCTGCCGGCATTGTAGCCGTTGATCTGGATGCCGGGCTTGAGGGACAGCGCCTGAATTCCGGAAGAGGCGGGGTTGAAGAGATCCAGTTCCGATTTGTTCACCGTAGTGACCGCTTGGCTGGAGGTGAAAAGCTGCTCTTTGGTGAGGACATGGTTGGAGAAATTTCCCGAGCTGGAGGACGGTGGCGCTGAGTTGGCATTTACCTGGCCGACATTTATGGGTCCTTGTGGCGTCGATGCGCTGCCACTCTCGGTAGCCGCGGTGACGGATGTTCCGGCGCTAGCCGTTTCCGCGCGAGCTTTTATGGAGATAACAATGGAACCAGCACATAAGGCAACAATAACGGCGTTAGACAATAGGCGGTTGCGTTTCATGAAATTGCTCTCCGGCTTGGAAGTTTTCTCTGCCGGGATTATATGAACGCAATGTGAATCTGATGTGTCATTTTCATGACAAATTGCCATCCTGAACGTTTAGTCGTAATCGTAATTCGCGCTGTTCATTTTAACGATCATGCTCTGCAGCGCACTCTGGAATGATGAAACGCTTCCGCAAACGCAGGAACTGCCTATGGCCGTGACCCATGCCGTACCAGGCGGCCAATCGCGGCCATGGGCCGCTCCTACGGTTTGTTACGCGAACAAAAAAACGCCCCGCAGGGCGTTGTGGCATTGTTAGCGTGATGCCTTTCTAGGCGAAGAATGCCCCCCGGGGTTTTTGCTGGAAGTCGAAGGCGTCGGTGAGGGGGTAGGCATTGCGATCACGGGTGTCCAACGGACTGAGGCCGAAGCGGCGTTCGATGAGGGCGAGGAGGGAAGTCGTGTCACCGCTGCGGTGGTCCACATAACCGGCCCGAGCCCACGGGCTGACCAGCAGCGCCGGGATGCGCGTGCCGCAGCCGAATTGGTCTGGCTGGGGCGCGGGCAGATGGTCCCAGAAGCCGCCGCCTTCGTCGTAGGTGATGAATACGGCGGTTTTTTCCCAACTGGGGCTTTGGGCGAGGGTCTTGAGCAGCCCCATCACCCAGTGCATGCCCCATTGGGGTGCCGAGTCCTCCGGGTGCTCATCATGGGCACCCGTGGCCTTGAGGAAGGAGACGGCGGGGAGTTTGCCGTTTTTGACGTCCTCGTAAAAATCCGATTCGTCCCGGACATGCCCGGCGCGGACGTTGTTGAACCAGCTCGGATAATATTGAAAGGGGTTGTGATGGGGCACGTAGAGGTAGCCTGTGTCGATGACGGCGGAACCGTCGCCGGGACCGTCGGCGCGTTTCATGGCCCAGGGTTTGACGGCATTCCAATTCTCATTATACCAAGCCCAGGAGGCGCCGGCGGCGTCCAGGCGATCGCCAATATTGGCGTAGCTTTGCTGCTCCGGGGGCGGGGCGATCTTGAGCTTATCGGGATTTGCCTCGGTGGGGCCGAGGAGGGGAGGGAGGTCGTTGATGAGGATGCCGTTATGGTCGTAGGGCAGGTCGAAGATGGGCGGTGTGAGACTGCCCATGAGGCGTTGCGGGGCCTGGTGCCAGACGGCGGAGCGGGCGGCGGCGAGATAGAGGGCGTTGCCGGTGGAACCGCCGCTCATGGCCTGGAAGAAATGGTCGAAGAGGACGTACTCATCGGCAAGGCGATGGTAATCGGGAATGTCGCTACGCTCATAAAAGCCCAGCACGGCGCCTGATGGCCTGGATTCTTCAAAGGTCATGCGCACGGCGTCGATGTCGTGCTGGGAGAGCTTGTTGAACGGCTTATGGTGTTTGGACATGGCCAAAGCCACGAAGCGATCCATCTTGCCGCCATCCATCTGGGCGTACATGCGAAAGAAATGGTGTTCCGGGTCCCAGGGAACATTGTGGGTGGCTGGGATGTAGGGGGCGAGATGAAAGGGGAAATTGTCCAGCAGGGCGCCGTTGAAGCCGGGGATGTCTTCGGGAACGGGGAGGTAGGTGTAGGGAATGCCCGCAGGGTTTTTTTGCTGGCCGAGGAAGCGCGGATCCACCTTGCCGTCCTGGTTCAGCAGGTTGGCGACCATCGTCCCTTGGGGATGCTGGTAGGTGCCAAAGTAGTGATCGAAGCTGCGGTTTTCCTGATAGATGATGACGATATGATCAATATGCGCACGCAAGCCCGCCAGATCCACGGCATCGGCCGCCTGGGCCAGCCCCGCGAGATGGGGAGCGGTGGCCAATGCGGCGCTGCCGAGGCCCATGGTTTTGAGAAACTGTCTGCGGTTTTGTTGGAACATTTGGGGGTACTCCTTGGATTTGGCTATATTTATCCTGGATTCGGCAGTTGATGGGGTGTTCTTGCTCACCAACTCCATGAGGGTTGTTCTCAATGATTTGATCCTGATCTCCGTCATTCATCCCGGTGTGCCGACAAATGCACCTGGACCGCAAAGTCCATGTCATGTTTAGGCATGTCCTTGGTGAAAGGGGGGTAGTTTTCCTCCTGCACCGCGTGGAGGGCTGCCCGGTCAATGGGTCCCACGCCGCTACTCTGCGCCACGCGGGCGGACAACAACTGGCCGGATGGCGTCAAGCGGAATGCAATCATCGCCGTCCCACCGGTGTGCATCAGGCGCACCTCCTCGGGCACGCGGGTACCGGCCTGCACACGCGCGCGCAGCAAGGCGGCATAGCTGGCAATGGCATCCTGCTGCGTGGCCGGACTGGGGGCCGGCGGCGGTGGCGGCGCAGGCGGCGTAGGGGCTGGCGGTGTGTAGACCGGCGCCGTGGGCGTGGGGGCCTTGGCCAGCAATGGTTTGGGTGCCGGGGCGTGATGTATGATTGGTTGAGGAACAGGGGTCGGTCTGGGTACCGGTTTCGGGATGGGCTTGGGTTGCACCACCGGTTTTGGCAGGGGCGGG
>NZ_RIZI01000141.1 GCF_003721225.1 Acidithiobacillus sulfuriphilus | reverse complement strand
GGCGGGGCCCTTGAGCCTGGGGTCCTGGGCGGTGGGGGCGGGGGCCATCCTGTTGCTGGCCCTGGTCTATGCCGAACTCGGGCCGATGATCCCGCGCAGCGGTTCCATTGTGCATATCAGCCATGTGGGTAATGGGCCGATGCTCGGACGGATCTGGAGCTGGATCCTGTTCTTTTCCTATGTCTCCATCGCCCCGGTGGAGGTCACGGCGGTTTTGACCTATGCCAATAATTATCTGCCCGGTTTTCTGCGGGGCAGTTCCGGTCTCCTGAGCAACCGGGGTTTCGTCGCCGCCGTCTTGCTGCTGGGCGTTTTCGTGCTCCTCAATTTTTTGGTGATCCGCTGGGTGTTGCTCCTCAACAGCGCCGCCACCTGGTGGAAGCTCATCATTCCCGCAGCCACCGTTTTCGTGCTCATGAGTCTGTCCTGGCATCCGGAGAACCTGCGCCTGCAGCATCCCCACGGGGATTTGCAGGGGATGTTCACGGCGGTGGCCAGCGCCGGGGTGATCTTCAGCTTTTTCGGCTTCCGCCAGGCCATCGATCTGGCCGGGGAGAGCCGCAATCCGGGCAGGAACATCCCCATTGCGGTGATCGGCTCGGTGCTCATCGGCGCAGTGCTCTACGAGGGCCTGCAGTTGGCCTTTCTGGTGGCGGTGAGTCCCGCGGACCTGGCCCAAGGCGGTTGGCAGCATCTGGATTTCCCCGGCCTCACCGGCCCCTTCGCGGCCTTGGCGACGGCGGTGGGCGCGACGTGGTGGGGGGTGCTCCTGTATGCGGATGCCTTGGTTTCGCCGGCGGGCACGGCCTTCATCTACACCACCTCGGCGGCGCGCATCACCATGGCTACGGGCGAAATGGGCAGTGGGCCGCGCTGGCTGGCGCGCCTCAACGGCCGGGGGGTTCCCTGGCTGAGCCTGCTGGTGGTCTATGGGGTGGGTTCCCTGTTTTTCTTTCCCTTTCCTTCCTGGCAAAAGCTGGTGGGGTATATTTCCTCGGTCACGGTCTTGTCCTATAGCCTGGGCCCCGTTGTCCTGCTGCAACTGCGGCGGGCCATGCCGCAGGAGCCAAGGCCCTTTCGCCTGTGGGCGGCGCCGGTGTTGGCGCCCATGGCCTTTATCGTGGCCAACTGGATCATCTTCTGGGCGGGCTTGGCCACCCTCACGTTCACTTTCGTGGCCTTGACGCTGCTGCTCGCGGTGTATCTCCTGTTTCACTATGTTCTTCAGGATGCGCAGGACCGGGAAGCGTTGGGCTGGCGCCATGTGTGGTGGGTCTTTCCCTATTTTGCGCTGCTTTGGCTGTGTAGTTATCTGGGACCCGCCAGCTTGGGCGGCAAGGATTGGATCCCCTTCTTCGGAGACATGGGGATCATCGCCGTTCTGAGCCTGGCCGTACTATGGGCGGCCCTGCGCTTTGCCGTGGCCGACGATGAGATGGTGCGCTATGTGAAGGAACTCAACGAGGTGCCGCCCACGGCGCCGTGAGGGGCGGTTCACGGAGAGTCCTACTCGAAGCGCTTGTTGGGCAGTTTCTCAGCTATGGCTATTGTCAATGGCACGACAAAGGCGCGTCAAAGTGCCCAACGAATGAGATAAGCGGCGCGCAGTATGCGCGTCCGCTTGAACGATTTGTTAGGCCGTAACGCCAAACACGTTTTCATTCTTTGCTTCTTGGGAAGCGAACTGGAACGCGAAAAGACAACGTGGCCACATGACCGGAATTGGAGGCGCTTTCCCCTTTCATGTGACCACCCACGATTGCAGCTACGACACTTAGTTTTGCCTCACTTCCCGTGCGTTCGTCAGTACGGACAGATACCTGGAACTCCACTGCGGAAATAGTACTTATACCGGCCTTAAGAGCATCGTCGGTTTCGAGCCCGTCAGGACAGATGATTCCGGGTCCCGTGAGCTCCTGGGCTTTTTTAACACCATTGACGATATCGCCTAGCGCTTGTGAAACGAAGTCTTGCAGCTCCATGAACTACTCCCGATGAATACATGCCATTTTCACTGGCCTAACGTGAAGCTAAGGGGCGCCGCGCTTTTGCGGCGTCCCGCTTGAGCGTAAGGTTAGATTTTTTCACGAACCACCCCGCATTTTTTGCTCAATAGCCCGCAGCGTATTTTGAATTTCCTTTTCTTTCAGCTCGGGGTCAATGTCTTGAATATATTCGATAGCAGAAAAATCATCGCCACGCTTTCTATTTTGCGGCGGCTCAAGTGCCTCGATAAGCAGAGCCTCTAGTGTTGCGACAAGACTGGCAAGGGATGCGTTGAGGGCAGTTTCTCGAAGATTACCCTCTTGCGTAACATCAAGTAGCCCAAACCATGAAAATCGATTCCAGCGACTACCCAAGCGATCGACTGTGTGCTCGAAAAGGCGTTTACCCAGCGGGCGGTCAATGGAGCGCCCGATATACACTACGGTGTGGTGGTCGTAAAGAATGTAAATGCCTTTCTGTTTACCGAAGTCTACTGGCTTTGAAAGAGCCTGCTGTTTTCCAAACATTTTTGGATCATTGCGCCACACAACAAGATCACGTTGCCAATACATGCCGAAGGAGTGAATGATTGAGTCGGAGGCCTCCACGTCAGTTTCGGCAAGAGTTTCAGATTTCTTTTGTTTTGAAACTGGAGCTGGTGCCGGAATGTTTTCCGTCGCCGGTGAACTCTTGAGTGTGAATATGCCTTTGCCAACACGAATAAATGGTGATTTCTCTCCATCATGCTTTATCGACGAAGAAATTTGTGCGTTCACTGTTGCCGCTGGAGTTGCACCGTCAGTCTCGTAATAACCGCGAGATAATATTTGCTCGGATATTTCTGCGTAGTGCAGCGGAGTGTCCGACTCCCCAAGCACTTTCTTTATGGCCTCTTTCCAGGACTTCTCCATTACTCTCTCCGAAAAATCTAACGTGAAGCTTGAGGGGCGCGGAGCCGGCTTTTCGGCGGAGCGTCCCTCTCGAAGCGATTGTTAGACATATACATGGTCGCACCTATTTGATCTTCTTTAGCATTTCATCAAGTACAGTCTGCCGCTTTAATCGATCACTCGATATCTCGCCCATTGACTGAACGATTGCTGCTGCCTTCTTGAACGGCGATACCGCCGTTGTGCCGTGCTTGGAAAGCGCATCAATTACTTTCTGACAGTAGGCTTCCATCCTTTTTGAGTTCAGTTCGGGCATCTTCTTACCAGCAATGAGCACTCGCACGAGGGCAAGGATGTGCCACTTGAACTTGCGCATATTTTGCGGAATTGTGCCATTTGAAACGAGTAGGTGCAGCCGATAGAGGGCGAGCGAGGAACAATAGAAGGTGCACTCCTTATTGCCATCCGCAAACATCTTTTCGCCAATCAGTTCGTACATCTGTTTCGGATAACGATACGCCAGCTCCGGCCGGTGATAGAACATCGCAGCAACACACTTGGCGGTCGTGTGAACCGAGAAGACTCGCACAGCGGGAACATCTCTGCCGATGAACTGGCGGTCTCGGCGTTCGAAGTACAGGCGCCCATCTTGATCTTCGAACGAATCGAAGTACTGCTCCACTCGCTTGACAATTGGCCGAAGAGAGAAAAACTGATTCTCTTCAATCTTGGATTGGCTGTTTGTTGCTCTGACTAGTTCGGCAAAGACATCTTCATTTGACGTCTCGACAATCTTTAGGTTAACCATGATCCTGTCGCTAAGGATATTCCGGTTTTCATAGAGAACGTTTGATGTTTGGCATCCATTGACAATCTGGTAGTTCTCGAGGTGCAAGACGTTTCCCTGTACGCGAACATCCGGGCTTACGATGGTTATTCCGTTGTTCATCACGGGAAACCGTGTTGAAGCCTTGGCATCATTGAGAGTCTCAGCGATAGAGCGATTTACTGGGTTTTCACTGCCCAAGAAAGATCGGACATTCTCTTCAAAAACCTGTGCCCGAAGATTCCCGTCCGCACTCATCAAGAGGTTCTCGACTACGTCTTTGGCGCTTGCGACAACGAGGTAAGCTTCTTCAATCCCGGCAATTTTTGGGAGTGGTGCGTTGCTGAAGATTGGCAACTGCGCCTGAATTCCGGAATAGGTTGAGACCCACAGCGCAGTCAGTTCATCCCGGCCAGCGAATTGAATATCAACTGTGGAAAAGTAGCCAACCGACTTCAAGTCCCGCTCGAACTTCTTGCGAGCAGTCTCCAGGGCTTCCGGCTCGTTGTAAACACCTGTCGTAATGAATCGAGCCGTCACCGAGGGCTTGCCGCCTCGAATTTTTGGCACATTCTTCAGGCACACGTCGTAGATGGCATTCGCGTTGTTTTGCACTTCATCATCAACCGCGTAGTCATCTGCGTTGATGAATTTCTGAACTGACTCCTTGAATTTTAGGAAGTCTCCTAGGTCAAAGGAATCGCTACGCTTGGCCTGGATGAAAACCATCTCCACATCGTGGTTCTTCCGATCTGATTTAAAGATTGATTCAGCATCTTCTTGTGACACAAGAAGTTCCTCGTCAACGATGATGGCTACTCCATCAATCCCATCGTCGCCTTCGCCTGTTGTCACGTCCCCGAGTTCGAAGGTCGTGCTCACCTTTGGTGTCAACACGGCGTAGTTGACGAACATCTCAAACTGTTCTGCTTCATCTAAGTCGTCAAGGCCGAAGCTCTTGGAGAAATTATCCAGGTGTGACTTAATGATTCGATGCATGTTTGTCTTATTCCTGATGTGCGGCTGGCACGGCGAAAGGTTGAAACTAGGTGTCGGCTAACGATCAAGCTCACCCGACCAAAAACCGCATCGCGGTTTTTGGTCGGGTGGAGCGACGTGTTAGAGCTTTGTTTGTACTTAGAAATGGATGTCATTGGATTTGTCCAAACTTTTATCAACTATTTTTCCTTGGCTAAACTCCAGTTTCTTGCCTGTTGCACTTTCCAAGTATCTTTTAAACCAGTTTCCTCTATTATGGATTCCAGCACATCCGTACAGTTGGTTATTTTGCGAATACCCTTCAGCAATACGAGCAAGCTCCTTTTCGGTTAACTTATCAGAAGTTTTTGTTAAGTATTCTAACCGCTCCATAGCATCAATATAGCTTGGAGATGACAAAAATGACTCTATAAGAATACCTTTAAGTCTTCCTTCCTGACCTATCTCTCTTAATAATGATTTATGAATTTCAGATGCAGCTTGGGAAATATGCTCATAAGAAGCTTTCAGAGCCTGTTTTGATCCGATAAAACCTTTAGGGTCTGAGTTTTGGACTTTTACACAGATTATTGGGATTCCCTTGGCTAAGGCAAACCCGACTTCTTGATTAGTCCATTCACTTTCATGGAAGTCATTAGTCAAAAGCACAAGCATTACTTCCATTGTGTTCAGACCATTTAATATTTCTTGCTCCCACTCCTTCATTGGTTTTATTGCATCGTGAGCTACGAATGCAGTAACGCCAAATGGTGCCAAAGAATTAGCAAGCTCATTGGCTATAGCTTTGTGCTTATCACGATGACTTATAAATACTCGTAGATGATTTTCTTCCCATAGTCCAGTGCGTTGTGGTGAAAGCTGAGCTTCCTTACTAAATGGAATTGATGCTTGGTAGTGTGGGTCTGAATCATCAGCTGCTTTCACATAGACAGCCCTAACGTATTCATTTTCAACTTCAGGGGTGGCTTTGTTTAAATCCTGCTGTAGGCGATTAAAGATTTCTTCTTGATTATCTAAATCAACTAACTCGATAAGTTCATCAGGAATAAACAAAAACACATCATGACCATACGTCCCGCCATTCCAATTGTCGTAATCTGTGGCGACATCAATGTGTATTCTAGCATTATCAATGATTTCTTTGAGGTTATATTCTGCTTTAAGCGTGTAGTGCTTTTGAAGTCGCCGTAATGCGGGCATGATTTTTGGGATTAATGCATATTCTGTCATGAGCATATTCTCAAATGACTAAAAAGATAGTTGCGGCTTTTTGCTCTAACGACCAAGCTCACCGGCGGCAATGGAGCGCAGCGGAATTGCCGTCCGGTGCAGCGCCTTGTTAGCTGCTTTTTTTCTTGAAGTGACTACGAAGTACCTTCTTAACATATTCAGGCGCTTCTTCCTGCACTTTTGCTGCTTCTTCAATCAGGATTTCATAATCCGCCACTTCATTGCCTGACCACAAAAGATCAAGCCTTCGGATGTCGCGCATAGCTATGTGCTTATAAGATTCTGGATATGCCCAGTAACATGTTTTGCAGGCCAATATGTCTTTATTTTTCCAGTTAGGACAATTCTCGCAACTCCATGATTTAGCTCTGTTTGCCGAAGCACACAGCAACATGTATTCATCAATATCCTCGGAGAGACCGCCATTGTCACCAGCAATTTCAAATGGAACCCTGTGGTCAATTTGAAGCTCCCGAATCGGGAAAGGCTCAAGATAAATATTGCATCGTGCGCCATGCTTTTCTATTAGAGCTTCCTTGAGTTTCGAGGAAAATGCTGTTCTACCGGAAAGTTGCGTGGAACGAACCTCAGATGGATCGCCGAATTTATACGCTGCAATTTTTCTTCCATCCGAGCCAGTAACGCGAAACATTTCAATAGGAATGCCTTGCTCGCGAACATCTCTAATTGCGCGTGGCGGATGGTTGTAGCCGTATGTGTTTTTCAACTCCTCCGTTGTAATCTGACCGTATTCCAAAATATGGTCGATAACGGTTTTAGGGCGTTTCGCGTCAACACTTTTGAGGAGTTTCAAAAATTCTGGCGGGTAAATTTCTTTTGTCATGCAAAAGCAAGCTCCTGTTGTTCTAATGCACAGTGTTGTTTTCTGTATGGTTTATCGCTTTCTAAGCGGCGCACTAGAGACGGCGATAAATACAACGATTCTATCGTTTCGTGGTTATTGCCAAGGAGTGTGGCTTGACTAGACCTGCCAGCGTGGATGTGTAGATGTTGCAGATGAAGGCTAGCTGGAAGCAGCTTTCCATGTGCTTTTTCACCAGTAATGCCGTCATAGCTAATAATGTATGAAAGATTTTGGTCATTCATATGCGAAAGGGCATCCACAAATTCTTCATAAGACAACCCATTGAAATAACGATGATCTCTAGTAAATGATGTTCCTTGATAGGGCGGATCCATATAAACTAGGTCATATTCGTTGGCTCTTTCTACTGCCTGACGGAAATCGACTGCGGAAATAGCAGTTTTCTTTCCTAATAGTGCAGATACACCTAATATGTTTTGCCTCATGGTATTTGGCTTCATTCCAGAACGCCGGTTGTCTGCGCTTTGGTTAAACTGGCCATCAGAACTGTATCGGACAGAACCTTTGACAATCCTAGCTAGTAAATAAAGCAACTGGTGTGGATTGTGTGTTTTATTAAATTCATCTCGTACTTTAAAAAAATATGCCTTCCGGTCTGACTGTTGCTCTAACCATTGCCTCTCATATTCATCACAAAGCACACCTGGATGATCAAGAATTTCTGACCACAAATCCATCAGAGGTTTATTCAAGTCATTCATGGCAAATTGTTTTGCAAGTCCATGTGCTGCTGCTGCAATTGATACCGCTCCAGCTCCACAAAAGGGTTCGATTAGGCATCGAACATTAGACGGGAAATACGGAAGGATATATTTGGCAATACCGCGCTTGCTTCCCTGATAGGGGAAAGGATGTGGAACATTAATGTTTTTTACTGTTTTCATGGTGTTAATCCTATAGCAATCTTGCCAACCTTATGATGCCTGTGTGTTTCAGCAGCTAACGTAATTTAGGCGCCAACCGCCAGCGGCACCCAGGCCGCCTAATAACCCACCACTCTGGGATAAGCGCGCATCGTCAGGGACTATCATGTCCATGCTCCTCTTTAGGCGGCCTAAACTGGGCGAGTCCTTTAGCGGCCTTTGCGGGCCGGGAAGCGACAGGTCGCTGCATGCCTTGTACCAAAGGTACTACGATGCCATCACATCGTAAACCGGCGTATAGAAGCGCCAACACGGCGCAAAAACCAGAGTAACCGGCCTTTCCCCAGCGGGGGGCGTACCATTGCCGGTGTTGCGCGTGCGCCATGGCTGGCGGCCAGGACAAAGGCCGGCGAACCACCCATGCGTGCCAGGACATCGTCAGATAAAGCGCAAAGACAAATCCAGGCTCCGCACATTGCGGGTAAGGGCGCCTACGGAGATGTAGTCCACCCCCGTAAGGGCAATCTCGCGGATGTTGTCCAGGCCGATGTTGCCGGAGGCCTCCAGGGGGATGGCTCCGCCCACCCGGCGTACCGCCTGCGTCAGCAGGTCGATGGAGAAATTGTCCAGCAGGATCATGTCCGCCGCGCCGGCGATGGCCTCTTCCAGTTGCAGCAGGTCTTCCACCTCCACCTCGATGCGGGTGAGGCGTGGGGCCAGCGCGCGGGCGGCGTTCAGGGCCGCGCTGATGCTGCCGCAGGCGGCGATGTGGTTTTCCTTGATGAGAATGCCGTCGTAGAGGCCCAGACGGTGGTTCATGCCGCCACCGATCCGGACGGCATATTTCTGCGCCAGGCGCAGGCCGGGGATGGTCTTGCGGGTGTCGAGAAGGCGAGTGAATGTGCCCTGTAGGGCGTGGCAATGTTCGCTGACGGTGGTGGCGACGCCGGAGAGGGTTTGCAGGAAGTTCAGCGCGCAGCGTTCGCCGCTCAGGATGGCCCGGGCCGGGCCGGAGAGGGTGCAGAGGTGCTGGCCGGGGGTGAGGCTATGGCCCTCCTGCACCTGCCAGTCCATCCGGATGGCCGGGGAGATCTGGGCGAAGACCGCCTCGGCATAGGGCTGGCCGCAGCAGATGCCTGCCTCGCGGGTGATGATGTCCGCGTGCAGGCTTTGCTGCGGCGGGATGAGGGCCGCGGTGAGGTCGCCGCTGCCGATATCTTCGGCCAGGGCGCGGGCGACGCATTCGCTCAGATCGGCGGGGATCATGCGGGACTCCTTTGGCTGCCGGCGAGATAGAGCCAGGTCAGGCCTACTATACCAGCGATCAGGGAAGCGATGAGGATGCCGAGTTTGGCTGCCTCCTGCAAGGTGGCCGAGGAAAAGGCCAGTTGGCTGATGAACAGCGACATGGTGAAGCCGATGCCACCGAGCCAGGCGGCACCGAGGATGTGCCGCCAGCCCACCCCGTGGGGCAGGCGGGCAAGCCGGAGGCGGACGGCGAGCCAACTGGCCACGCTGATGCCCAGGAATTTGCCGAGGACGAGACCGGCGCAGGTGCCCAGCGCCACCGGGCTGAAGAGCATACCGAGGGATACCGTGGAGAAATTGATACCGGCGTTGGCCATGGCGAAGATCGGGAGAATGGCAAAGGTGACCCACGGGCTGAGGGCCTGTTCCATGCGTTGCTGCGGGGCCAGGACGGTGTTGGCCGCAGCACTGAGATTGCTGGCAACGGCCGCCATTTTGGGATCGCCGAGGGAGTTGTCCACGGCATCCGGAAGGACGGCGCGGGCGTGAAAATGCTGCTGCAGTTCGCTCAGCCGGGCATCGAATTGCGCCGTGCTTACGGCGGGGCGCGCGGGGATGGTGAAGGCGAGCAGGATGCCCGCCACCGTAGCGTGGATGCCCGAGGCCATGACGAAGTACCAGAGGGGGAGGCCGAGCAGCAGATAGGGCAGGGAATGGCGGACACCGCCCTGATTGAGGAGGATCAGCAGAGCAAAGAGCCCCGCAGCAATGAGCATGGCACCGGGATGCAGGCTTTGCGTATAAAAAATGGCGATGACGAGAACGGCGCCGAGGTCGTCGGCAATGGCCAGGGCGGTCAGAAAGAGGATCAGGTTGCGCGGTATGCGCCAGGCCAGGAGCACGAGGATGCCGATGGCAAAGGCGATATCCGTGGCCATGGGTATGCCCCAGCCTGCGGCGGCGGGACCGGCGGGATTGAACAGATGAAATAGGGCGGCTGGGGCGAGCATGCCTCCGAGCGCGGCGATCACCGGCAGGGCCGCGTCCCGGGGCGATGCCAGTTCGCCGGCCAGAAGTTCGCGCTTGAGCTCCAGCCCGACCAGAAAGAAAAACAGGGCCATGAGGCCATCGTTGACCCAATGGTGCAGGGTGTGATCCATCTGCCATCTGCCCAGGCCCAGATGGAGGTGGATCTCCCAGAAGCGGGCAAAGGCGGCGGACCAGGGCGAGTTGCTGAGGAGCAGGGTAAGGACCGTGGCGGCCATGAGGACGATGCCCCCCGCCGTGGCCCGCTGAAGGAATTGCTCAAAGGGCGTCAGTATCCGTCCGAAGAGGGGTTCCAGCGGGTAGGGGGCCACTCCCTCCTTTTTCGGCGCGGGCGCGGTCATTACAGGGCGTCGAGACGTTGGTGCTGGTTTTTCAACTCCTCCAGGGCGACGCCGAGTTCCTCGACGCGGGCCAGTTCGCGCTCGACGACTGCGGCCGGGGCGCGGTTGCGAAAGTCGGGTTGCGCCAGCTTGCTTTGGGCCTTTTCCAGATCCTGCGCCACGCGAGTAATCTCCTTGGCGATGCGGGCCTGCTCGGCGGCCACGTCGATGACCCCCGCCAGGGGCACGAGGATTTTCAGTTCATCCACCAGTTGCAGGGCGGCGGGCGGGGGCATGGCATCGGCGTCCAGCCAGTCGAGGCTGGCGGCGCGGGCGAGGCTGTGCAGCCAGGGGTGGAGGCGTTGCACGCGCTCCCGGTCCTGGGCCGTGCCGCCCTGCAGGAGAACGGGCAGGGGGCGCGCGAGGGGGATGTCCATTTCGCCGCGCACCGAGCGCAGGGCGCGGATGACGTGAATGAGCCATTGCACGTCGCCGTCGGCGGCGCCGTCGATGCGCGTCAGGTCGGCCTGGGGATAGGCGGCGAGGCTGATGCTTTCGCCGCCCTTGCCGATGACCGGGGCCACCCGCTGCCAGAGTTCTTCGGTCAGGAAAGGCATGACCGGGTGGAGCAGGCGCAGGCCCGCCTCCAGGACCTTGAGGAGGGTATTGCGGGCGCCGCGCTGCTCCGCGGCACCAAAAGCGCCTTCGCCCCGCAGGACCGGTTTGCTCAACTCGATGTACCAGTCGCAGTAGTCGTTCCAGAAGAATTGATAGAGGGCCTGGGCGGCGTCACTGAAGCGATACTGCGCAAAGGCCTCGGCTACGGCGGCCTCGGTTTCCTGCAGACGGCCGATGATCCAGCGATCGGGGGCGAGGAGTACGCTGTCGCCTTCGAGGTCGGCCACCGCCTGCACCTGCATGAGGGCGTAGCGGGAGGCATTCCACAGCTTGTTGCAGAAGTTGCGGTTGCCTTCCACCCGCTTGAGGTCGAACTTGATGTCCCGGCCCTGGGTGGCGAGGGCGGCGAAGGTGAAGCGCAGGGCATCGGTGCCAAAGGCGGGAATGCCGGCGGGAAACTCCTTGCGCGTGGCCTTTTCGATTTTGCCGGCCATCTGCGGCTGCATGAGTCCCCGGGTGCGTTTGGCGACGAGGGCGTCGAGGGTGATGCCGTCGATGAGGTCCAGCGGGTCGAGGACGTTGCCCTTGGACTTGCTCATCTTCTGTCCTTCGCTGTCGCGCACCAGGCCGTGGACATAGACCTCGTGGAAGGGCACATCGTCCAGGAAGCGCAGGCCCATCATGATCATCCGCGCCACCCAGAAGAAGATGATGTCGAAGCCCGTGACCAGCACGCTGGTGGGGTAGAAGGTGGCGAGATCCGCGCTCTTTTCCGGCCAGCCGAGGGTGGTGAAGGGCCAGAGGGCGGAGCTGAACCAGGTGTCGAGGACGTCCGGGTCGCGCTCCAGGGGGACCGGCATGCCGTAGTGGCGGGCCGCCTCGGTCTGCGCCTCTTCCTCGTGGCGGGCGACGAAAATGCGGCCGTCCGGCCCGTACCAGGCGGGGATCTGATGTCCCCACCAGAGCTGGCGGGAGATGCACCAGTCCTCGATGCGGCCCATCCAGTCGAAGTAGGTCTTGCTCCAGTTTTCCGGGACGAAGCGGATGCGGCCCTCTTCCACCGCGCGGATGGCGGGTTCGGCCAGGGGCGCGACGCGCACATACCACTGGTCGGTGAGAAAGGGTTCGATGACCGCCCCGGAGCGGTCGCCGCGGGGGACCATGAGTTTGTGCGGCGCGATCTTTTCCAGGAGCTCCTGGGCCTGCAGCGCGGCGACGATCTGCTGGCGGGCTTGGTAGCGGTCGAGCCCGCGCAGTTCGGCGGGGATCCGGATGGCCGGCAGGGCCGCCGCCGCGGGGCCGGTGATTTCCGCCTCCTCGCGAATCCCGGCCTCGGGGGTGAAGATGTTGATCAACGGCAGGCCGTGGCGCTGGCCCACCTGATAGTCGTTGAAATCGTGGGCGGGGGTGATCTTGACGCAGCCGGAGCCGAATTCCGGGTCCACATATTCATCGCCGATGATGGGGATCTCGCGCGCCATCAGGGGCAGGCGCAGGGTCTTGCCGATGAGGTGTTGGTAGCGCGGGTCTTCGGGGTTCACGGCCACGGCCGCGTCGCCCAGGAGGGTTTCCGGACGGGTGGTGGCTACCACCAGATGGCCGGAGCCGTCGCTCAGGGGATAACGGATATGCCAGAGGAAGCCGTCTTCCTCGCTGCTCAGCACCTCCAGATCGGAAACGGCAGTGCGCAGGACCGGATCCCAGTTGACCAGGCGTTTGCCGCGATAAATCAGGCCCTCTTCATGGAGGCGGACAAAGACCTCGGTGACGGCATGGGAGAGGCCGCTGTCCAGGGTGAAACGCTCTCGCGACCAGTCGCAGGAGGCCCCGAGGCGGCGCATCTGGCGGACGATGGTGTCGCCGGACTGCTGCCGCCACTCCCAGACCCGTTGGAGAAAGGCGCTGCGCCCCAGGGCCTGACGGCTGCCCCCTTCCTGCACAACCTGCCGTTCCACCAGCATTTGCGTGGCGATGCCGGCATGGTCGGTGCCCGGCTGCCAGAGCACCTGTTCGCCGCGCATGCGGTGATAACGGCTGAGGATATCCATGAGGGTATCCTGAAAAGCGTGCCCCATGTGCAGGGTGCCGGTGACATTGGGGGGCGGCAGCATGATGCAGTAGGGCGCGCCGTTGCCGCGGGGGGCGAAATAACCGCGCTCTTCCCAGCGGGCATACCAATGGGTTTCTATCTCGGCGGGGGCGAAGGGACGATCCAGGATGTCGGTCATGGGGCCTCAGGGTTCGCTAGGGTCGGAAGCGGGGGGGAGTACCTGGTCCAGACCTTCGCGGAGCACGCGCTGCAGGATGTCGGGCAGGGCCTGGCGCAGGTCGGCGGCGATGCTTTCCCGCAGCTTGATGCCTTCCATGGCCAGGGTGCGCATGACCGCGAGGCTGACTTGCTCCTTCCATGTCGTCTGCAAGTGCTGGGTGACGCGTTCTTCCAGTTCGGCGGCAACCCGGCGTTCCACTTCCTGAAAGAGCAGGCCTTCGAAGTTTTTGAGGAAATCCCAGTCGGGGCCGGGCAAGGGCGCTGCGTCTTCACCGGAAGGCGCTGGTGCCAGCGGTTCGGACGGGGCCGCCGGAATTGTTTCCCAGACCTCTTCGCGGACGATTTCCGCCATGGGCGTCGACGCCGCGCGCTCATCATCCTCGCCGTTCTGGGGATGCAAGGTGACGCTCGGGCCACCCCGATTCAGCCAGTGGGCGTCGCTCTGCTGATAGTGGGCGGCTGGCGCGGTCTTGGCCATTACGGTTTTGGCTACGGGGGTGTGTCCTGCAGCCCCTACCTCATCCGCAGCCCTTACGGTACCCTGCGCGAGAACCGCATCTGCGGCAGTGGCTGCCACACTGGGTTCTGAGGAGGAGAGGATCGGGTCGGTGCGGCCGAGGGCGGCATGGGCGGCACCCTCCTCCTCGCCGGCGCCGAGGGGATGGATGGCCGTGCCGTGCTCGTCCAGATCGCGCCACAAGGGCGGTGGCAAGCCCTCGCGGAGCAGTTTGGTGAGCAGCAAGGGCTGGGCCATGCCGGAACTCGATGTTTCGAGTATGGGTTCTTTGCGACTGCGGTCCTGGGCCATGGGGTCTCCAGTTCAAAGTTCCAACGGATGCACTTGCATCGTGAATCCTGCGCTCTTGCACAGCCGGTAGCGCTCGCGGGCGGCGGCCTTGGCTTGGGGATCCGCCGGGACGAAGTCCAGCAGACGCTCGCAGGGCGGTAAGGTTGCGGGTAATACTTCTATGCACAGGGCCAGGGCCTTTACAGACTGAGGCATGCTGGCGCAGTTCAGATGGATGCGCACAGGCTCGTCCGCGGCAATGCCATGGGGGATGAAGGCGCCCCCCTGGAAGGTCCATAGGAGGTCATCCATGGCCTGCGCCGTTTCCGGATCGGCACAGAGGATATCCACTTCTCCCAGCACTTGCCAGGCCTTGGCAATGACCCGGCAGATACTGCGGCGCTGTTCAGCGGGGGTGAGCAGGGTTGCCGGGAGTTCGTAAAAAGACGCGATGGGCAAGGGGATCTTACCCCTGCTGCTGCGCTGCACGATGCAGCAGATAATTCACCAGCAAGGGCACCGGCCGGCCGGTCGCGCCTTTTTTCTCCCCGCTTTTCCAGGCAACGCCGGCGATGTCCAGATGCGCCCAATGGTAGTTCTCGGCAAAGCGGGAGAGGAAACAGGCCGCCGTAATGGTCCCCGCCGGGCGCCCGCCAATATTGCCGAGATCCGCGAAAGGGCTCTTGAGCTGCTCCTGGTACTCTTCCCAGAGGGGCATTTCCCAGGCGCGATCGAGACCTTCCCTGCCAGCGGCCAGCAGATCGTGGATGAGGCGCTGGTTATTGCCCAGCAGCCCGGCGGTCTGGTGGCCCAGGGCAATGACGCAGGCCCCCGTGAGGGTCGCCACGTCGATGACCACGTCGGGCTTGAAGCGTTCCACATAGGTCAGGGCATCGGCAAGGATGAGGCGGCCTTCGGCGTCGGTATTGAGGATCTCGACGGTCAGACCGTTCATGCTTTTCTGGATGTCGCCGGGCTTGTTGGCCTTGCCGTCGGGGAGATTCTCCGAGGCGGGTACCACGGCCACCACGTTGATGGGCAACTTGAGCTCGGCCGCCGCCTGGATGGCGGCGAGGACCGAAGCCCCGCCGCACATGTCGTACTTCATCTCGTCCATCTTGTCGCCGGGCTTGAGGGAAATGCCGCCGGCATCAAAGGTGAGGCCCTTGCCCACCAGGACGATGGGTTGCTGCTCGCTGGGCGCGCCGTGATATTCGAGGACGATGAGGCGGGGAGGCTGACTGGAGCCGCTGGCCACCCCGAGCAGCAGACGCATGCCCAGGACTTCCATTTCCTCCGGTCCGAGGATACTGGCCTGGATGCCGAGGCGATGGGCCATGGCGCTGGCCTGATCGGCGAGCCAGCTCGGGGTGCAGACATTGCCCGGCTCGTTGGCCAAGTCCCGGGCCCAGGCTGAGGCGCGGGCGATGGCCTGGGCCCGGGCCACGGCTTGCTGGAGTGCCCCTTCTTCCATGCCCTCGGGTAGGGCGATGTGGGCCCGGCCCAGTTCGCCGGCAGGTTTTTCCGGCGGGGTGCGGTATTTGTCAAAACGGTAGCCGCTCTCGGCAATGCTGCGGGCCAGGATCTGGGTGGTCCAGGCCACATCGTGGCCGCTGACGGGGGTGTCGGCCAGGTAAAAAACCGCCGCGCCGATGTGGGCCTCCTGCAGGGCCTGGGCGGCGGCGGCGGCGGCCTTCTGGAAACCCGTTTCCATGCACTTCTTGACCTTGCCCAGCCCCACCAGCAAGACCCGCTCGGCCTTGATCTGGGGGACGCGATAGAGGAGGAGGGTCTGACCCACCTGACCCTGCAGGTCTCCTTGCTGCAGGATGGCGCTGATGAGCCCGTGGCTGGCGCTATCCAGCGCCGCCGCAGCAGGGGTCAACTGCTGGTCCTCAAAGACCCCGACCACGATGCAGGCGCCGGCTTCAGTGACGGGGTTGCTGGGCTTGACGGCTATCTCCACGGCGCTTCTCCTGATAATCTTGGTCCAACGGAAGGAACAATGTCTGAGTCTATAGAAAATAAGCCCCAGGGGTGCAAGGAATCAAGTGCAATGACACGGTTCAGGGCATGGCGATGACGCGCATCCATCGCCAATTGAGCCGGGATACGCTCTTTTTCCTGCTGGTTACCTGCGCTGTGGTGCTGGGATTGCTGGCCATCGGTCAATTGGCGCAATTTCTCAATCAGGTGGCGGCGGGTCAGTTGCCCTTGTCCGTCGTGCTGCAATTTTTGGGTCTGGCGGTGCCTACCCTGCTGGTGACGGTGTTGCCCCTGGCCTTCTTTTTTGGCGTCTATCTGACCTTCAACCGCCTGTATCGCAGCAACGAGATGGTGGCCATTCGCGGTGCGGGTCAGGGGCTGACCGGTTTGTTGTGGCCCATCGCCTGGATAGCAATACCGGTGATCATCCTGGAACTGCTGCTGGCCCTGTGGTGGGCGCCGGCATCCCAGCGCCACTTGCAGGCGGAATCCAGCCGTCTGGCCAATGCCGCCGCTGAGGCCCTCCTGCAGCCCGGCACTTTTACCGTCCTGCCCAGCGGCCGGGTCATTTATGTGGGCAAGGCGATCACCTCGGGCGCCCATCGCTTTCAGGAGATCTTTTTGGCGTCCACGGCTCCGGGCAGTCAGGATCTGGCTACGGCCGCCTATGGCGAGGTCAAACCCGAGGTCGGCGGCGCCCTGACCCTGGTGCTGGTGAACGGCCAGCGCTATCTGGGCGAACCCGGGCAGGCGGGCTTCAAGGTGCTGGCCTTTTCCCGCTATCGCGTGAGCCTGGGTGCCCAGACACAGCCGGGGGCGCAGACGGGCGGCGTGGATTGGGGCAGTGCCCCCCTGGCGCAACTCTGGCGGAATCGCGCGGGTCCCGATGCCCGTTTTGCCGTCACCGAGCTGGAGTGGCGCCTCGTCTGGCCGCTGGCGCTGCCCTTGCTGGCGTTGCTGGCCATTCCCCTGGCCTATACCGAGCCGCGCGGGGGCGGGCGCGCGGCGGGGCTCCTGCTGGGTATTCTCTTCCTGCTGCTGATCAACAACCTGCTGATCTTCGTCAAGGACCGCATGGAAAGCGGAATGCTGGCCCTGTTTCCCGGTTTTTTGCTGGTGCTCCTTCTGTTGCTGACCATCGCTGTTTACGGGTTTGCGCGCCGCGCACGCGATCTGCCCCTCTTGCCCAGTCTGCGCCGGGGCGGCCGATGATCCATAGGGGAAGCAGACCATGATGACGCGTGGTGACCGGCTCCTTTTCCGCGGCATGCTCAGTTACAGCGCCTTGCTGCTGTTGCTGCTCATGGCCTTGATCTTTTTTGCGCAGGTCATTGCCAAGGCATCAGGGCCCGGGCATGGGCCTTGGTCCATGCAGCAGCTCCTGATTTATGTGACTCTGCAAATGCCGCAGGTCACCTATGACGTGATCCCCCTGGCGCTCCTGCTGGGGGCGCTGGCCTGGTTGACCACCCTCACCAGCCACTCCGAACTCATCGCCCTGCGCATGTCGGGCTGGTCCGTGACGCGCCTGGAGCGCCCGCTCCTGGCGGTGGGGGTCTTGGGGGCGTTGCTGGTCTTCGCCCTGGGAGAATGGGTAGTGCCCATCACGGCACCAGCGGCGGAGGCCATGTGGGCCAATGCCAGCGCGCCGGGGGTGGGTTTCCACGATCTCGGCCCGTCGGGTCTGTGGCTGCGGGATGGGCGGCAGATCGTACGCATCGCCGCCGTGGGCGATGATGGGCGCCGCCTGCGCGGGATCAGCATAGCCACCGTGGAGCCGGCCATGGTGGGTATTGATACCCTGATGACGGCCCGGGAAGCCCGTTTCGCCAATGGCCAATGGACCTTGGAGGGGGTGCAAAGTTATCGGATCGGCACCGAGCGCATCATTACGGGCAGCGCCGCCCAGAGTCCCTGGCAGGTGGCCCTGAAGCCCGCCACCCTGCAGAGTTTCTCCCATCGCACGCGGACCATGACCCTGCCGGCCCTGTGGCAGGCCTACCGTGCCCTGCAGGGCAGCGCCCTGAGCATGAACCGCTTTGCCCTGGCCTTCTGGCAGCGTTTGTCCTATCCCTTTGTGGGTCTGGTGATGATCCTGCTGGCGGTGCCCTTTGCCATCCGCAGCCACCGCGGTGGCGGGCTGGCGGGACGCATTTTGCTGGGCCTGACGGTGGGCCTGGCCTTTCACTTCCTGAATCTCATGTCGGGCTACATCAGCGTGTCCGGTGGGCTGCCGCCGGCCGTGGCGACGCTGGCACCCCTGGGTGCCTTCGCCCTCCTGGCCTGGTGGTTGCATACCCGGACGACCTAGGTCCGGGCGGCGGTCCTGTGCCTCAGCCGCGTTGGCGGATCAACTCCTGATCAAAGGCGTTATCCAGTTCCTGGGAGAGCTTGAGCACCTTGCGAAAGAGATGCGGGTCGCTGTCGTCAGCCTGACTGCGCAGGCGCAAGGATGCCAGGCCATTGAAGCTGGTGGCCCGTTCCACCGGATCGGAGACGGAGGTACAGGCATTGGCGCGGAACAGTTCCAATACCACCTCCCGGGTCAAGGGGTCTTCCACTTGCCCGGCCTGGGCCGCAGCCAGGATCGTAGCGCTGTTGTGGCCCTCCAGAAAGGGGTAATTGAGGTGTTGGTCGAGAAAGTCCAGCAGTTCGATATAGGTCATGAAGGCTCCAGTCAAGGGTGATGTGCCATGCCGTCTTCCAGGGAAACCCCGCAGGCGGTGGCCACGCGTTGAAAATAATATAGCAAGTCCAGCGCAACATCATGCCCTCCGCCGAGGACCAGCGATGGAAGAGCCGGGGCTGCGTCACATGTCCGCCATGGCGAGAATGCCCTCCCACTGGGTCGGGGTGATGGGCAGCACCGATAGGCGGTTGCCTTTGCGGATCAAGGGGCTGTCCTGAAAGGCGGGATGGGCCTTGAGGCTGTCCAGGGAGATGGTCCGGGGGAAGCTGCGTACATAAGCCACGTCCACGAGGTCCCAGCGCGGCTTCTGCGGGGATGAGGCGGGATCGAAGTAGTGGCTGCTTGGATCGTATTGCGTGGGATCCGGTCGGGCGGCGGCGCAAATCCGGGCCAGACCGACAATGCCGGGGATCGGGCAGCGCGAATGATAGAAGAGCACATCATCACCCACCTGCATGCTGCGCAGGAAGTTGCGCGCCTGGTAGTTGCGGATGCCGTCCCAAGGCTCTGGGGAGCGGTGCGCCAGGTCCTCCAGGGAGAAGACGCTCGGTTCGGTTTTCATCAACCAGTAGGCCATGGTCAGCCCAACACGATGGAGCGGCCCAGCCGTTTGCCGAGCAGGCGCGCAACAGCGGCGTGCAGGGATTCATGGCTCTGGCTATCGAGCCACGCCTCCCCTACCTGATCGAAACGCGCCGGCCCATCGCTGCAGGCCAGCCAGATCTGCCGCACCGCTTCCTGGCGGTTGATGATGATCTGGCTGTCGTCGGGCAGGAGCAGGGTGAGGACGCTATCGACGAGGTCTCCTTCCACCTCTGGCGCCACTTCCTCGACTTGTTCCATCAGGGTATTCAGGGTGTTTTCCACGGTCACTGCAAAGCTGTTTTGGGTCATGAAAGGCGGCTCCCTAGAATCCTTCCTATAATGGCCTCATCGCCGGATCAGGGGCAAGGGCTGGGGAGGGGGAAAATTTGGAAACCAACCCAACGGCGGCAGTTGGCGGGGGTGTTTTGCTGCGACTTCGGCCCGAGCCGTCGTTGTTCTAGGCGAAAACCCGCGTCCGGCAGGCGAACTGTCTGAGCCCGCAGGGCGAGTTTTCGCCTGCCAGCGGGATGAGCCGTAGAACAACAGGCAAGGGCCGCCGGAGCAAGAAATACCCCCGCCAACTGCCGTTCGGATCGTTGGTGTCGCAGGGTCCTTCGCGATATTCATCCATGCTCGCGGAGGACCTGCAAAAAAGACGCCCCATAGGCCTCCAGCTTGCGCTCGCCCACGCCGGGGATGGTGGCGAGGGCGGCCAGGCTCTGCGGGCGGCGCCGGAGCATTTCCA
>NZ_RIZI01000140.1 GCF_003721225.1 Acidithiobacillus sulfuriphilus | reverse complement strand
CTGCAGACGGTAGCATCTTTCGCGGAACGGGCTTTGGCGCGGCAGGACTTGCCGTGGGCGAAATCTGTTTCAATACCGCCATGACCGGTTATCAGGAGATCCTCACGGATCCTTCCTATATGGGCCAGATCGTGACCCTTACCTACCCGCATGTCGGTAATGTCGGCATCAACCCCGAAGATGCCGAGGGCGAAAGGGTGTACTGCGCGGCCCTGGTGCTGCGCAATCCGCCCCGCGCACCGAGCAGTTGGCGCAGCCAGGAAGCGCTGCCCGCCTTCCTCGCCCGCCATCGGGTGCCCGGCATCGCGGGTATCGACACGCGGGCGTTGACCCGCCGGTTGCGCGATGGGGGTGCCCAGAATGCCGCAGTCCTGGTAGGGGATCGGGTCGATGATGCCACCGCCCTGGCAGCGGCCCGCGCCTTTCCCGGCCTGCTGGGCATGGACCTGGCCCAAGCGGCGGGCTGCCGAAAGACCTACACCTGGCAACACGGGAGCGTGCGCCCCGAGCAGGACTATGTCTCCCAGTTAGCAGGGCATTTGTCGCGGCATGTGGTGGTGGTTGACTTCGGCACCAAGCGCAACATCCTGCGCCTGCTGGTGGATCGCGGCTGCCGCGTGACCGTGGTGCCGCCCCGCACGGCGGCAGCGGAGATCATCGCCCTGGCGCCCCATGGGGTGCTCTTTTCCAACGGCCCCGGCGACCCGGCGGCAGTGGATTATGGCCGGGAGGCCCTGCGCGAGGTGATCGCCGCCGGCATTCCCGCCTTTGGGCTCTGCCTGGGCCACCAGCTTTTGGGCCTGGCCTTGGGTGCGCAGACGATCAAGATGAAATTCGGCCACCATGGCGCCAACCATCCCGTCAAGGACCTCCATAGCGGCCGGGTCCTCATCACCAGCCAGAATCACGGCTTTGCCGTGGATGCCCGAACCCTGCCCGACTGCCTGGAGGTCACCCACCTCTCCCTCTTTGACGGCAGCCTGCAGGGGATGGCCCACCGCGATCTGCCCGTTCTCTCCTTCCAGGGACACCCCGAGGCCGGGCCCGGTCCCCATGACGCCGGCGTGATCTTCGACGCCTTCATCGCCCTCATGGACCAGCAGGAGGCCCGCGCCCATGCCTAAGCGCCAGGACATCGAGAGCATCCTCCTCATCGGCGCCGGCCCCATTGTCATCGGCCAGGCCTGCGAGTTCGACTACTCCGGCGTGCAGGCCTGCAAGGCCCTGCGTGAGGAGGGTTACCGGGTCATCCTCGTCAACTCCAACCCCGCCACCATCATGACCGATCCGGAAACGGCCGACGCCACCTATATCGAACCGGTGGAATGGCGCACCGTGGCCAAGATCATCGAGCGCGAACGCCCCGACGCCATCCTCCCCACCATGGGTGGCCAGACGGCCTTGAATTGCGCCCTGGACCTGCATCGCGAGGGGGTGCTGGCGCAGTTCGGAGTAGAACTCATCGGCGCCTCGGTGGCGGCCATCCGCGAGGCGGAAGACCGCGGCCTGTTCAAAAAGGCCATGGAAGAAATCGGCCTGGAGGTGGCGCGTTCGGCCTTCGCTCACGACATGGACAGCGCGCGGCGCATCGCCGAGGAGATCGGTTTCCCCGTCATCATCCGGCCGTCCTTCACCCTGGGCGGCACCGGGGGCGGCATCGCCTACAACCGCGAGGAGTTCGAGGAGATCGCCGCGCGCGGGCTGGAGGCCAGCCCCAGCCACGAGATCCTCATCGAGGAATCGCTGATCGGCTGGAAAGAATTCGAAATGGAAGTGGTGCGCGATCGGGCGGACAATTGCATCATCGTCTGCTCCATCGAGAACCTCGACCCCATGGGCATTCATACCGGCGACTCCATTACCGTCGCGCCGGCCCAGACCCTCACCGATCCCGAATACCAGACCATGCGCGACGCCTCCATTACCGTATTGCGCCGCATCGGCGTGGATACCGGCGGCTCCAACGTGCAGTTTGCCGTCAACCCCCAAAATGGCCGCCTGCTGGTCATCGAGATGAATCCCCGGGTGTCACGCTCCTCGGCGCTGGCTTCCAAGGCCACCGGTTTCCCCATTGCCAAGGTGGCAGCCAAACTCGCCATCGGCTATACCCTGGACGAACTGCGCAACGACATCACCCAGGCAACCCCGGCGAGTTTCGAGCCCAGCATCGATTACGTGGTCACCAAGATCCCGCGCTTCACCTTTGAAAAATTCCCCGACGCCGATGCCCGCCTGACCACCCAGATGAAGTCCGTGGGCGAGGTCATGGCCATCGGCCGCAGCTTCCAGGAATCCCTGCAAAAGGCCCTGCGCGGTCTGGAGGTGGGGGTGGACGGCTTGGATGAAAAGCTGCGCCCGGAAAGCCCCGATGCCGCCCAGCGTCTGGAGCAGGAACTGCGCATTCCCGGCGCCGACCGCCTCTGGTATCTGGCCGACGCCTTTCGCCAAGGCTGGACCGTGGAGGCGGTTTTTGGGGCCACCCATATCGACCCCTGGTTTCTGGAGCAGATTGCCGAGATCGTGGCCGCAGAGGATGGGCTGCGCGGCCTGCCTCTGACCAGCCTCGAAGGGGAGCGCCTGCGCCGCTTGAAGGGCATGGGCTTTGCCGACCGCCGCCTGGCCCGGCTCCTGGGCTGCCGCGAGCAGCTCCTCCGTGAACACCGGCAAAAGCTCGGCATCCGGCCCGTCTACAAGCGGGTGGATACCTGCGCCGCCGAGTTCAGTTCGCCCACGCCCTATCTCTACTCCACCTATGAGCAGGAATGCGAGGCGGCCCCCAGCGACCGGCCAAAGATCATGATCCTGGGCGGCGGGCCCAACCGCATCGGCCAAGGCATCGAGTTTGACTACTGCTGTGTCCACGCCGCCATGGCCCTGCGCGAAGATGGTTACGAGACCATTATGGTCAACTGCAATCCGGAAACCGTCTCCACCGATTACGATACCTCCGACCGCCTCTATTTCGAGCCCCTGACCCTGGAAGACGTACTGGAGATCGTGGCGGTGGAAAAGCCCCAGGGCGTCATCGTCCAGTTTGGCGGCCAGACACCGCTCAAGCTCGCCAACGACCTGGAGGCGGCGGGCGTACCCATCATCGGCACCAGCCCGGACTCCATCGACCTGGCCGAAGACCGCGAACGCTTCCAGCAGTTGCTATCGCGGCTCGGCCTGCGCCAGCCGGAAAACCGCATTGCCCGCAGCGTGGCCGAGGCCCAGACCCAGGCCCGCGAACTGGGCTATCCCCTGGTAGTCCGCCCCTCCTATGTGCTCGGTGGCCGCGCCATGCGCATCGTCTATGGCGAAGAAGACCTCGATCATTACATGCACGAAGCGGTGCGCATCTCCAGCGAACAACCCATCCTTCTCGACCGCTTCCTCAACAATGCCATGGAAGTGGACATCGACGCCGTTGCCGATGGCCGGATGGTGGTGGTGGGCGGCATCATGGAGCACATCGAACAAGCGGGCGTGCATAGCGGTGATTCCGCCTGCTGCCTGCCTCCCTATTCCCTCAGCGGCGAGATCCAGGATGAACTGCGCCGGCAAAGTCGCGCCCTGGCCAAGGCCCTGGGAGTGGTGGGATTGATGAATTGCCAGTTTGCGGTACAGGACGGCAAGATCTATGTGCTGGAGGTGAACCCGCGCGCCTCGCGCACCGTGCCCTTCGTCTCCAAGGCCACCGGCCGCCCCCTGGCCAAGATCGCGTCGCGCTGCATGGTCGGCAAGAGCCTGGCCGAACAGGGCGTGCATGAATACACCCACCCAACCCATTTCAGCGTTAAGGAAGCCGTCTTCCCCTTCATCAAATTTCCCGGCGTGGACGTCCTGCTGGGCCCGGAAATGAAATCCACCGGCGAAGTAATGGGGATCGGCGCGAGCTTTGGCGAGGCCTTCCTCAAGGCGCAGATGGGCGCCGGCGAACGTTTTCCCACAGCCGGGACCGTTTTTCTCAGCGTTCGCGATGCCGACAAGGCCGGACTGCCGGCAGTGGCCCGGCGCCTGGCGGATTTGGGTTTTCGGCTCATCGCCACCCGCGGCACGGCGGCCTTTCTGCAGGCCCAGGGCCTGAGCGTCGAGGCCGTGAACAAGGTCACCGAAGGGCGGCCGCATATCGTCGATGCCATCAAGAACGCCAAGGTGCAGCTCATCATCAATACGGTGGACGAGAAGCAATCGGTGCGCGATTCCTTCAGCATCCGCCGCGCGGCCCTGCAAATGGGCATCACCTACTACACTACCCTGGCAGGGGCTACGGCCGGCGCCGCCGCCCTGCAAGAACTACTCACCCAGGAACGGAGCGTGATCCGCTTGCAGGACCTGGTCCACAGCTCAGCGGCACAGAGGAATCTATGAGCCAGAAAATCCCCATGACGGTCATCGGCGCCCAGCGCCTGCGCGAGGAACTGCAACGCCTGAAGACGGTGGAAAGGCCCGCCGTCATTGAAGCCATTGCCGAGGCCCGCGCCAAGGGCGATCTTTCGGAAAATGCGGAATACGATGCCGCCAAGGAACAGCAGGCCTTCATCGAAGGGCGGATCCGTGAGATCGAGGACAATATCGCCCGCGCCCAGGTTATCGATCCTAAAACCCTCAACGCCGGCGGCAAGGTCGTCTTTGGTGCCACGGTGGAACTGGAAGATGCCGAAGGCAACGAAGTCACCTATCAGATCGTGGGCGATGCCGAGGCCGACCTCAAGGAAAACAAGATCTCCATCAGCTCCCCCATCGCCCGGGCGCTCATCAGCAAGATGGCGGGTGATCCCGTCGAGGTGCGGGCGCCCGGCGGTATCCGCGAATACACCATCCTCGCGGTACGCTACGAGTAGACCGCGGCCAGGGAGAGGGTATTGCCATGCACATGCCACGGTTCAAGCACCTCGACGCCCATCGGCAGCGCTTTCATCGCTATCCCCGGAACAAATACATCATCCGCGACTGGCTGGCCCACGACCGTACCGTGGCGGCCAACAAGCGTACCCTCTACTCCTCCCTGCGCACCACCCTGGACCTGGGCATTGCCGGTCTGATCCTGGTGCGCTTCTTTCACCACCCGGCCATCATTGGCCTTGGCATCATTTTTCTGCTCCTGTCGCCAACGGCCCTCTTTTATGGGCTTTATCGCTACCGCAAGGTGCAAAGCCATTACCGGATGCTTTCCGCGGGTTCCCCCGACCTCCTTCCGCCAGCGCTGCGCAAAGCCTCCTGAGGGGGGAGCGTCTACCTATTCCTGTCTGATAAGGTTCCCCGATGATCCATCATATCTATCTGCTCTGGCTGGCCATGCTGCAAGGCGTTACGGAACTCTTCCCCATCTCCAGCCTGGGGCATAGCATTCTCGTCCCGGCGCTGCTGCATTGGCCCATCAACCGCGATGCCCCATGGTTTTTGCCCTTCATCGTCGTCCTCCATCTGGGCACAGCGGCGGCCCTGCTGCTCTTTTTCTGGCGTGACTGGGCACGGCTCATCGGCGGCTTCTGGGAGGCGCGCGGGCGCGCCAGCAATCCCGAATCCCGGCTCCTCTGGCTGCTGGTCCTGGCCTCCATCCCGGCGGGCCTGCTGGGCCTGGCCCTGGCGCACAAGATCAAGGCCCTGTTTGGTGGTTTCAGCTTTGCCGCTGTCGCCCTGATGCTCAACGGCGTCCTGCTCATCATCGGCGACCGCCTGCGCGCCCGCGACCCCAGCCACTCCCTGAACACCCTCACCTGGCGACGGGCGTTGGGCATCGGCTTTGCCCAGGCCCTGGCGCTGATCCCCGGTTTCTCCCGCTCCGGCGCCACCCTCGTAGCGGGCATCGGCGTCGGCCTGGATTACGAAAACTCGGCGCGCTTTTCCTTCCTCCTTGCCACCCCCATCATCGCCGCCGCCGGCCTCCTCGAAGTGCCCAAACTACTGCACGCCCAGGTACCCGACGGGCTGTTAAGCACCATCATCCTGGCAGGTTTTCTTTCGGGATTGTGCGCCTGGGCCTCGGTCTGGTTCCTGATGCGCTATTTTCACACCCAGGAAATCAAGGCCTTGCGTCCTTTCGGCATTTATTGTATTGCCTTTGGCGCGCTGGCCCTGCTGATTGGCGCTTGAGTCTGGGGATAACTGGGCGGACCGTGCCGGGTCTAGCCCCGGGAGTCCCAAGCCTCGCCGGCAAAAATCCGCGACAGCCTCTTGCCGTTCCAGCTCTGCAGCGTCAACAGCGCCCCAACCACCGCCAGGATATAAAAAACGCCGTCTTCTCCGAAGATGCCCAAGCCCCAGCCGCCGACCATACCGCCCACAAAGATGCCGAGAAACTGCAAAAGCGAATAAACCCCGCTGGCCGCGCCGCGCTGTTCCGCACGGGTGGCCCGGCTCATCATGGAAGGAAGAATGGCCGAAGCGATGTTATAACCGGTGAAAAAGACCACCGCCGCCACCGCCACGGGCCAAAAATGGCCGGAGGCCAAGCCCATCACCAAGGCCCCCAGGGCGATGGCGAGACCGCTCGCGGCCAACATCTCCCGGTGCCGCTTATGGCGCTCCGCCACCAGCACCGGATACACCATGGCCGCCACGGACAAGAGCATCACCGGTAGATAAACCATCCAGATCTGGCCTTCGGTGATATGCATGGCCTGCACCAACTCCGGCGACAACACCACGAAACTCGCGCCCAAGACCATTTGCAGAATGAAGATACCGATGCTGGCCGTCATGACCGGGACATGGGTGAACATCTTCAAGGCCTCCCGCCATCCGCCCATGCGGGTCTGCTTGCCTTGGGGAATGGGCGGAATGACCCGCCATAGGGGCAGCAGGGCGACGACGCCCAGGGCCGCCGCCGCGAGAAAGACCCCCTCCAGGCCACTGAAGCCATAGAATACCGGTCCCAGGGCGATACCCAGGACATAGGCCACCGCAATGCTGCCGCCGATGGCGGCCATGGCCTTGGTGCGATGTGCTTCGCCGGTGAGATCCCCGGCGGTGGCCAGGAGCACCGAAGAGACGGCGCCGGCGCCCTGCAGTAGCCGGGCAATGACGATCCCCCACATGGAATGGGTGAACGCCCCCATCACCGAACCAAGGACGAAAAGGAGGAGACCAAAGGCCAGGACCGGCTTCCGCCCGAAACGATCCGAGGCGACTCCGAAGGGAAATTGCAGAACGGCCTGCGCCAGGCCGTAGATGCCGATGGCCAAACCCAAAAGCAGCGGGGTGCTGCCGCGCAGACTTCCGCTATCCAAAGACAGCACCGGCATGAGCATGAACAAGCCCAGCATCCGCGCCACATAAATGAAGCTGAGGCCGCTGACCGCGCGCCGTTCCGCCGGTGTCATCACCGGTCCCTTGCTTTTAGAAGAAGCCATGACTGAACAATACTCTCCCCGCCACCAACGCGGCAAACAATAGAAACAGATAGCTGATGGAGGCAGCAAATACCCGGCGGGCATACTGGTCCATCTCCTTGCCGATGGGCATCCGCCGCAAACGCAAGGCCATCCCCACGTACCATGCCCCGGCCAGCCAGGCCACTGCGCCATAAATCCAGTCACCGCCCAGGAAGGCGGGTACGAGACTCACCGCCCAGGTCGCCACGGCATAGCGCAAGACCTCCCGGCGCGTCCGATCCACCCCATGGGTCACCGGCAACATGGGGATGCAGGCCTGGGCATAGTCCTCACGACAGCAGATGGCCAAGGGCCAGAAATGGGCTGGAGTCCAGACGAATATCAATAATACCAGGAACAGCGGCAGGGCTGCCAGGCTTCCGGTTACGGCCGTCCAGCCGATAAGGGGAGGCAGGGCGCCCGCCAAGCCGCCCCAAACGATATTCCATGGCGTGCTGGGCTTGAGATAGAGGGTATAGACCACACCGTAACCCACCGTCCCCAACAAGGTCAGCCCCAGAGTGAGCGGGTTGGTACCCCAGGAAAGCACCCCGATGGCGGCCAGGATCAGGATCACGGCGTAGAAAATCGCACCGCCCTGGCTGATCCGCCCTTCTGCCAGGGGCCGTCGCTGGGTGCGCCGCATGTGCTGATCCAAAGACGGTTCCACGATCTGGTTGAGCACGCCGCCCGCACCTCCGGCCAAGGCGATACCCAGCAAGCCGGCCAGCGCCGAAGGCCAGTGTTGGGCAACCCCGGGGGCCAGGATCTCCCCCACCGCCGCCGTAAAGACCAGAAGGGAGACCACCCGGGCCTTGGCCAGAATGAATAGATCCCGGAGCAAACCGGCGCCGCTTCTACCGCCCTGCAGGGCTGCCTCTCCGTTACTGCGAACTTCTATCTTGAACATGATCAGAACCTCGTCGAAATACCCGCTCCGGGCATCTTCATGGGGGTTGCGCCGGAAAACTGTGGAGAATTGCCTTGGCGAAACGGCCGCAAATGGGCCGCCCGAAATAGGGAGTCGGCCCAATCGCCCCTTGGCAAAAGATCTCCCTGGCGAGACATTGCCCGTTTGCCATGTCCGGCGCGGAGATCCTCCCTCCTGACGGTGGCCGGTTCCGGCCGCTTCAACGCCACAGCAATACAATGGCAAGGGTAATGAGAAGCACCATGCATTGGTGAAAGGCCACAATAACCCCGGGGTTTTTCGGCTTGAGATTCACCGCGTGGAAAAGCAGGAATCCCACCGCCACCTGGGTGACCGCCAGATAAAAGGCCACCGGATACGCCGGCATGAGCCAGCCCAAGGTGGCCACCAGCAGCAGTGCGGCCGTTACGTGGGCTGCCACGGTCCAATGAGCCAGGCGCCGGGGCCGTACAAAGGCGCCGATGGCTTGGCCGAAACCGCGCTGCCCGGTGGTCATACCACCCAGGAACACCGCCAGGAGCAGGGGATGCAAAGCTGCCGCCGCGGCGAGATAGGACCAAAAGCTCAGCCCAGGGAAGGCCACTCCCGTCAGATAAATCAGGAAGACGGTGTAGGCCAGGAGTCCGTGGGTGCCGTGCACCAGGGCCGGCGCCTTGCCGGCCAACACATAGAGGGTACCCATGCCGAACAGGGCCGTGACGATGACCAAAGTCAGGCCACTGATGGTGGCGGAACCGGGCGCCAGAACGACCAAGGCGAGCGCCACCAAGCCGACCAGGGTAGCCACCACCCGATGGGCCGCCTCGGGATCCCCTTGCACCATCAGCCAAACGATATTGCGGGTATAAGGCCAGCGCGTCCCCAGGGAAAGCCCGTAGCCGAAGCCTTCCACGATACTGCCGAGGAGGATCAGGACGCCGGCGAGAATGACCTCGGTCAGCATCAAGCCGTCCACCAGCGCCCCCCTACCCACAGAAACAGTGGTAAACCCCTTCCAGATGCCGGCGACTATGGCGGCTGCCACCAAACCGGCGATGGCCAGACCGATGACCCGTACGACGGCGGTCATTTCACCATCCACCGCATTGGCAATGCCGCCGCCCGCACCCAGCTCTGCCGCCTGCTGGCGGATAGCGTTTTTCATGGCCGGCCCCCCGTCAATGCACCATGCCCGCCATGCCATGCATGGTGGGCAACATGACCATGGTGCGTTCATACAGGGTGCTGAACATCCAGGCCGTCAGGCCGATGGCCAGAATGAAGAGCGGAATGGTCAACACCAAGGCGACGGTGTTCCAGATATGCGCTTCCGAGAGATCCATGTGCATCAGAAAATAGATCTGCACGATGACCGCCAGTCCGGCGCAGAGCGACAACACCAACATCAGGCCGAAGGGAGCCATGGCATGGTTCGCCACGAGGAGCAAACTCACCCCCATCAGCAGGGTCGAAATGAGGAAAGTCAATAAATAACCCCGACCACTCGCCACTTGCACCTCGGGGTGCTGCAACGGATTGTCATGACTCATATCAACATCCCCCGCAGATAAACAAAGACGAAAACGAATACCCACACCACGGCCTGGAAATGCCAAAAGAGGCGCAGACTCAGCAGCCGCCCCACTACGTCGGCGCTAAATCCGAACCGACTGACTTGCACCAGCATCACCAGCATCCATAACAGGCCAAAGAGGATGTGGAGCGCATGGGTTTGAGTCAAAATGAAAAAGGCCGACAAGCCACCGCTCAGATCCGGGGTGATCCCCATCCCGACCAGGTGAACGACATCGTTGATATCCAGGGCAAGGAAGGCGACACCGAGGATGAGAGCGCCCCACAGACCCGAGATGACCCCCGCCTTGTTGCCGTTTTTGAGGGCCACCATGGTAAATCCGTAGGCCAGCACGCTGGTGAACAGGGCGAGGGTTTGCAGGAAGACATAACCGGGTTCGACGAAACTCGCCGGAGTCGGGCCGGCAGCGAAGCTATGCGAATAGCTCAACACCTCCCAGGCGGCGAACAAGACCGCAAAAATCATGGCGTCGCTGAGCATGTACAACCAGAAACCGAAGGTTCTGGTAGAAATGACGTCGTGATGGTGATGGCTATGATCCCAAAGCTCTACCGAACTGGGGTCAAGGGCCTTGCTTGTAGATGAACTCATAGGATTACTCCACTTGCTAAATAATGAGGGGAGCGGGACCGTCAGCAGCGACGGGCCCGCCCCATGGTCACGCCCGCGAACCTTCCGGGGAGCTTATGCCGCTGCCCGGAGCCCCAACCTCTCCCTTCGCTGCCGGTTTATTGCCCTGGCCGTAGGCGGTGACGCCGCCAGGCACCCCCGCTTGCGGGAGTTCGACCGCCGCCTGCGCCCGGTCGTGATGCGCCCGCTCCATGCGCTCCACCTCGTCCGCCGGGATGATGTAGCCGGTATCGGCGTCAAAGGAGCGGATGATGACCACAGCGATAATCAACGCCAAGCTCAGGGCGCACAACCACCAGATACGCCAGGTGAGGCCAAAACCCAGGAGGAAGGTCAAAACGCCGAGAATCAACGGAATCCCGGTATTCTTGGGCATGTGGATGTCCTCGTAGTGATCCGGGCGCAGGTCGGTGAAGCCGTGCTCCTTGCGCCAGGACCACTCGTCCCGGGCATTGATATGAGGAACGACGGCGAAGTTGTAGAAAGGGACGGGCGAGGGCGTCATCCATTCCACGCTATGGGTGGTACCCCAGGCATCGTGACTCACCCGACTCTTGGCGCGATCGCGGATACTCACATAGAGCAAGCCCAGGAAAGCAAGAACCGACAAGCTGTAAAAGGCGATGCCCAGCATCTGGACGTCCAGGAGGAGTTGCCACTGGGTATTGAAGACATAATCCAAACGCCGGGTCATTCCCATGAAACCCAATGTGTACATGGGCACAAACACCCCAACAGTACCCGCCGTGAATAGCCAGAATACCGCCTTGCCCCATGCCTCATTGAGCTTGAAGCCAAAGATCTTGGGCCACCAATAGGTGACCGCGCCAAAAATGGCATAAACGATCATCAAGAGCATGGAGTGGAAATGGGCGATGACGAAGACGCTGTTATGCACCATGTAGTTGATGGCCGGAAAGGCCAGCATCATGCCGGTGAGGCCGCCCACCAGGAGCAGGAACAAGGAACCGATGGACCACAACATGGGGGTTTCGAAACGGAGGCGCCCACGGTACATGGTAAAGGCCCAGTTGAACACCTTCACGCCGGTGGGGATGCCCACCAGCATGGTCGCCACGCTGAAGAAGCTGATGACGTCTGGTCCGGCGCCCATGGTGAAGAAGTGATGCAGCCATACCGCCCAGGACACTCCGGCAATACCGAAGGTGGCCAGGACCATGGTGACATAGCCGAACAAGGGTTTTTCGGAAAAGGTGGGGATGATCTCCGACAGCATACCGAAGGCCGGTAGGATCACGAAATACACCTCCGGGTGACCCCACAGCCAGAACAGATCGGTATACAACATGAGATTGCCGCCCAAACCGGCGGTGAAGAAATGGGTACCGAGGTAGCGGTCGAAGCCAATCAGGGCCAACGCCACGGTCAAGGCCGGGAAGGAGGTCAAGGCGATGATATTCGTCGCCAGGGACGCCCAGGTGAAAATGGGCAGGCGCAGCCAGGTCATGCCCGGGGCCCGCATCTTCACGATGGTCGCAAGGATATTGATACTGCCCAGCGTCGATCCCAGCGCCGCGAGCTGCATTACCCACATCCAGTAATCGACACCCACGCCCGGGCTATAGGGAAGCTCGAATATGGGCGCGATCCCGAACCAGCCGTTGTGGGAGAAATCTCCCACGAACAAAGACGCCATGACCAAAACCGCGGCGGCGGCCGTGATCCATAGACCCACGGCATTGAGATAGGGATAGGCCATATCCCGCGCCCCGACCTGGATCGGCACGATGACGTTCATGATGCCCACCAGCAACGGGGTAGCGGCCAGGAGGATCATGATCACCCCATGGGCGCTATAGATCTGCCCAAAGTGATAAGGCGTAAGATAACCATGCAGGGCACCCATATATCCTGCCGCATCGGGCCCCACCGCCATGGCCTGCTGGGTCCGGATCATCAGGCCATCCATGAAGCCGCGAAAGAGCATGACGAGGCCAATGATGATGTACATGATGCCGATCTTTTTGTGGTCCACCGTGGTCAGCCACTCCCGCCACAAGTAACCCCACTTGCCGTAATAGCTCAGGGCAGCAATGATCGCGATACCCATGATGGCCACCACCACGAAAAGGGGGGCGAGAATGGGATTCTCATAGGGTATTTGCGACAGAGCGAGGCGCCCGAGCAAAGGGCTCCATGGCCCTTGTAGATCTACCAACATAATCGGATTCTCCTTGACTCAATTGGCCGTACGAGCATTCTGCTCTTTCATGTAGTCCACCATGTTTTCCGTCATGGCCATGGGTATGGGCCAGACCTTACCATTCATGACCTCTCCCAAAATATGATCGAACAGCCCATCCTGCACGCCGGAAAAATATTCCGGCTTACCGGACACGTCGATATATGGCTTGGCATATTCCTCGAAGGCGGCATAGCTGAGACGCCGAGGGGACGCCTGGATCCGTTGGGTCCATTGCTGGAATTGTTCGGCAGTCACCGCCTTGGTGCGGAACTGCATCCAGGAGAACCCGGCACCGCTGTAGTCCGCCGAGAAGCCCTGGTATTCCCCCACATGATTGGCCAACAGCGCGGACTTTGTGCGCATGCCGGGCATCACGTCGATCATCCCCACGAGCTGGGGAATGAAAAAGTCATTGGTCACGGAGGTGGAGGTCAGGCGGAAGTGCACCGGCGTATGTGCGGGCACCACCAACTCATTCACGGAGGCGATATGATATTTGGGATAGACGAACAGCCAGCGCCAGTCGGTGGTAATGACATCCACCTCCAAAGGCTCGCCCCCGGCTGCCGCGTGCCCCTTGATCACGGTGGGATCGTAGGGGTTGAGGGCGTAAGTGCCTTGGACGGTGTAATAGGACAAAAAGCCCACGGCAATGATGGGGATGCCCCACACAACTACTTCAATGGCACTGGAATGGGTCCATTTCGGGTCATACTTGCCTTTCCCATGGGACTTGCGATAGCGCCACATGAACCAAACGATCATCAGCGCAGTGATCCCGACGATACTCAACATGACCGCGACGTCGATGATCATGTAGTACAAGTCGGCATGAGCCATCGGGCCTTTGGGGTCAAACAGCCAAAACCCTTGGGTCGAGCACCCGCTCAACAGCAGTAGCGGCGCCAAGGCCAAGTAGCGGACCCAACGGGCTATTCTCTCTATCCACATATATAAACACCCCTCCCTGAGCGGGCAGACTATTATCCTGAACGCGAAAAAAAGTGACCACACGCCCCGAAAAATCGAGGCGATGGACCTAATCATTCATGCCAAAGGCTTTCTGGAGACCGCCAACGATCTCCAGCATCCTCACGATCGCACATGCGATACGGAATGACTCACCGTATCCATCTGCCGGCGCTGCTGTAGCCGCAGACTCCAGCTCATGCCGAACATGGCGGCGGCAAAGGCAGCAGAAAAGCCGATGATGATCCAGTTGTACACTGCGCCACCGGCATTGGGCGCCAAGGCGAAAATGAACTGCAAGGCCAGCGCCAATGCCAAGTAGGCACTGGAGCCGATGATCAGCACCATTTCCTGGTTTCTTACGCTGCGAATCACCCAAACGCCTTCGAGAATGCCAACGATGGCCACCCAGGCGAAGACGGTGAAAAGCATGGGGACCAGGGTATGACCCTTTTGCGCCAGCAGAATGACCGCAACCCCTGCGGCAACACCGACAATGCTTTTGCAGCCGATGAGGACACGGTGCAGCACCCCGCCATCCTGGGCAGATACCAAACCCACGAAAGAGTAAGCGCCGTCGAAAAACACATAAACTGCGAAGAACCAGGCTAGCAGGGTCATGGTCTTGTCAAAGGCCAGCAAGGCAGACAGCACAAAGAGCAGAGCGGCTATGCCACGGACCATGAGCAACGGCCACGAAAACAGTGAAAGCTGATGGACGGCAGGTACCGAGACTCGCGTATGCATCTTTAACACTCCTGTGCTTCGGCATGTAGCGGAATTGCCAACGGCTAATAAGACAAGTTTATATTTTTTAACTTTTGGACGTCCATAAAAATAGTGCAGAGCCATCCGCAAAGCAATAGCGGGCAGCAATAAAAAATTTTTGCTATCTTTATGCACAATTAGTTCTATATATAGAGTTTATATTAACATTTGAATATTAGAGTATATTAATTTAATAACTATGTATATATATCAATATATTATGCAATAATTAACTAGAACCCTGCCTTAGCTGCTAGCCTACCGCGGCGCTGTAACGAAGCGGCGATGGCGGCTTTTTCGGCGGATAGCAAATGAACGAATAACTGCATGGCCTACTGATTTAAACATTAACCATACTATTAGCTTTAATGTTTATTAACTTGGGGAGGAGATAAAAAACGCTTCCGGACCCATCGGGCGGGGTAGTAAGGAAGCGCACCCCGCCAGGGATAAGCCATGCCCCATTCACCAGCTTCCAGGTCTGCCACCCGGCTTGGGCCGGTCTTTTCTTGGGCGCCGGCCATGCTACACTCAAACCATGCAGCCCATGTTCAAACCTATCTTGATGATCCTCAGCGCCGCCCGCGCCATTCCGCTGACGGACGGAACAGTGCACCCTACGGGCTATTGGGCAGAGGAGGTTGTCGTGCCCTACGAGGTACTTACGGGACAGGGGTTGCGGGTGCGCATCGCCACCCCCGGCGGCGGGCTTCCGGTGGTGGATCCCCTCAGCCTCAACCCCCGCGAACATGGCGGCGACCGCGGAAAAGTGGCCCGGCTGGAGGATGCCTTGGCGCGGATTCCGGCGCTGACGGCGCCCGAGGACCTCGCCGCCCTGGATGATCAGGTCATGGACGGCATTGCCGCCCTCTTCTTCCCCGGCGGCCACGGACCCATGGTGGACCTCTGCCAAGACCCCGACGTCGCCCGCCTGCTGCGCCATTGCCACGCCCTGGGCAAACCCGTCGCCGCCCTCTGTCACGGGCCCGCCGCCCTGCTGGCCGCCCGGGATGCGTCGGGCCGCAATCTCTACGCGGGCTATCGCGCCACCAGTTTTAGCGATGCCGAAGAGGCGCAGACGGAGCTCGCCGGGCGCCTCCCCCATACCCTTGCCGCCGCCTTGGGCGCGCAAGGGCTGAGGCTGCAGCCCGGTCCCGCCTGGGGGGCGCAGGTGGTGATCGATCGCGACCTGCTCACCGGCCAGAATCCGGCATCGGCCGCCCCCCTGGCGCAGGCCTTGCTGTCCGCCCTGGCCGCCCTTTCTCCCTCTGCCATTTCGCCACAAGGATAAACCGATGGATAGCAACGCACTCAAACAGATTGCCGCCGAAGCCGCCTTGGGCTATATCAAGCCCGGCATGGTCGTCGGCGTCGGCACCGGCTCCACCACCAATCTCTTCATCGACGCCCTGGGCAAGGCCAAGATCCATGTGGAAGGCTATGTCGCCTCCAGCGTGGCCACCGAAACGCGGCTCAAGGGGCTGGGCCTGCCGGTGCTAAACCTCAACGACACCGGCGACATTCCCATCTATGTGGACGGCGCCGACGAAGTGGACCCTCACTTTCGCCTCATCAAGGGCGGCGGCGGCGCGCTGACCCGCGAAAAGATCGTCGCCAGCGCGGCGCGGCTCTTCGTCTGCATCGCCGATGGGAGCAAGGACAAGCCCATGCTCGGCAAATTCCCGTTACCGGTGGAGGTCATCCCCTTCGCCCGCAGCTTTGTGGCCCGTCAACTGGTCAAGCTGGGCGGCAACCCCAGCCTGCGCGCCGGGGTAACGACCGACAACGGCAACGTGATCCTGGACGTCACCGGCCTCGATCTCACCGACCCAGTAACCATGGAAAGCCGGATCAACCTCATCCCCGGGGTCCTCGACAATGGCATCTTCGCCCAGCGCCGCGCCGATGTCCTCCTTTTCGGCACCCCCCAAGGGGTCGTCGAACGGCGCGCCTAGGGTGCTTTCGGGCCCTGCCGGCGACGACAAGGCATGGTTTTCTTCCAAGGGAGGGGCCTAGTTATGGAAAAGGATCTTATGATGGAAAAAAGAGAAATTGATCACCGCAGCACCCGCCGCGATTTCCTGCACGGCACGCTGAGCCGTGCCGATCTCATCGCGAATCCCTTCCTCCAGTTGGCGCATTGGCTGGACGCGGCCGAAACCACGGGCAATTTCGACCCCACCGCCATGTCCCTGGCCACCGCCGATGCGCAGGGGCGCCCCTCCGTCCGCATTGTCCTCCTGAAGCACTTCGACCAGCGCGGGCTCTGCTGGTACACCGACACCCGCAGTCAGAAAGGCCGGGAACTGGCGGAGAACCCCCAGGCCGCCCTCTGTTTCTACTGGCCGGAAAATGACCGCCAGGTGCGGGTCGGCGGCCCGGTGGAGCGCCTCAGCGAAGACGAGGCGGAGGCCTACTTCCAGCAACGCCCCGCCGCCAGCCGTTTTGCCGCTGCGGCCTCGGTCCAGAGCCGGCCCATCGCCGGGCGCGCTGATCTGGAAGCCCGCCTGACGGCCCTTCACGCCCAATATCCCGACGGCAAGGTCCCACGCAATCCCGCCTGGGGCGGCTATCGGCTCCTGCCGGATCACTTTGAATTCTGGCAGGGACGGGCCAGCCGCCTCCATGATCGTTTCACCTACGACAAGGATCAGGACAACTGGAAGATCGAACGCCTCATGCCGTGAGAGGGGAGACGCCCCTTATTCCGCGGAAAGCAGCCCGGCACAGCGAGCCGTTCAAAAGGATTCGATGCGCGCCTCATAGTCAAAAACGATCAGGCGATAGATGTCCTCACCCAATTGCACATGGGCCGATTGAGGTACGCCCAGGGTGATGGTATTGCCGCCCGCCGCGGTGAAGCCACCCGGACCGAAATGGTCCTGAGCGATCAAATCATTCAGGAGATCCGCCAGGACCTCCTTTGGCTGACTGCAGGTATTGTCGATCAAACGACAGGGCTTCCCACGCCGCGTGGCACCGGCGACGATGATCGCGTCGGGCCGCAGCGGCGGCAGGCCTTCGTCATCCGCAATGGCAGCATCCGCTATACCCATACATGCTTCTCCTTCTGCCTGAGATTACCCATACGCCGCCATCATACCCCCCTCCGGCGGGCGGGAGGGGAAGAGAACAGCCATGGCGCCTCCCGGCTACGCCGGGCTTCGTAAGCCCCGATGGCGTCTCCCAGGGCGAGCGTTAGCTCGATGTCATCCAGACCATGCACCAGTTTGTGTTTATGGCTGGCCTCGATGGCAAAGTGGTAACGGCTATCCCCCATGGTCTGCACTTCCTGGGCGGGCAGATCGATACGCAAACGATAGCCGGGAGCCGCCCGAACTTCATGGAAAAGATGGTCCACCACATCGCTGGCCAAGCGCAGGGGCAGGATGCCGTTTTTCAGGCAGTTGTTATAAAAAATATCGGCGAAGCTCGGTGCGATGATGGCGCGGAAACCATAATCGGCCAAGGCCCAGGGGGCATGTTCGCGGCTGGAGCCGCAGCCGAAATTTTCGCGGGCAAGGAGAATCTGCACCCCCGCGAAACGCGGCTGGTTGAGGACGAAATCGGGGTTGGGCACCTGCACCCCGCCTTTCTCCAGGTAACGCCAAGCCTCGAAGAGATGCACCCCCAAGCCTTGCCGATCCACGGTCTTGAGGAACTGCTTGGGGATGATGGCGTCGGTATCCACATTGGGACGATCCAGGGGCGCCACCACGGCTTCCACGACAGTAAAGGTTTGCATTGCTTATTCCTTTTCCAGACGCCGCTGCACGACATAAAGGGCGGCGGACCACTCCGCCCCCAGGCCGCGGCTAGCGGCAAAGATCCCTATTTCCACCAAACCCAGGCTGCACAGACCCACGGCCAGACGCCGTAGCCAATAGCGGCGCTGCTCAGGACGCCGGCCAGTGGCGTACATCGACAAAATGTCCGGCAATGGCCGCTGCCGCCGCCATGGCAGGGCTGACCAGATGGGTGCGTCCCCCCGCTCCCTGCCGGCCCTCGAAGTTGCGATTGCTGGTGGCGGCGCAGCGCTCGCCGGGCTCCAGGCGATCGGCATTCATGGCCAGGCACATGGAGCAGCCCGGGTCCCGCCACTCGAAGCCCGCCTCCCGGAAGATCCGGTCCAGGCCCTCGGCCTCGGCCTGGGCCTTGACCGGACCGGAACCCGGCACCACCAGCACCTCCCGGACGCTCGCGGCCTTGTGCCGGCCGCGCACCACCGCCGCCGCCGCGCGGAGATCCTCGATGCGGGCATTGGTGCAGGAACCGATGAAGACCTTGTCGACGCGAATCTCCTGGATCGGCGTTGCCGGCTGCAGACCCATGTAGGCCAGGGCCTCCTCCCAACCCTTGCGCTGGGTGGCGTCCGCCGCCTGGGCCGGATCGGGCACCTGCCCCCGGATATCCGTCACCATTTCCGGGCTCGTCCCCCAGGTTACCTGCGGCGCGATGGCGCCGGCATCCATGCGAAGCTCGGCGTCGAAAACGGCATCGGCATCGCTATGCAGGTCCCGCCATGCCTCCACCGCTGCATCCCAGAGCGCGCCGACCGGCGCATAGGACCGCCCGCGCACATAGTCGATGGTGGTCTCGTCCACCGCCACCATCCCCGAACGGGCTCCCGCCTCGATGGCCATATTGCACAGGGTCATGCGTCCTTCCAGGGACAGGGCCTGCACCGCCGGACCGGCGAATTCGATGGCGTAACCCGTGCCTCCCGCCGTGCCGATCCGGCCGATGACGGCCAATACCAGGTCCTTGGCGCTGACCCCCTGGGCCAGGACCCCGTCCACCCAGACGCGCATGGAACGGGACTTGCGCGCCCAGAGGCATTGGGTGGCGAGGACGTGCTCCACCTCGGTGGTGCCGATGCCGAAGGCCAGCGTCCCCAGGGCGCCGTGGGTGGCCGTGTGGGAATCCCCGCAGACCACCGTCATCCCCGGCAGGGTGAGACCCTGCTCGGGGGCCATGACATGCACGATCCCCTGGCGCCGGTCGTTCATGGCGAACTCTTCAATGCCGAATTCGGCGCAGTTGCGGTCCAGGGTCTCCACCTGCAGGCGCGCAACGGGATCGCTGATCCCTGCCGCCCGGTCCCGGGTGGGCACGTTGTGATCGGCGGTGGCGATATTGGCGGTGATCCGCCACGGCTTGCGCCCCGCCGCCCGCAACCCGGCAAAGGCCTGGGGGCTGGTTACCTCATGGAGCAACTGCCGATCGATATAGAGCAGGGTGCTGCCATCCGCCTCCGTATGGACGACATGGCTCTCCCACAGTTTGTCGTACAGGGTTTTTCCAGACACGTACAATCTCCTTGCGGCGTTATCCCCTTTATACCCCAATTCGCCCCGGCGGAAAAATTCCCCGGCCGGGCCGGAGGGGCGCCCGTCGCCCCTTCTACAACCGAGGGCGGCGGACTGCGGTTTTATTAACCCGGCCCTTAAATATCCGACATGGCGTAGCGGGCGGCAGGGTGCCGAAAATAGCTGGCGACCTTGTGCGGCATTTGGCGC
>NZ_RIZI01000014.1 GCF_003721225.1 Acidithiobacillus sulfuriphilus | reverse complement strand
GGCCAAGAGACAATAGAACGGAGCCGCTCGGGATCGTTTTCGAAAGCTCGCAGAGCGGCTTCCAGGTGATCCTCCAAGGCACCGATACTGTCGAACACGCGGTTAAGGAAATACTTTTCCCGGATCTCATCCCAGACGTGTTCCACGGGGTTCAGTTCTGGTGCATAGGGTGGCAGGCTCAGGAGTCTCATGTTGGCCGGGACCTTCAAGGTGCTGCTGGAATGCCAGCCGGCTCCATCCATTATCATGATGATGCTTTGCTGGGTGTGTCGCCCTGCCACTTCGTCGAGAAATAGCTGCATGCAGGAAGTGTTGACCTGCGGCAAGATCAGCGAGTCCATTTTACCCGTGGCCACATCGACTGCTGCGTAAGCGTAGGTGTACTCATGCGTGAGCATGGCTTGGCAGATGGGGCGCATGGGTTTGGGTGCCCAACAGCGACGCACATCGTTGATCCGCCCAAAGCGTGCCTCGTCCTGAAACAGGACTATGATTGGGCACTGCTCGGCGAAGGTGGCTTGCGTTTCCTGGAGGATTTCCGGGAGTTTTTTTCCAGTCCTCTTGGGCTTGTGAGTCACTCTGTGGGTGGCACTTATCCGGAGCCAGCTTCCGCCAGCCATGTCGGTGTAGAAGGTTATAGACAGAGGATAAGGCCATCGGACGCTTCAACTGTGCATCAATACGCTCCTTCACTTGCCCTACCACCAAGATACCTCCAGTGCTGGCATGATCCAAAAACGGCGCTAAAATCGCTGTCTCTTCTTCCGGGGTCATCAACTGTCGACGGCGACCCCCACGCGATTGACGCTGACCATCGCCAGCAGTTTCCCCGGATAGAAAGCGGTTTCGAATCCGGCTAGTCCAGGGGGTGGAACGGCCTATAACACGAGCTGTCTGCTCCAGGCTTAACCCATAATCCAGAGGAAGAACTACCGATTGAGCCTGCCGTAATTGTTCTAGGGTTTTCGCACCGACCAACATCTGCCGAGCCTCTTCAACTCGATCACCACCTCTCGCAATCCTTGCCATGTCCGCTCTACCCTCTCGTGCATAATCATGGCTATTATTGCCCTAATGATGTAGAAAT
>NZ_RIZI01000139.1 GCF_003721225.1 Acidithiobacillus sulfuriphilus | reverse complement strand
CCGCTCAGGCAACGATTCTGAACAAAGACCTGCAACACTATCTCCACGAAGCCGGCGCCCGCCTGTCCAGCGGCCCGGAGGCGTCGTCGTGGCCCAAGGCGCTGATCGTCCCCCATGCCGGCTATGTCTATTCCGGGCCCATAGCGGCTAGCGCCTATCGTTTGCTGACGCCGGGCCGTGGAAAAATTCAGCGGGTCGTCATCCTCGGCCCAGCCCATCGCGTGCCCTTTCGGGGCATCGCCCTGCCCGGCGCGGACGCCTTCCAGACCCCCCTTGGGGCGCTGCCCGTGGATCGCGCCGGGGTCGCCGCCATTGCGCACCTGCCCCAGGTCCTGGAATTGCCCATCGCCCATGCGCAGGAGCACGCCCTGGAAGTGCAACTGCCTTTCCTGCAAGAGGTCCTGGGGCAGGTGTCCATCCTGCCTCTGGTGGTAGGGGAAGCAAGCCCCAGGGAAGTGGCAGAGGTGCTTGATGCCCTATGGGGTGGACCGGAAACCGTCATACTGATCAGTTCGGATCTTTCCCATTACCACCCCTATGCCGAGGCGCGCAGCATCGACAGCGCCACGGTCCGGCAGATCCTGCGCCTGGACGGCACGCCCATCCATCATGATCAGGCCTGTGGCGCCACCCCCATCAATGGCCTCTTGCAGGCCGCCCATCGTCATCACTTACAGCCGCGCTTGCTCGATCTGCGCAACTCCGGTGATACCGCCGGAAGTCGGGACGCAGTGGTCGGCTACGCGGCTTTTGCCTTCTTTGCGGAGCCCACAACGCCATGAATCACGCTCATCAAACATCTCAGGAACACCGTCCGGGTCAGCTTCCGACAAGCGCCGGCCCGGTTTTGCTCGGCCTCGCCCGAACGGCTATCACCGAGGCCCTGGGCCAGACAGCGGCGCCCGCCCCTGCCGCAAACTGGCTGCGCGATCCGGCAGCGAGCTTTGTCACCCTCAACCAGCAGGGCGTCTTGCGCGGCTGCATCGGCAGCCTCATCGCCCATCGCCCCCTCGGCGAAGACATCCGCGCCAATGCCCTGGCGGCGGCCTTTCATGACCCTCGCTTTCCGCCCGTGAGCGCGGCAGAGTGGCTTAGCGTGCAGGTGGAAGTGTCGGTCCTATCTCCGCTGGAACGGCTGACCGTCCGCAGCGAAGTCGACCTGATCACCCAGATTCAGCCGGGCAGGCATGGCCTCCTCCTGCGTTACGGGGCCTATCAGGGCACCTTCCTTCCCCAGGTTTGGGAAGAACTGCCAGATCCCAAACAATTCCTGAGCCAACTCAAGCGCAAGGCCGGGCTTCCGTCGGATTTCTGGTCGCTGGATCTCGAAGTCTATCGCTACCATGTCGAAAAATGGCGCGAGCCCCAGGCCCCCGCCGGGAAGGCGACATGAATACCGAAAACGCCGAACATCCCGAAGGGCAGCATCCCGCCCACTACTGGCATCGGCTGGAGGACGGCCGCATCCAGTGCGACCTCTGTCCCCGCGACTGCCGCCTCAATGACGGCCAGCGCGGTGCCTGCTTCGTCCGTCAGCGGGTGGGCGATGAGATGGTGCTCACCACCTATGGACGATCCTCCGGCTTCTGTGTGGACCCCATCGAGAAAAAGCCCCTGAACCACTTTTATCCGGGCAGCAGCGTCTTGTCCTTTGGTACCGCGGGCTGCAATCTCGCCTGCAAGTTCTGCCAGAACTGGGACATTTCCAAATCCCGGGAGATGGACCGCCTGCAGGACCAGGCCAGCCCCACGGCCATTGCGCAGACGGCCCAGTCCCTAGGCTGCAAAAGCGTCGCCTTCACCTACAACGACCCCATCATCTTTGCCGAATACGCCATGGACACCGCCGACGCCTGCCACGCCCAAGGGATTCAGACGGTGGCGGTGACGGCGGGCTATGTGCACGCCGAGGCCCGGCGGGATTTCTTTGCCAAGATGGACGCCGCCAATGTCGATCTCAAGGCCTTTACCGATGAATTCTATTACCGGCTGACGGGCGCCCATCTCGCCCCGGTGCTGGAAACCCTGGAATATATCGTCCGGGAGACCTCCACCTGGCTGGAGATCACCACCTTGCTCATTCCCGGCCACAATGATTCCGAGGCCGAAATCCGCGCCGAATGCGCATGGATCATGGACCACCTCGGCCCCGACGTGCCGCTGCATTTTTCCGCCTTTCACCCGGACTACCGGATGCCCGATGTGCCTCCCACCCCCGCTGCCACCCTGACCCGGGCGCGGCAGATCGCCCTGGAGGCGGGGCTCCATTATGTCTACACTGGCAACGTCCATGACGCTGCGGGGGATACCACCTACTGTCCGGGCTGCGGCGCGCCATTGATCACGCGGGACTGGTACGAGATCCTCAGCTACCATCTCACCCCCGATGGTCATTGCCCCCATTGTCAGCACCCCATCGCCGGACGCTTCGAGAGCCAGGTCGGCCGCTTCGGGCGCCGCCGCATTCCCCTGCGCATGGGCGGCTGACCCAACCGCCAATCCAGGAGAGGATGGCTGCCGCCCCCATCCCCTCAGGAGAGCGTGAACCCCGCCCGCTGCCAGATGGGTAGCACCCCATCCGGTAGTGGCAACAGCCGGCCGATGGCCGCATGGCCCATGTCGGGCCCATGGAAATCCGATCCCAGGGAGCCCGCCATCTCCAGCTCTTTGGCCAAGCGTCCCAGGTGCTCACGATCCCCTGCCGCCTGACTGCCGGAAGAAACTTCCAGTCCCGCTCCGCCCTCTGCCCGGAACTCCGTCAGCAAGGCCCGTAACCGCGTCCCGCTCAACTTGTAACGTCCCGGGTGGGCCAGTACCGCCACCCCCCCGGCATGGCGAATCCACGCCACCGCTTCGGGCATGGGAATCCAGTCGCTGGGCACATAGGCCGGACAGCCTCGCCCCAAGTAACGGGCAAAAGCGTCGGCCGGGTCGCTGCAATGACCCTGCCGCACCAGCCAGCGCGCAAAGTGGGTGCGTCCCACCATGGGGCTACCGGCCATGTTCCGCGCCCCCTCGGCCGCATCGGCAATGCCCTGCCCCGCCAGCAGTCGGCCCACTTCCTCCGCGCGCCAGTCGCGGAAGGCCATCACCCGCGCCAACCCCTCCTGCAGGACCTGATCTTCCGGATCAATGAATAGACCGACGACATGAATGCCCTGATCATGCCAAACGCTGGAGATCTCCACGCCCCTGATCAGGGTCATATCCAGCGCAGTAGCAGCACGTTCCGCTTCTGCCACCCCCCCGGTATTGTCGTGGTCCGTCAACGCCATCACCCGCACCCCCACCCCATGGGCGCGGCTCACCAGCGCCGTCGGTGTAAGGGTGCCATCGGAGGCCAAGGAATGCATGTGCAGATCAATGGGAGAAAAGGCGTGCTGCGTTGGAGAAGCCATGACAGAGTCCTGAAAAATAGCGAAAAGAGGGTCATGCCGCAGAGCGGCGAAGGAAAGTACTGTGCTACCATACCGCATTGATCATGAATTGGCATTTTTTGGGAGGATCTTGTGCCCCTAGATATGGACATCCACGGCGCTCAGGCGCGCTTCGAGCAATACGTCAAGCCCATCCTCGGTGCCTTTGCCAACGCCGCCATCCCCACGGGCGAACAGATCACCCCGCCCATGCTGGTGGATGCCCTTCGCCAGCTCTTCGCCCTGCTCGGCACCGACGTCTCCACCTGGGACCCTTCCTTGCCGCCCGATGAACCCGAACGCGTCGGCGACATCGCCATTGGCCTGCTCATGGATCTCGCCACTTGGGCGGACCGCCTCCAGGAACACCAGGCCAAGGTCGCCATGGAACTCATTGCCGTCAGTATCGCTGCCTGGGTCATCGCCCAACACGGGCAGATCCTCACCCTTGAACCCATCGTCAACGGACTGGCCGCCCTGGCCAACACGCGGGGCGAAGCGGCTGCGCTTTACCCCTTGGCCATCCTCATGGGGCAGGTGGCCGATGCGGCCACGGCGCAGTTCGCAGCGGATCTCGACAGCGTCGATCCCCACCGCCCCTGGCGCATTTTGCTCATCAACTGGGGCATCACCGCCACCCGCGCCCATAGCCCCCAGGAAATGACCAGGGCCTTCCAGGCCATTCGCCATCACCTCCCCGCCGACGCCCACGCCTTCTTTGCCGAAGGCCGCCAGCAGGTGGAACAGGGCGACTTCCCTGATGCCGTGCGTGCCGTCATGATCCAGGCCGCCGATGCCATCGAGCACAGCCTGCACTAACGGCAGCCGTCGGCTGCACTTTTTTATGGTCTCACTCTGGGAGAATGAAGGACATCCGCTATGGCAATCTATATTTTCGATACAGAAACCACCGGCCTCAAAGAGCCAGAGGTAATTGAGGCGGCCTGGTTGCGGGTGGATCCGTCACCCTCCCAGGCCAAGACCGCCGATATTGTGGTGCAGCGCTACCGTCCGGCCAAGCCCGTTGAATTTGCCGCCATGGCCGTTCATCACATCTTGGATGAAGACCTGAGCGAATGTCAGCCCTCGTCCTCCTTTTTCCTGCCGGACGACGTCGCCTGCATCATTGGTCACAACATCGACTTCGACTGGGGCGTAGCCGGCAAACCGGATATCCGGCGCATCGATACGGATGCCATCAGCCGGATCCTGTGGCCGGAAATGACCTCTTACAAACTGACCGCCTTGCTCTATGCCCTGACGCCGGCAGACAAGCGTCCGGCCTTCCGCGACCGCATGCGCAACGCCCACAACGCCGGTGTGGACGTATGGGCCAACTGGAAGCTGCTTTTGCACATATTCAACAAACGCAAGGACTTGCAGAATTGGGATAAATTATGGGCTTTTTCGGAAGAGTGCCGAGTGCCCAGAGTGATGCCCTTTGGGCGGCATAAAGGGGTTCCGTTTTCGGACATTCCCGACAAGGACCTCCGCTTCATCCTGGGTTACGATGATCTGGATGACTATTTGCGCCTGGCCATCGAGACGGCGTTGGGGAAAAGCGGGCCCAAGTAAAAAATCCCTGGATCCCTGGCGGTGATTCATTAGCCAGCCTAGGTCCGGCAGTTGCCGAATCAAGATTCACGGAGACCCCTTCCCGGCTTATTTGCCGGCTGCCCCATGGGTTTTATCGGCCACATAACGGTCATGGAGCGCCAGATTGAGCTTGAGTACATTGACGGTGGGTTCACCGATAAGCCCCAGAAAAGGTCCCGTGGTATTATCGCGTACCAATTGCCGCATGGTAGTTTCGCTGATCCCACCGGCATGCGCCACCCGCGGCACTTGATAAAGGGCCGCGGCCACACTGATATCGGGATCCAGGCCGCTCCCGGAGGAAGTGACCAGATCGACGGGAATAGGACCCTTTGCCTGAGGGTCGGCCTTTTGCAAGACCTGGATACGCTCCCGGACATGCTTTATCAGTTCCGGGTTGTTGGGACCTAGATTGGAGGCGCCGGAGTTTTCCGCATCATAGGGCACCGGCGATGTTGCCGAGGGCCTAGCCCAAAAATACCATGGTTTATCAAAATACTGTCCGATCAGACCGGAGCCGACCACCCTACCATCCTGCCGTATGAGGGAACCATTGGCCTGATGGGGAAAGAACAATTGCGCAAGGCCGGTAACGACCAAAGGATACACCAGGCCGGTACTGACCACGAGAAGCAGGAAAATGACCAAACCAGCACGCAGAGAACGAAGCATGGGCAATCCTCCTTACAACCAGGCCAAAATGAGGTCGATGAGCTTGATGCCGATGAAGGGAGCAATAATCCCACCCAGGCCATAGATGAAAAGGTTACGCCGCAGAAGGGCCTGGGCGGCGACGGCCCGATATTTCACCCCCTTCAAGGCCAGGGGGATAAGGAAAGGAATCACCAAGGCATTGAAGATCACCGCTGCCAGAATGGCATGCTCCGGAGAGCTGAGCTGCATGATGTTGAGGGCCTGGAGCTGCGGATAGGTGCTCACGAAGGCCGCCGGGATGATGGCGAAATATTTGGCCACATCATTGGCAATACTGAAGGTGGTGAGGGAACCGCGGGTCATGAGGAGTTGTTTACCGATACGTACGATCTCCAACAACTTGGTAGGGTCCGAATCCAGATCCACCATGTTGGCGGCCTCCCGCGCTGCCTGGGTACCGCTGGCCATGCACACGGCCACATCAGCCTGGGCCAGGGCGGGGGCATCATTGGTTCCGTCTCCGGTCATAGCCACCATGTGGCCCTCGTCGTGGTAATCGCGGATGCGGGCGAGCTTGGCTTCCGGTTTGGCCTCGGCGAGGAAATCGTCCACCCCCGCCTCGGCGGCGATGGCGGCGGCGGTGAGGGGGTTGTCGCCGGTGACCATCACCGTGCGGATACCCATCTTGCGCAACTCGCCGAAGCGTTTCTTGATGCCGCTCTTGACGATGTCCTTGAGTTCCACCACGCCGAGGACGCAGCCGTCCAGCGCCACGACCAGGGGCGTGGCCCCGGAGCCGGCAATGTGCTCCAGATCCCCGCCCACCGTCTCGGGCCAATCACCGCCCTTTTCCTTGACCCAGGCCTTGATGGCATCCGGCGCGCCCTTGCGCCAGGATGTGCCCTTTTCATCTACCCCGCTCATGCGGGTTTCCGCCGTGAAAGGCACCCACCGGGCATTCCCGCTCAGGGCCTCGCGATGCTCCGGGAAGCGCTTTTCCGCCAGCACGACAATACTTTTGCCCTCCGGTGTCTCATCGCTAAGGGAAGACAGCCGGGCGGCATCGGCCAGGTCTTCCTCCATCACGCCGGGAACGGGATAAAAAGCGGCGGCCTGGCGGTTGCCATAAGTGATGGTCCCCGTCTTGTCGAGGAAAAGGATATCGGCATCACCCGCCGCCTCGATGGCCCGTCCCGACTTGGCCACCACATTGGCTTGCAAAAGACGCATGATGCCGGCAATGCCGATGGCCGGGAGCAAGGCACCGATGGTGGTGGGGATCAGGCAGACCAACAGGGCCACCAGGACGGTGGTACTGATCACCTGACCGGTGTGCTGGGCGTAATGGACGCTATACCAGGAAAAAGGGTACATGGTGACCGTCACCACCAGAAAAACGATGGTGAGCAGTACCAGGAGCACGGCCAGGGCAATCTCGTTGGGGGTCTTGCGTCGGGCGGCGCTCTCCACCATGCGGATCATGCGATCCAGGAAGGTCTCGCCCGGCGCACTGGTGATCTTGACCACTAGCCAGTCGGAAAGGATGCGCGTACCCCCGGTAACGGCGCTGCGGTCGCCGCCGCTCTCGCGGATCACCGGGGCGCTTTCCCCGGTGATGGCGCTTTCGTCCACCGAAGCCACCCCCAGGATGGCCTCGCCGTCGGCGGGGATGGCATCCCCTGCCTCCACCACGACCAGATCACCGGGCCGTAACGTCGCGCCGGCCACCTCCTCCCAAGGCGCACCCCGGCGCGCTTCCCGGAGGCGCTTGGCGGTCACTTCCCGCCGCGCCTGGCGCAAACTGGCCGCCTGCGCCTTGCCCTGGCCTTCCGCCAGGGCCTCGGAGAAATTGGCGAAAAACACCGTCAACCACAGCCAGAAATCGATGGCCAAGGCGAAACCCGCCATGGACCAGTGCGCTCTCAGGAGGTCGTCCAGGCCGATGGCCAGGACCAGAATGGCGCCGATATACACGACAAACATCACCGGGTTGCGGATTTGCTTGCGCGGATCCAGTTTGTATACACTTTCCTTGAGGGCCTCTCGCCCCAACTGCCGCCAGGAAAAAGTCGCTTGGTGTATATGATGCTTCGTCATTTTTCTTCACCTCAGTGCGCAAGGATGGGGGCGCTGGGCGGCGGGGGCGCCAATTGTTCGGCAACGGGACCAAGGGCCAGAGCGGGAATGAAATTCAAGGCCCCCACCAGCAATACTACCCCGATGAGGAGGCCAATGAAGAGGGGGCTGGCCGTCTGGAGCGTCCCGGCGCCCGCGGAAATGCGTTTTTTGCGGGCCAGGGAACCGGCCATGGCCAGCAAGGGCAGGTAGGCCAGGTAGCGATTGAGCAGAATGCACAGGCCGGTGATGATATTGTAAAAGGTGGTATTGGCATCCAGGCCGCCCAAGGCGCTGCCGTTATTGTTGGCGGCGCTGGTGAGGGCGTAGAAGATTTCCGAGAAGCCGTGGGGGCCGGGATTCAAGACCGCTTCCCGCCCGCCCGGCGTACTGACGGCAACGGCAGTCCCGATGAGCACCAGAAGGGGCATGATGAGAATGGCGAAAGATGCCATCTTGATTTCGTAAGACTCGATCTTTTTGCCCAGGAACTCCGGGGTACGGCCGATCATGAGGCCCCCCAGGAATACGGCAATCACCGCAAAGGCGAGCATGGACGCCAAGCCCGTCCCCACGCCGCCGGGCGTCACTTCGCCCAGTTGCATGAGGAAAAGATTCACCATCCCCGACAAGGGCATGAAGGAATCATAGGCGGAGTTGGCCGCCCCCGTGGACGTCGCGGTGGCCATGGCGCCGAAGAGGGCGCTGCCCGCCGCTCCGAAACGGTCTTCCACTCCCTCCATGTTGCCGCCCCCCGCCAGGGCCGGCTTATGGGCCTGATCCACGTGAAGAGCCGCCAGTTGGAGATTACCAGCCAAGTCCGCTTTTTCGCTCAACAAAGCCAAGGGCGTGAAGAGCAAAATCATCGCGGCGAGGACGGCCCAGCCCTGGCGCCGGTCTTTGACCTCATGACCGAAATAAACGGCCAGGGCAAAGGGGATGAGAAATATGGCCACCATCTGGAAGAAATCCGTCAGGGCGGTGGGATTCTCAAAGGGATGGGCGGAATTGGCGCCAAAAAAACCGCCGCCGTTGGTGCCCAGGAGCTTGATGGCCTCTTGGGAGGCCACCGGTCCCATGGCGATGATCTGCTCCGTGACGGCCTTGCCATTTTCCCCGAAGGGTTGAATCAGATGCGCATGGACGTAGGCAGCAAAGTTCTGAATGGCCCCCTGCTCCACCAGGAACAGGGCCCAAAGGAGGGACAAAGGAATCAACAGATACAAGGTGCTGCGGGTCAAATCCACCCAGACATTGCCGATGTCTTCCTTCTCCGCACGGCTGAAGCCGCGAATCATGGCAACGGCGAGGGCAATGCCGGAGGCAGCGGAGAGGAAACTCTGTACTGCCATGCCCAACATCTGGCTGAGATAACTCATGGTGCTTTCCCCGCTATAGTCCTGCCAATCGGTATTACTGATAAAGCTCGCTGCGGTATTGAAGGCGGAAGGCGCCGGAACATCCGAGAAATGTTGGGGATTCAAGGGCAGATCTTTTTGCAGGAGGAGGAGCAGGAAGAGGAAAACGCCGCCGATCATGTTGAACAGCAGCCAAAGCAGGGCATAGCGCTTCCAGGACATCCCTGTCCGGGGATCTACCCCGGCGAGGCGATAAAAACCGTTCTCCACAGGCGCCAGAATGCGGAATGCCCAGCTCGGACTGCCGGAAAAGATCTGGGCCATATAGCCTCCCAGCGGCCAGGCCAGGAGGACGGCGATCGACAGGACCATCGCCGTCAAAAGGAACACGGCATTCATAGAAAACGCTCCGGATTGAGGAGAAAGAACAAGAGATATACGAGCAGGCCCACGGCCAGCCCCAGGCCGATCCAGGTAAATATTGTCATTACCACTTCCTCATGCGATCCAGGAGTTCCACAAAACCAGCCGCCAGGAAAAAAGGCAGTAACAGCAGGAGCAAATAGGCGATGACCATTGCTGCTTCCCCCTCGTAATGGATGCCGGGAAAGCGCCGCGCTTCCCTGCTCTGCTTTTAAGGTAATGCCCAAGGCCGTAAAAAATCCATAAAAAAATCATAAAATATCCGTTAAGCAGCGGGACCCGATGCGGACCCGGCCCCGGCGCTTGGCTGTCACGCCACCTTCGGCTATCATTCTCCCTTACGCTCGGCACGAGACGGGGCGTCTCGCCGTGACCATGGGGCGCGTCCGACCTTATCCAGGAATCAGCGTGCAACAGATGAGGAGAGAGTAGCAATGACGGCCTTGACCATGTCCGGCATCCACGGCCTCCTTACATCGGGGTTGCCGCTGCTTTCCCTTATGGGCGATAGGTTACGTCACCTCCTCCCCAGTTATTTCTCCCTTCTGAACCAGAAAATATGACTCTCCAGCGGCGGATTCCCCAGCCGCGAGCGGTACCCGCAGGAGCCGGGGCATGGGCATAGAAGAAGACGAACGTCCCAATCCCGACGCGCTGCTGGCGCAAGTGCAGGCGGAGGAGCGCAGCCAGGAGCGGGGCCGTCTGAAGATCTTTTTCGGCTCCGCCCCGGGAGTGGGAAAAACCTATGCCATGCTCCGTTACGGCCAACAGGAAATGGCCAAGGGGACCGATGTGGTGGTGGGTATCGTGGAAACCCACCAACGCAGCGAAACCCAGGCCTTGGCCGATACCCTCCCGATCCTGCCCCGGCGGCGGATCCCGTACAACAATATCATTCTGGAAGATTTCGACCTGGATGCCGCCCTGGAGCGCCGCCCCGCGCTGCTGCTCGTGGACGAATTGGCCCACAGCAACGCCCCGGGATTGCGCCACAAAAAACGCTGGCAGGATGTGGAAGAGCTCCTCAACGCCGGCATCCATGTGGCCACCACCGTCAATGTCCAACACCTGGAAAGCGTCAACGAGACCATCCGCCAGATCACCGGCATTCAGGTCCGGGAAACCGTGCCCGACCGGATCATCGCGGAAGCCGACGAACTGACCCTCGTCGATATCAGCGACGAGGACCTCCTGCAGCGCCTCAAGGAGGGCAAGGTCTATCTCGGCGAGGGCGGGCAACGCGCCATGGCGAATTTCTTCCGCAAGGGCAACCTCATCGCCCTGCGCCAACTCGCCCTGCGTTTGGCCGCCGATCGGGTGGATCTGGAATTGCGCAACTTCCGCAACCGCAACCCCGAAGAGGGAAGCCGCGCCGGCGGCCGTGACCGAATTCTGGTGGCGGTGAGCGGCCGTCCGGAGGATGAGCATCTGGTGCGCGCCACCTATCACCTGGCGACGGCCCAAAGGGTGGAATGGCTGGCCATCCATGTGGATACCCCCAAAGGCCTCCTGCATCGGCCCCAAGCCCAGGCTTGGGTATGGAACCACCTTCATCTGGCGGGAATCCTGGGGGCGGAAACGGCGCGGCTCACTGGCGTCAATGTGGCCGACGAGATCCTCGCCTACGCCAATTTACGGGATGTCACCCAAATCATCGTCGGGCAGTCGCAGGGATTGCGCAAATTCCTGTGGTGGTGGCCGGGATCCCTCATGGCCAAGCTGTTGAGCAGCGAACGCAGGATGGATGTGGTCATCCATCCCTTGCCGCGTAAAGGGGCTCCCAGCGAGGAAAGGCGCTCCCTCAATCGTCAATACCTCGGCATGGTGGACAGCCCGGAGCGCCGTCGCAAACGCAATATTCAGTACCTCATCAGCGCCGCGACGGGCGCCGCCCTGAGCGGATTGGCCGCGCTCATGGGGAGTTACCATTTGGGATTGGCCGGCACCTTCGTCCTCTATCTCCTGGGGGCCGTTGGCACGGCCCTTTTCTATGGCCGCTGGCCCGCCATCATCACCCTCTCCGTGGCGGTAATCACCTATTATTCCTTTGGACTGAGCCGCAACCTGCCCACCACCTTGGGTTCCCTCCTATCCTTCACCATCATCCTCTCCCTGTCCCTCCTGATCAGCCAACTGGTGGCACGTTCTCGTGAACAAGAAATCATGGCCCGGCTTCGTGAACGAAGAGCGCGGAATCTCTACCAATTGGTCCAGGACCTCAGCCGGGCGCGCAAAATAGAAGATATCCTCCGAACCAGCATCGAGCAGCTCCACCGCACCTTGGGCATCGGCGCCGCCTTTTGGCTGCCCCCCGACAACGCCGCAGTGGGAGAGCATCTGCATCTTTTCCCGGAAGATATGGAGTTGCCCGCCTCCAAACGCCACCTTTTTGCCGCCGCCCACTGGAGCTATCTCAATAAGAAAAACGCCGGCATGAGTACGGACACCTTGCCCGATCTGCCCGCCCTTTTCATGCCCATGCTGGCCGGCGATACGCCTCTGGGGGTGATGATGGTGACCGACCTGGATCTGCGCCGGGCGCCATCGGATTGGCTGCGTTTTTTGGAGACCGTAACCCGTCTCGTCGGCGTGGCGCTGGAATCGGCGCGATCCTTTACCCAGCGCCGTGAGGCGGATGTCCGCCTGCGCGTGGAGCAGTTGCAAAACGCCCTCCTCGGCGCCGTCTCTCATGACCTGCGCACGCCCCTCGCCGCCGTACTGGGTGCCGCCACCACCCTGCAGCGCAATGCCGACAATCTATCCAAGGAGGAGCGGGACTCTCTCATCAACAATATCCGCGGCCAGACGGAAAAGATGTCCAGCACCGTGGACCGCATACTGCATATGGCCGCCCTGCAATCGGGCCGGCTCGAACTCAAGAAAGATTGGGTACCCCTGGATGATCTTCTGGTCTCGGCGCGGGACCAGATAAAAGATCTCTGCAATGAGCGCGAATTCCGAGTACGCATCCCGCGCGATCTTCCGCTCCTGCATGCCGATCCGCAGCTCATCGAGCAGACCCTCGCCAATCTCATGGAAAATGCCTGCAAGTATACGCCGGCAGGAACGATGATCGAAGTCGAAGCCCGCGCCACGGAGAGCGAAATCGAAATTTGCGTCATCGATCACGGCTATGGTGTCGCGCCGGGCCGGGAAGAAGAAATATTCACCCGTTTCAGCCAGGTAAAACCACCCATCGGTGAAAGCGGCAGCGGCCTCGGCCTAGCCATCTGCGCCGCCATTGTTCAGTTGCATGGCGGCAAGATCTGGGTCCGCAACCGGGTCATGGTGCGCGGCGCCGTTTTCTGCTTCACCCTGCCGCTGGAACAGGGGCCGCCGGCGCCGGCGAAGGATGAATGAGGAATGGAATCCCCCGTGGGAATTCTGATCATTGAGGACGACCAGGGAATCGGCAACTTCCTTCAAACGGCGCTGCGCCACGAACCCCAATACCAGGCACAGCACACGGGTACGCTACGGGATGCCTGGCGGGAGATGGAAAAACGCCGACTCTATGGTGGCGATCCCTTTGCGGTGATTCTTCTGGATTTGGGGCTGCCCGATGGTAATGGCCAGGACTTCATCACCCGTGTACGCGCTCGATACGCTGACGGTCCTCTCATCATCGTCCTTTCCGCCCGTAACAACGAAGCCGACAAAATTCAGGCCCTGGATGCCGGAGCCGACGACTACTTGGCCAAGCCCTTCACCATCGGTGAGCTCTTGGCCCGCCTGCGCGCCCACCTACGGCGGCGCGGATCGGCGGAGCCAGCGGAAAAGATTTGGCGGGTCGGAAGTCTGGAAATAGACGACAGCGCCCACACCGTCAAAAAAAATGGCGATGAGGTGGCCCTCACCCCCACCGAGTACCGGCTTTTATGTCTCCTTGCCGAGCATCGGGGCAGCGTCCTCTCCCATCGCAAGATTCTTTCTTCCATCTGGGGAGACAACAACCGCGAGCAGGCCCACTATGTGCGTATCTATGTCAAACGATTACGGGAAAAACTCGAGGACGACCCCGCCGCACCGGAATATATCCGCACCGAGCAGGGCACCGGTTACCGCCTGTGCAGCGGACGGGTGGATTCTTGATATCTACGACAATGTCTGGCGGCCCATTCGTTCCACCAATGCCGGAAGGCCTCCCGCCATCTAATATCAAAACAATTACACCATAAAAAAGAGGCGCAACATTATCTTGTAACTCATTGACTATTAATGTGGTGCCCAGGGCCGGACTCGAACCGGCATGGCCAAAGCCGAGGGATTTTAAGTCCCTTGCGTCTACCGATTTCGCCACCTGGGCATAGCTACAGGGATGTGGAGGCTGGGGCCGGAATCGGCTATAATACTAACTTATTGATATTACAATATAATTATTGCCGTATCCAATTTTGTGCCCGCAGTAATGCCCGCAAAAAAACATATTCATTCCCACAGACTCCATCGGAGCTTCCCATCTTCCCCATAGGGACAGGCGGAATTATGGGTTCCTCAATCCCACCCTGTCAACGCTCTGTATGGGTCCACAGCACCTTTGGCACATCAGGGTGGTTGGTGATGTGCCATTGTACCGGAGGTTGGAGTCTGATGCTGTGGTGGGGGATGTCTGACCTATCCTGGAATTCGGAGCCATTGTCTCAGAGAGGAAGACGATGGGGCGTGCCGCTGGACACCCGGTATCCAGGGCATGGAATCCGGCGAACAGGGTTTGCAGGGTGACCCTGGTGTTGGCGCTGGTTTTGCTGGGCCGGGGCCAAAGCTGATGGGGCTGAAGCCATCCGCAGCCGTCCAAGCGCTGGGGATGGGACGCATCCGGTTATCATTTTTCATCGCAATCATCATTGCCGTCGGGGAGTGTGGGACGAGCGGCAAGCCACCTACGGATGTCGGTATCCAGCCATCCGCTCGCCCTGACTCCAATTTTTATTGGCTTTGGGAATTTGCCCTCCTTGATCATCGCATAGATGGCGGACTTCCCAAGGCCTACGGTTTCCTTCACTTTTGGCAGGCGCAGGATCTTTGATTCTTGCTGTTGCTCCATGGCTTTCACCCTATGGCTACTGTTTGCGCTCCGACCAAACCCTGGTCGCCCTGGCGGGGTTCCATCCCCCTCCCGATGAACTCCTCGATGAGCGCCAGCACTTTTTGCTGTCCATCGCGCAAGGCGGCTTTTTTTTCGCCAATCTCTTTGCGCAACTGCAATATCCGCTCCAGATTGCTGGCCCTCTGCGCCGCCTTCTCCGCAGCCTCGCTAAATGCCTTGGCCGCCTTCCGCCCGCCGAACATGCGCCGCATGTGCCCGTCACCGAGCGCCACCAGTTGCTGGTGGATGACTTGCAGTTCCTCATCCTCATGGAACAACAGGATGCCGCCAAAGATGCCGAGCGCAATACCCGCCGACACGACACCCAGCAACAGGCGGCGCCCAGGTTTTTGGGGCGCGGGATTGTGCCGATTTACTTGGGACGCGCCGGATGGAACCGGCGCGTCCCGCCTTACGAATGACTCACGAAGTTCGACCACCGAATAGCCCCCTGCGCTTCCAGCGCCGCCAATGCACCTGCATCCACAGACGCACATCCGTTTGCATTTCCTTTTCCAGTTCCGCCCGCGCCTGCGCAATCAGCCGTTGACGGTCTGCGTAACCATAATCCTGTACCATCGTGCGACCCTCCATGTGAAATACCGTGATTTCAACGTACCATGGAGACAATCACGCGATGTTTTTTTCGAAAATCGGCCCACGCTCCCTTATTCCGTCCCTGGCTGTCCCATCGTCCGGGCGAGACGACGCGGCCTGCTTTTCTTTTTGGCGGCTGCGATAGACCGGCAATGCTGGCAGGTGCGCAAACAGTCGGGCGCATCTTGATGCATGGAATAGACATAATCCGCTTGGCACCGCGAGCAGAATTTCGTCTGCAGCGCCCCTTTCCGGAAATCCCGCCACACATAGAAGGCCTGCTCCATGCGCAAAGAGCGCCATGGGCTGTATAAGGAGTGGAAAAGCCCGAAGGCGCTCAAAAACAATTTCGGGTCATCCCGGCTGATTTCCGTGTGCTTCACCTGGTGGACCGTCAGCAGGAAGCACTGAATGAACAATCCAGCCTGTTTCGCCAGATGCCCGGAGCGCAAAAAGGTATACGCGAATGCCGGTGTCTGGCCCTTGGCCGGGTGCCCGTGCATTTCCTTCCACAAGGAACCCAGACGGTGCTTGCACACCTTGGTCACCGCTTCCACATTGGTGGGGCGAACACCGCCGGCGATCAACAAGGCGGCCACTTCCAGCTTTTCGATGGATTCATACCCATCGGACAACCGCCATCCCCTTTTCCCGGTCATGGCTCGGCCCTCACCGCAACACCACGTCCGCCAGATAGGCCGCCACGTCCTTGGCGTTGGCGCCGCCGTTCATGACGGCGGCCACCATATGCCAGGCGCTGTCCGGAATGGCCGGCTTCATCACCGGGTTCCAGGAGATGGCCTGCGCCGCCAGGGAGAGTAACTGGGCGGCGCGCTGGCGATGACCTGGAGCACGTCTTCCTGGAGTCGGAACACCTTGACCGCCAGCGCCATGTTTTGCCGCGCCAAATCGCGGGCCAGCAGCAGATAGGAAAGATTCAGCTTGAAGGCGTCCTGCCGCAATGTCGCCATATCCATGGGGCGGGACACCGGAGTCAAAAGGCCGGGTGATATCACCATTTCGTGCTGTTTCGCCATTGGGGGGTCCTCCGCTTTGACGGCGCGTCTATTCGCCGGTCCCGGACATCGCTTCCGCGGCGAAGACGCCGAGCCAGTCCGCGATGGCATCCAGGTCCTGGCCCACGTCCTTGCGGACATATTGGGGAAGTTCCCGCCAGGTTTGCCGGGGTTCGTGAGACAACAGCGGACGGAGCTGGGAGAAGGAGTACATCAGATTCGCCTGGACCTCCAACTGGCTCACATTGGCGGGAGGCATCACGGTGGGGATGGACAACCCGGACAACTCGTCGGTGCCGATATCGGTCATGGCGTCCAGATTCGGAGAGACACCAGCCCCTTCCGCCAGATCCCGGGATACCGGGTCCTTGGCCCCACCTTCCCGCGCGCCGATGAAGCCGCCGCCCCCCTTCCTTCCTCACCGGCTGGGCCTTCCGCACCCAGGTTCATCGCCAGATAGTCCTTGACCGCGTCCTTGACCTTCGCCGCGCCATCCCGGATCCGGTCCGCCAGCAACGGCATGGCGTCCGGATGGGTTTTGAGGATTTTCGGCAGTTCCGTCAGCGCGTCTTTCACATCGCCAGCCAGAATCCGCGAGGCGGCGGCGGTTCCCGCCTCCCCCAGGCCCTTGAGCCGCTCGATGGCGGTGGCGAAGTCGCTGGAGCGCTTGACGGTCCCTGATCCGATCCGCCATGCGTCGGCGACCGTATCCGCCAAGCGTTTGCCTGGCTGACCCCCCGGCTCGTTCTCGCCGTCCCCGCCTCTGGCCCGAGCGGCGCCGCGCAAATCCCGCATCCGCTGGTATACCCGGCCGATGGTCGTGGCGCGTTTCTCGTCGGTCAGATTGCGGCGACCGAGTTGGTTTTTGTCCACCCAGTCCAGCGCATCGTCCAGACTGCTGAACTGCAGCGTGACGGTCTGATAGGGGATCCCGTGCCGTTGCGCGATCGCGTAGCGATTGTGCCCGTCCACCAGGATGGTTTCGCCGTCCCGCTCCCAAAGGCTGAGCGGCTCGCGCATCCCATCCCGTTTGATGCTGGCCTCCAAATTGGCCAGTTCCTCCGGCTTGAGCGGATAGAGCAGGTCTTCTATTTGCGGCAGTATGGTCAGATTTCCCAGATTTTCAGGCATGATATCCTCGTGATGGCGAAAGATTGAATATTTTGCTCCTTATTCATTGGTGGCCACCATAACGCTTTTTTCAAACCTGCACCAAACGCTATTTTGATCGTGTTTTGATCGTTGGCGATAAGGCATTTAGGTGGCTATTCTGGAGATAATCTGCAGGTATCGTGACGGCAAACGACGCAGTTTGGTTTTGGGGTATAAGTTGCCTGACAGTAGCCTGGCGGTACTCGCATACGGCAATTCCAGAGCTTGTCGTCTGCGGCAAATGCCTTGAATCACCAGAGGTTGCCTGGAAGTGACCTGGTGGTCCCACCACGATGAGGCGATTCTCGGTGGCGCACGGGAAGCGCGCAACCCCACGATGCCGCGAGCGTGTGGAGCGCAAAACACAAATACGATCAGAACCATCCTGATCGTATTGTCAACGCGTGAACGGCTCCCCACCAGCCCCCGGTTCCCACGGCGGTATGTGCCGGCAAATGCCGCGTTTTTCCCTTATCCAAGAGGCCTGTAGGCCTGCTTGCCGGTGAGATCATTTTGCGCGCCGATCTAAATAGATCAAAAAATAAAGATCGCTAGATACTATCTGTAGAGATCGGACACCAAATTTTGCGCACGCCTGACGCTAATCGGCCAGGGCTGTGCATCGGCATGGCAAAGGCGGTGACAATGGCGGCTTGTCGCCTGGCAAGGAATGGCGGGAGGCGGTGGTTGGCTGTACGATAGGATGCGGTGCCGGCACGCCCAGCCTGCTTGGCGGATGCCGGGAATCCAGGCGAAGAGACCGTTGTCAAGCGTCTGGAAACCAGCCACAACCACACAGGATCGCAAGGAGAATCTCATCATGGATATCCAGACCATCGACCAAAGCTACCAGCAGTTGCAAGCCGAAACCCGGGGTGTCGCCCAGGCCATCCAGGCCATGGCGGTTATGCAGGCGGTGCATCAGGCCATCCAGAACCAGGTCGCCCAGACGCCGCAGGTTCAGGGCTTTGGGCAGCAGCAAGCAGGTGCTGGCGGCTTTCTGGGCGGACTGGCACATTCCGGCTTCGCGCAGGCGCTGATGATGGGCGCCGGATTCGGCATTGGCGACGACCTCATCAACAGTATCTTTTAAGGGGCCGGGACAGCCCATTCACTACCGGTAGCCAGCCATGCCTTTGCCTGTGGACCTTATGGAAAAACTGGCCCGCGCGGGTCTCACGGTCCTGCGCCCGGACCCCGATGCGCCGGACGGGTCGTTTCCACTGTTCCTGTCCCGGATTCCCGCCGGCTTCCCCTCCCCCGCCGATGACTACCTGGAAACCCGGCTTGATCTGAACCGTCATTGCATTCCACATCCCGAGGCGACCTTCTTCCTGCGGGTCTCCGGGCGCTCCATGATGGACCTGGGCATTCTCGACGGCGACCTCGCCGTCGTCGAACGCAGCCTCAAGCCCAAATCCGGTGACGTGGTCATCGCGGCGATGGACGGCGAGTTGACGGTCAAACGCTTGACGCGCCAGGGCGGCGGGATCGTCCTCGTCCCGGGGAACCCGGAGTACGCGCCCATCCCGGCGGGGCCGGATCAGGATCTGGTGATCTGGGGCGTGGTGACCTTCGTGCTCCACCGGCTGCGAGGAAATCCGTGACCATCGCCCTGGTGGACGCCAACAATTTCTACGTCTCCTGCGAGCGGATTTTCAATCCGGCACTGGAAGGGCGCCCTGTGGTCGTGCTTTCCAATAACGATGGCTGCGTGGTGGCCCGCTCCAACGAGGCCAAGGCCTTGGGCATCCGGATGGGGCAACCCTTCTTCCAGTGGAGGGAACTGGCCCAACGCCATGGCGTGACCGTCCTGTCTTCCATTTACGCGCTCTACGCGGACCTTTCCCGCCGGCTCATGGGCGTGCTGGCGGCGGATAGTCCTATGCAGGAGGTGTACAGCATTGATGAGTGCTTCCTGGACTTGCGGGGTATTTCAGCGGATTACGCCGTCCTGGGGCAAGATATGCGTCGGCGGGTGCGCCGCTGGTTGGGCCTGCACGTCTCGGTCGGCTTCGCGTCCACCAAGACCCTGGCCAAGCTCGCCAATCACTGCGCCAAGAAACGCCCGGAGATGGAGGGCGTCTGCGCCTCGGATGCCCTGCCCGCCGCAGCGCAGGCACGGCTGCTGGATGAGACGCCCGTCGGCGAGGTGTGGGGCATTGGCGCCCGTAGCGCCGCCGTCCTGGAAGCCCAGGGGGTACGCACGGTGGCGGAGTTTATGCGCATGGACCCGGGTTTCCTGCGCCGGCGCTTCGGGGTCACCGTTCCCCGCATCCGGAGGGAGTTGCAGGGCGAAGCGTGTCTCGCCGTCGAGGGGTTGGCCACGCCCCGCCAGCAGATCCAAAGCACGCGCTCTTTCGGGCTTCCGGTGGAAGGGATTGCGGAACTGCGCGAGGCGCTGACGCTTTTTGTGGCCCGTGCGGGCGAGCGGCTGCGCACGGCGGGGCAGGAGACGGGGCTGGTGACGGTCTTCATCCGCACCAGCCCCTTCCGC
>NZ_RIZI01000138.1 GCF_003721225.1 Acidithiobacillus sulfuriphilus | reverse complement strand
GTCCCGCTGGATCAGGATTTTCAACTCGATCTCCCGGCCTTCCTGCAGGCCATCAGGACCCATCAGCCGGCGCTGATCTTCCTCGACTGGCCCAACAACCCCAGCGGGACGCTCTTTGCCACGAGCGATATGGAGGCCATCATCGCCCAGGCGCCGGGACTGGTGGTGGTGGACGAGGCCTATCATCCCTTCAGCCAAGTGAGTTTTGCCGACCGCTTGGGCCACAGCCCCAACCTGCTCCTGTTGCGCACCCTTTCCAAGGAAGGGCTGGCGGGCCTGCGTCTGGGCTTCCTGGCGGGCCCTGCGGCCTGGATCAACGAACTCGACAAGCTGCGCCTGCCCTACAACATCAATGTGCTGACCCAACTCAGTGCCGGTTTCTACCTGCGCCACGCAGCGCTCCTGGCAGAGCAGGCGGAACGGATCCGCGCCGAGCGCGAGCGTCTTTACCGTGCCCTGCTGGCCATGGGCTTCCCCGTCTGGCCCAGTGCCGCGAATTTCCTGCTCTTCCGGGCACCCGGCCGGGCCAGCGCCATCTTCACCGGGCTCAAGGCCGGCGGCGTGCTCATCAAGGCCTTTACAGGACATCCCCTCCTCAGCGACTATTTACGGGTGAGTGTCGGCAAACCCGAGGAAAACGACCGCTTTCTGGCGGTCCTGGAGTCATTGCGGTGAATCAGCGCCAAGCGGAACAACAACGGGATACCCTGGAAACACAGGTCTTTGTCGCCCTCAGCCTGGACGGCGAAGGCCACGCCGACCTCCATACCGGGCTGCCCTTCCTCGACCACATGCTGCAGCAGGTAGCCCGTCACGGCCTCTTCGACCTGCAGATCCGCGCCCAGGGGGATCTGGAAATCGACGCCCACCATAGCGTCGAAGACATCGGCATCACCCTCGGTCAGACCTTTGCCCGGGCCGTCGGCGACAAGGCCGGCATCCTTCGCTATGGCCATGCCTATGTCCCCCTGGATGAAGCCCTCTCGCGGGTGGTGGTCGATCTTTCCGGCCGACCGGGCCTGGTCTATGCGGTCGACTTTCCCCGCGCCCAGGTGGGGGGCTTTGACGTGGATCTTTTCTATGAATTCTTTCAGGGCTTTGTCAATCACGCCCAGATCACCATGCACATCGACAACCTGCGCGGGCGCAATGCCCATCACATTGCCGAGACCATCTTCAAGGCCTGCGGTCGCGCCCTGCGTATGGCCGTGACCCCCGATGCCCGGGCCGCCGGCGTGATACCCAGCACCAAGGGCTGTCTATGAGGCCTGGGGCAACGCGGGTCGGCATCATCGACTATGGCATGGGTAATCTCTACTCCGTCGCCAAGGCCGTGGAACATCTGGGTGCCAGCGCCGTGGTCAGCGATCGCGCCGAAGTCCTGGCCGGTACCGACCGCATCATCTTCCCCGGCGTCGGCGCCTTTGGCGACTGCATGGCCGCCCTGGAGGCGCGGGAGTTGACGGACTTCGTGCGCGTAGCCGCCCAGACCCGGCCCTTTCTCGGTATCTGCCTGGGCATGCAGTTGCTCATGGAGTCCAGTGAGGAGCACGGCGCGCACGCGGGGCTGGGGTTGCTGCCCGGGCGGGTGCTCGCCTTCCCGCCCGGGGCCATGCGGGACCGCGACGGGCGCCCCCTCAAGGTACCGCACATGGGCTGGAACGAGCTGCACCAACTGGTGGCCCATCCGCTTTTCGCCGGCATTCCCCAGGATGCCCATTTCTATTTCGTCCACTCCTTTTATGTCGAACCGGCCAACCCGGAACTCCTGGCGGCCTTTGCCGACTATGGCTTTCCTTTTTGCGCCGCCGTGGCCGTGGATAATCTCTTCGCCCTGCAATGCCATCCCGAAAAAAGTGGCGAGGCGGGACTGCGCTTGCTCGGTAATTTTCTGGCTTGGGACGGCGGTGGCGGTCCTGCTTGCGGCATCTGATGATTAGGGAGGAGTTGTCATGCTGTTGATTCCGGCCATTGACCTCAAAGGCGGAAATTGTGTGCGTCTGCGCCAGGGGCGAATGGACGAGGACACCGTTTTTTCCGATGATCCCATCGCCACGGCCCAACGCTGGGTGGACGCCGGGGCCAAACGGCTGCATGTGGTGGATCTGGACGGTGCCGTGCAGGGCACGCCGGTCAACGCACGGGTCATCGGCGCCATCGTCGAAGCCTTCCCGGACCTGGAGATCCAGGTGGGGGGCGGCATCCGCAGCGAAGAACAGATCGATGCCTACCTGCAGGCGGGCGTGCGCTATGTCATCATCGGCACCCAGGCGGTACGCAACCCCGGTTTTGTCACCGATGCGGCGCTGGCCTTCCCCGGCCATATCATGGTGGGCCTCGACGCCCGGGACGGCAAGGTGGCCACCGAGGGCTGGTCCAAGCTCTCCCGCCATGACCCCATCGATCTGGCCCGGCACTTCGCCCAAGAGGGCATAGAAGCCATCATCTACACCGACATCAGCCGCGACGGCATGTTGAGCGGCCCCAACATCGAGGCCACCCGGGCCCTGGCCCAAGCGGTGCGCGTACCCGTCATCGCCTCGGGCGGCATTGCCAACCTGGAGCAGGTCATGGCCCTCAAGGCCGTCGAAGAGGACGGTATCATTGGCGCCATCACCGGTCGCGCCATTTATGAAGGGACCCTGGACTTCGCCCAGGCCCGCGCCCTGGCCGAGGCCTAGATGCTCGCCAAACGCATCATTCCCTGTCTGGACATCGACCACGGGCGCGTGGTGAAGGGTGTGCAGTTCGTCGCCCTGCGCGATGCCGGCGATCCGGTGGAGGTGGCCAAGCGCTACAACGACGAAGGCGCCGACGAGATCACCTTTCTCGACATCTCCGCCAGCTACGAGGAACGCGGCACCCTCGCCGACGTGGTGTCCGCGGTGGCCGCCCAGGTCTTCATCCCCCTGACGGTAGGCGGCGGAGTACGCAGTGTCGAAGACATTCGCACACTGCTGCTGGCGGGTGCAGACAAGGTAAGCATCAACAGTGCCGCCGTGCGCGACCCCGAACTGGTGCGGGCGGCGGCGCGGCGCTTCGGCAATTCCTGTATTGTCGTGGCCATCGACGCCAAGCGCGTGGACGACCATTGGGAAGTCTTCACCCACGGTGGCCGCAAGCCCACCGGCCTGGACGCCGTCGCCTGGGCCCAGCGCATGGCCGAATATGGCGCCGGCGAGATCCTCCTCACCAGCATGGACCGGGACGGCACGGGAGTAGGCTTCGACATCGACCTTACCGCCGCCGTAGCCGCCGCCGTCCCCGTTCCCGTCATCGCCTCCGGGGGCGTGGGGGCTCTGGAACATTTCGCCGCGGGTGTGCGCGAGGGCCACGCCGATGCGGTCCTCGCCGCCAGCGTCTTCCACTTCGGCCAGTTCCGCATCCCCGAGGTGAAGGCCTATCTCGCAGCTCAGGGGATCGCCGTGCGCCAGACGGCGGGGGCACACCCATGAATCCTGCCGCCGCGGACAGCAGCGCCATCCTTCAGGCCGTGCGCTGGAACAGCGACGGCCTCGTTCCCGCCATCGCCCAGGACGCCCGCACCGGCCAGGTGCTCATGCTCGCCTGGATGAATGCCGAGGCCCTCATCGCCACCCTGCGTGACGGTCTCGGCACCTACTGGTCCCGTTCCCGCCAGGGCCTATGGCGCAAGGGAGAGAGCTCCGGCCACTATCAGCGCCTGGTGGAGCTGCGTCTGGACTGCGACGGCGACACCATCCTCCTGCGCGTGATTCAGGAGGGACCAGCCTGCCACACCGGCGAGCAGACCTGCTTTTTCCTCGGCAATCCCGGTGCCGGCGGCTGGCAGCACCAGGCGCCGCCGGCAGGGAGCATCCTCCAATCCCTGCAAGCCACCATTCAAGCGCGGCGTGGGGCCGATCCGGGCCAGTCCTATGTGGCGCAACTGCTCCACAGCGGCCAGGACCGTATCCTCAAGAAGGTGGGCGAGGAGGCCGCCGAGTTCCTCATTGCCTGCAAGAACCGGGAGGCGGCGCCTATCGTTGCGGAGGCGGCCGACCTCGTCTTTCACCTCATGATCGCCCTGGAGGAACAGGGATTGCATATCGATCTTGTCCTGGGGGAACTGGCGCGTCGGGAGGGTTTGTCGGGTTTGGCCGAAAAGGCAGCCCGCCAAGCTGCACCCGCCGCTTGACGCAACCTTTGCCATCCCCTATGGTCCGATTGTTAACCCTTGCCGGGTAAGGAGATTGATCATGGGTGGATTAAGCATTTGGCATCTAGTCATTATTTTATTGATTGTGGTAGCTCTTTTTGGTACGACCAAGCTGCGCAACGTGGGTTCCGACCTGGGCTCTGCCATCAAGAGCTTTCGCTCGGCGGTGAAGGAGGAAGAGGACAAAAAGGAGTCCTTAGGGCACACCATTGATGCGGAAGTCAAAAGCAGCGAGCATGAATCCGTCAAACGCTGATTAGTCCGGCGCTCATGTTTGATTTCAGCTTTGGCGAACTCGTGGTCCTGGCGGTCATTGCCCTGCTGGTGGTCGGACCCGATAAAATGCCGGAAATGGCGCGAACGGCAGGGCGCTGGTATGGGGTCCTGCGACGCACCCTGACCGGCGTGCGTGCGGAAGTGGAGCAGCAGTTGCTGCTGGATGACTTGCGCCGCGAGGCCGATAAACTCCGTAATCTGGCCAACGAAGATCTGCTCGCCCCAACGCCCGCGCCACAGCCTTCCGAGGAAATCCCTCCGCCGCCGAGCACGAGCGGTGAAAGCGCGCTGCCTGCCGTCCAGAGTGAGGGGGTAGCTGCGCCGTCGCCCACAGCGCCCATCGAAGAACGCCTTCATTGAGCCTTGATTCGGCAGTTGGCGGAGGTGTTTTGCCGCGACTCGGTCCGCGCCGTCTCCCGTCATTTCGAGCGTAGGGCAGGCGCACTGTCCGAACCCGCAGGGCGGGTTTTCAAACGCCAGCGGAATGAGCCATGGAACAAAAGGCACTGGCCGCCCGAGCAAAAAACCCCGCTGCCAACGGCCGGATCCAGCTTTGCCGGACCATTTCATCGGATAAGCATTTTCAGGGACGGTTGGCAACTTGGATAAACTTGGGGAAAACACCTTCATTGGTCACCTGCTGGAATTGCGCAGGCGCGTTCTTTTTGCCGTACTGGCCGTCTTTATCGGGTTTTTACTGTCCTACCCCTTTTCCCGAAGCATTTACGATATCCTTGCGGCACCCCTGATCCGGGTTTTGCCGGCGGGAAGCCATCTCATCTATACCAGCCTCCCCGAGGTCTTCCTGACCTATGTCAAGCTGTCCTTGTTATCGGGCTTTGTCCTGGCATTGCCCATCGTGCTTTACCAGTTTTGGGCCTTTATTGCGCCAGGACTCTATGAACACGAACAGCGGGCCTTTTTCCCGTTGATTTTCGCCTCGGTTTTCTTGTTTGTAGGCGGGATGCTCTTTGCCTATTTCCTGGTCTTTCCTGCCGCATTCAAATTTTTCGTGAGTTTCTCCGGCGGCGACATTACCGCCATGCCCCAGGTCAGCAACTATCTCTCGCTGATTGTCAAATTTTCCCTGGCCTTCGGTCTGGCATTCCAGATCCCCATTCTCATCATCGTGTTGACACGCATCGGCATCCTCCAGGTGGAAACGCTCCGCAACGGTCGCCGCTATGCCTTTCTGATCTGCGCCGTGGCCGCCGCTGTGCTCAGCCCGCCCGATGTGTTGTCGATGATCATGCTGCTGATCCCCATGTACCTGCTTTTTGAGATTGGCCTGTTTTTCGCCGCCCGGCTGCCGCAATCCCCGGCCGGGGAGGCCGCGCCGGAAGAAGGTCCGGCCCGCACGGCGGAAGAGGAAATGGCGGATGCCGAACGCAGCTTCCGCACCCCGGAGGAAAAGGACTGACCGCTCCTGCCGAGGGGGAAACAGCCGGAGCCGGGATTCGGCAGTGACCGCTTCCCGGCCCTCGGCAAGATCCGCTCCCGCCAATACCGTCATTCCGTCCCTTCAGGCCCGATACACCAGATGCCCGTCCACCAGGGTATAGCGCACCTTGCCGCGCAACTCCCATTGCCCATAGGGCAGATTCTTCCCTCGTGACACCAACTGCCGGGGATCCACCACAAAATATTGGTCGGCAGCAAAAATGCAGAGATCGGCGGGGGCCCCGGGCGCCAGGCTGGGCGTGGGCAGGCCCAAGGCCCGGGCCGGCCCTGTCGTCAACAGTCCGATGGCCGTCGCCAGATCCACCACGCCTTCGTCCACCAGGCGCAGGGTCAGGGGCAGGAGCAGCTCTACGGCGGCGATGCCAAAGGGCGCCTGGGCAAAGGTCTGACCCATCCGATCCACACCCCAGGGACAGTGATCGCTGCTGATGACATCGATCTGACCTTGGGCCAGCGCCTGGCGCAAGGCACCCCGCTCGCCGCCGGGGCGCAACGGCGGCAGGACCTTGGCGCGGGTGTTGAAAAGACCCACATCCTGCTCCGTCAGCAGCAAATGGTGGACGCTGACGTCCGCCGTTAGCTGCTGGCCCCGCCGGCGGGCGGCCTGTACCGCATCCAGGGCCGCCATGGTGCTGAGGTGGCGCAGATGAACGGGGCAATCCACCAACTGCGCAATGGCCAGATCGCGCATCACCCCCACCTGCTCGGCGATGGCCGTGCGCCCCGCCAAGCCCAGGCGCACGCTCAGGGCGCCCTCATGCATGACACCGTCGGCCGCCAGGAGGGCGTCTTCGCTGTGCAGCAGGACGGGCAAGGCAAAGTCGGCGGCATAGGCCAGGGCCAGACGCAGCAACGCGCCGTTGCTCACGGCGCGGCCGCCCTGGCTGAAGGCCACGGCGCCGGCCTCCTGCAGAGTGGCCATCTCGCTCAGGGCCTCGCCCGCCAATTGCCGGGTCAGGGCCCCGGTGGGGTAGACCTTGGCCAGGCCCAGGGCGGCGGCCATGGCGCGTTGCTGGTGGATCACCCCGGCCGTATCGGCGCAGGGATCCGTATCGGGGCTCAAGGCGACATGCACCACGCCACCGGCCACGGCGGCGCGCAGTTCCGAAGCCAGATCCCCATCCCGGCCGTGGCCCGGCGTATGGGCCTGGAGGGCCATCTCCACCAAGCCGGGACAGGCCACGAGCCCGCTGCCGTCCAACACCTCTTCGGCCATGAAATCCCCAGGGATCTGCCCGCGGGCGAGGATCCGCCCACCGGCAATGGCAAGGTCGGCGACGGCATCGAAACCCGTCGCCGGGTCGATGATATGGGCGCCGCGCAGCAATCGTCGCATCACTCCTCCTCCCCGCCCAGGGCCCCGGCCAGAAGGGTGAGCACCGCCATGCGCACGGCCAAGCCATGGGTCACCTGGGCAAGAATGACCGATTGCGGCCCATCGGCCAGCTCCGAGGCAATTTCCACCCCCCGGTTGATGGGGCCGGGATGGAGCACGAGGGCGCCGGGGGCGGCCTTTTCCAGGCGCTGACTGGTGAGGCCGAAGCGCCGGTGATATTCGTCGAGGCTGGGCAGACGATGGGCCTCCATGCGTTCCCGTTGCAAACGCAGGGCACAGACCACGTCCGCCCCCTGCAAGCCCGCATCCAGGTCATGATAGACATGCACCCCCAGGGCGCTGAGCTCCGCCGGCACCAGGGTACGCGGCCCGATGACCCGGATCTCCGGGCAACCGAGGATGGAGAGGGCGTAGATCTGTGAGCGCGCCACCCGGGAATGCAGCACGTCGCCGACGATGGCCACCACCAGATTCTCCATGGGTCCGCGATAATGACGGATGGTAAAGACATCCAGCAGGGCTTGGGTGGGATGGGCGTGCTGCCCATCCCCCGCATTGATGACCAAAGCCTCGCCGCCCACATGGCGCGCCACCTGATGGGCCGCTCCCGCCTCGGGATGGCGGATGACAAAACCATCCACATGCATGGCCCGCAGGTTGTCCACCGTATCGAGGAGAGATTCCCCCTTGCTCTGGCTGCTGGTGCTCACGGCAATATTGAGGACATCCGCGGAGAGGCGTTTGGCGGCCAACTCGAAGGTGCTGCGGGTACGGGTACTGTTTTCGAAGAAAAGATTGACGATGGTCCGGCCCCGCAGGGTAGGGGTCTTCTTGATGACCCGCTGACCGATCTCCAGGAAGGACTCGGCGGTATCGAGGATGTGGAGGATCTCCCTGTCGCGCAGGCCCTCCATGCTGAGCAGATGACGTAGCCGGCCATCTGCGCCGTGCTGGGTGCCGGCATCCCCAAAATGCAGGGCCTTCCTCATGGGCGGCCCTCCACTTGGCGCAATTCCAGACACAGGGGTTCCGGCCCGGTGAGCTTGATGGCCTCGCCGGGGACGGGGGTGAGACGCAGGGCGGCCACGTCGGGCTGGATGGGGAGTTCACGGCCGCCCCGGTCCACCAGCACCGCGAGGATGATCCGCGCCGGCCGCCCGTAGTCGAAGATCTCGTTCATGGCCGCCCGAACCGTGCGCCCGGTATAGCAGACATCATCCACCAGAATGATCTGCCGGCCATCCACGTCAAAGGGGATATGGGAAGCCCGCACCTGCGGGTGCAGACCGATATGGCTGAAGTCGTCCCGGTAAAAGGAGATGTCCACTTCCCCCAGGGGCAGGTCCAGACCCATGGCGGCATGCAGGCGCCGGGCGATCCAGGCGCCGCCGGTGTAGATGCCGATCATGCCCGTTTCCGCTTCCTGGCACCACGGCGCCAAACTGCGCATCATCGCGTCCAACAAAGGCTCCACATCCCAGCCGGGCTTGGTGCTCATCACGGTCTCCCCCCTTCGAGAAAGGTCGATAAAATTTCGCAGGCGGCGGCCTGGTCCAGGACCCGCCTGCGCTTTTTCGCTGACAGGTCACAGCCCCGCAAGGCCAGGGCCGCCGCATGGCTGCTGAGCCGTTCGTCCACCCAGTGCAGGGGCAATCCGTAGCGGCGCTGCAACTGCGCACCGAAGCGGCGGACGACCGCTGCCATGGGACCTTCGGAACCATCCATGCGGAGGGGCAGACCCAGCACCAGGCAAGCAGGCTTCCAGTCACCGACGATCCGGTCGAGGGTCATCCAGTCGGGGCCGCCGGGACCATTGTGCAGCGTGGCCAGCCCCTGGGGCGCCAGGCCCATTTCCCCCAAAACCGCAATACCGATGCGCCGGGCGCCAAAATCGAGACCGATGGCCGGCCCCCCTTCAGGCATGTCCAGCGGCCCCGCTGAGCAGACGCATATCGACCCCGATCAGGCGAGCGGCGGCTTGCCAACGCTCCCCCGCCGCCAGATCGAAAATGACCACGGGGTCGGCCGGGCCATGCAGCCAGGCATTGTCCTTGATCTCCACCTCCAACTGCCCCGCTCCCCAGCCTGCGTAGCCCAAGGCCAGCAAAAATCGGTCCGGCCCCTCATGCTGGGCGATGGCCGTCAACAAATCCGGCGAGGTGGTCAAGACCAGATCGGCGCTGACGGCGAGGCTGGACTGCCAGACCCCGGCCGGGGTATGCAGGATGAAGCCATTTTGCTCCTGGACCGGCCCGCCCCAGTACACCCCTTGATTGATCATCTCCTCCCCCGGCACGATGTCCACCGCCCGCAAGGCATCCGCCAGGGTCAGGTCGAGCAGGCGATTGATCACAATGCCCATGGCGCCCTCTTCGGTATGCTCGCAAATCACGATGACGGTGCGATCGAAGAGGCCGTCGTGCAGACCCGGCATGGCGATGAGAAGATGGTTTTTAAGGGACTGAAAAGACATACTGCTCCAGGAATGATGGTCAAAATGATAATGTTATTGAAGCATGTTTCCGCGCCGAGGGCCATGCGGGTTCATGAGGCCATGGCGCGCAACCCCGTAGGAGCGGCCCATGGCCGCGACCCGTTGAGGCACCGGCCATGGGGGTGTGCGCTTTTCCGGAGAATCAGTCGAAATTCCAGGTGCGCACGATGCGCAGGGTCGAGCCTTGGCGCCGTAACGCCGCCGGCAGGGGGGGATAGGGCGCCGCCGCAACAATGATGCGGCGCACGGCGGCCACGAGGGCGGGATCGTCCTGTCCCTGGACGATTTCCACGCTCAGCACGCGGCCGTCCCCGGCGATGGTCGCCGCCACGACGATTCGGCCTTTGGGCAGCGCCCCATGGCCCTTGCCGAAGACGTGACGGGCGGCGTAATCGAGGACGTGTTGCTGCCAGGTGCGGATGTACGCCGTATAGACATCCTTTTGGATCTCCGCGGAAGGCCGCGCACGCCTTTCCCGTTGCCCCAGACCATCCACCGGCGAGATCATGAGCCGGATCCGGGCCGCTGGCTGGGCCGGCGCCACTTTGGGTGCCGCCGTCTGCGCAGATCTGACCAGTTCAATCTCCACCATGGACAGCACGCCCGGCCGGGGGCGTGGCGGTCCCTGCGCTACCCATGGCCACCAGCATAAGGCATTCAGCAACAACGACAGCAAAAGCCAGGGGAAAAGGTCATCGAGGTAGTGGCCTGCGGATGCCCAGGCGCCCGCCGGGCGCCGGATTCTTTGCCAGACGGCCAGCCGGCGCATCGCCGCCTTCCCCTCAGTGGCCCGCGCTCCCACGCCGCGCCTGCACCCCTCTTTCGAGGGACTGCCACAGCAACTCCGCCGCATCAATGCCAAAAAACTGACGGATCTCACGCGCTCCCGTAGGACTGGTGACATTGATTTCCGTCACCCATTCGCCTATGACATCCAGGCCCACGAAAAGCAGTCCATCCTCCCGCAAGCGGGGGCCGATGGCGGCGCAGATCTCCCGATCCCGCTCCGTCAGCGGGGCCGGTACTCCCTGGGCACCGGCTACCAGATTACCGCGGAAATCCTCCGCCGCCGGCACGCGCAACAATGCGCCCGCGACCGGTTCGCCAGCCACCATCAGGATGCGCTTGTCGCCCTCGCGAATGGCCGGCAAATAGCGCTGTGCCATGACATAGTGCGCCCCCCGCCCGGTGACCGTCTCCAGGATGCTGCCCACATTGCGGTCCTGCCCATGGAGATAAAACACCCCTTCGCCACCCCGTGCCGACAGGGGCTTGACGACGATCTCTCCATGTTCGGCGAGAAAGGCGCGCAGATCGGCCAGGTCGCGGCTGACCAACAAGGGCGGTAAAAATTGCGGGAAATGCAGGGCGTAGAGTTTTTCGTTGGCATTGCGCAGGCTCACCGGGTCGTTGACCACCCAGGTACCGGCATGCTCCAGAAGGTAACAGGCCGTGAGATACTCCAGATCCACCGGCGGGTCCTTGCGCATGAGGACTACGTCCATCTCCGCCAAGGGGCGCTCTCCCACCGGCTCCAGGCGGTAGTGGTCGCCCGCCCTATCCTGCACGGTCACGGCCTGCAAGCGCCCCCAGGCGCGGCCATCGCGCAGGAACAGGTCCGGCAGGGTAAAGACATGGCAGCGGTGGCCGCGGGCCTGGGCCGCCAGCAACATGGCAAAGGTCGTGTCCTTGGTCATCTTGATGCCAGCGATGGGGTCCATGAGGATGGCGGCCGTAAGCGCGGTCATACGCCACCCCCCCGCCAGTCCCGGGCCTCCCGCGCCGCCGCCACGAGGGCCAGGCGGGCGATGACGCCGTAGGCGTAATAGCGGTTGACCGGGGCGTCCGGCGGCGACTTCTGGCAGGGCACCACACAGGTCTCGCCAAAGGCCATGGGTTCAAAATGGGCGCCGGGGGCATTGAGATTTTCGTCGATCCCCCGATCCGTATGCACCCGGTAGAAGCCCCCCAGCACCTGCTGGCCGATCATGTACACCACCGGTTCGGCCACCGCGCCCTGGGCCGTGGTTTCAAAGGTGTATACCCCTTCTTGAATAAAGACGTCGCTCACCGGCAACCCCTCCTTGCTCTTGGCCATCCGCGTGCGTTCCTTGCGGTTGAGTTCGAAGAGTTCCGCCCCGGAATACACCGTCATGATGCCCATGCCATAGGTTCCGGCGTCGGCCTTGACGATGACAAAGGGGCGATGGGTGATCCCGTAGCGGGCATAGCGTTCGGCAATACCGGCAATGACCGCATCCACATTGCGCACCAGGCAGTCCTGCCCCTCGGAGCGCATGAAATCGATCCCCTGACAGCGGCGAAAGAGCGGATCGATGAACCAGGGATCGGTGCCGATGACGGCGGCCAGCTCCGCGGCCACCTGCTGATAATGGGCGAAATGGGCCGACTTGCGACGGCTGCGCCAACCCGCCGCCAGTGGCGGCAGGATGACTTGCTCCAGATCGACCAGGATCTCCGGCACGCCGCCGGAAAGATCGTTGTTGAGCAGGATCAGTTCCGGATCAAAGTCTGCCAGAGAAAGGCGTCTGCCGCTGCGCAGGAGGGGCTCCAGGGCCAGGCTGTTCCCCGATGGCAACTCCTGGGTCACGGGCTCCGTCACCGCCAGACTCCCCACCCGGACCTCCAGGCCCGAAAGGCCCAGGAGTTGCCGCAGGCGCGCCACGTTCTCCAGATAAAAGAGATTGCGCGTATGGTTCTCCGGAATCAGCAGCACCCGCGCCAGTCCCGGATGGTACTGGTTGAGGTAATGCTGGATGGCGGCCACATAGAGGGCCGAAAAATCGGGGTTGAGGTTGTTGAAGCCCGCCGGAAAGAGGTTGGTATCCACCGGCGCCAGCTTGAACCCGGCGTTACGCAGATCCACCGAGGCATAGAAGGGCGGCGGCGTGCGTTGCCATTGGCAGCGGAACCAGAGTTCGATGCGCGACTGCTCGGCCAGGAGATGGCGCTCCAGGTCCAGCAAGGGTTCCACCCGGTCCGTGGCCAAGGCGGGGATGTTTTGCAAAATCTCGGTCATGGGTGGTCCTCAGCCGCGCTCGGCCAGTGGCACATAGGCCTTGCCGTGCCGGCCGACATAGACCTGCGTAGGCCGGAAAATGCGATTGTTGGCCAGTTGCTCGCGCCAGTGCGCCAGCCAGCCTGCGGAGCGGGCCATGGCGAAAATGGGCGTAAAAAGGTCGTCCTTGATGCCCATCTCGTGATAGAGCACACCCGAATAGAAATCCACATTGGCGTGGATCCCCTTGCTGGCCAGACGCTCCCCCGCCGCCAGCTCCACCGCCTGGGCAATCTCGAAGAGGCGGGTATGCTTGAGCCCGCTGCGCGCCGCCAGCCGTTCCATGAGGCCCTTGAGGATGCCGGCCCGGGGATCCCGGGTTTTGTAGACTCGATGGCCGAAGCCCCAGATCTTTTCCTTGCGCGCCAGCTTCTCGTCCAGGTAGCCGGGCACCCGCTCCACCGACCCGATCTCCGTCAGCATCTCCACCACTTTCTGATTGGCCCCCCCGTGCAGGGGCCCCGCCAGGGCGCCGATGGCCCCGGCGATGACGTGATAGGGGTTGGTCAGGGTGGAACTGGATACCAGTACCGCAAAGGTGCTGGCATTGATGGTATGTTCGGCATGGAGGATCAGACAGATGTCAAGGATGCGCGCCAGTTCCGGATCGGGCTCCTGACCGCTGAGCATATAGAGGAAATTGGCGGCGTGGCCCAGGTCCGGGTTGGGGGGAATGGGGTCATTGCCATAGCGCATCTGCTCCCACATGGCGACGATGGTGGGGATGCGGGCGATGATCCGCATGGCCATGGCATCCAGGTGCGGCACATTCTCCCGTTCCGCGTCGGAAAGTTCCTGTTGCGGATAAAACATGCCCAGGCTCGCCACCGCGCAGTGCAGCATATCCATGGGATGGCCGGTCACCGGCATATACTTCATCAGCTCGCGGATGTTGTACTTCACCCGGCGGTGGGCACGCAGGCCGGCATCAAAACTGGCCAGGGCCGTAGCCTGGGGGAGTTCGCCGTCCAGCAGCAGCAAGGCCGTTTCCTCATAGCTGCTATGTTCGGCAAGCACCTCGATGGCATATCCCCGATACTCCAGGAGACCGGCACTGCCATCAATATGGGAAATGCCGGAGTGGGTTACCGGCACACCCTCCAGGCCCGGTGCGTAGATCGCTTCGGCCATAATGCCTCCTTCTGCCTATTTTTTTGATGATAACCCGCCCCAACGAGAAAAGGGAGGCCAAGCCTCCCTTCTTCCCTGCGTTCTCGACCTTGATCGCTAGCCTTCGGCGTCCTTGATCAATCGCCCGCGGGCGGGATCAGGCCGAAAAGGACGAACCGCAGCCACAGGTGGTCGTGGCATTGGGATTCTTGATCACAAACTGGGCGCCTTCCAGGCCTTCGCTGTAGTCGATCTCGGCACCCGCCAGATACTGGTAGCTCATGGGGTCCACCAATAGCGTCACGCCGTACTGCTCGACCTCGGTGTCACCTTCGTTGACGTTCTCGTCAAAGGTGAAGCCGTACTGGAAACCAGAGCAACCGCCGCCCGTCACAAAAACGCGCAGTTTGAGGTCATCACTGCCTTCCTCGGCGATGAGGGATTTGATCTTCTCCGCCGCACTGACCGTCAGGGTCAGGACGCTGGGGATGGATTCAACGGGGGAAAGGGCTTCTGTTGCAGTGCTCATCTTATTCGCTCCATCGCGCCGCGCGGCGCACAGGTCAGTGGATACCCGACGATTTTGCTCGCTTTACGGCTTCCACGTCAAGGCAAGGGACGAGCCCCTGCCCGCGGGCCGGACAACTCCGGGGGTGTCATTGAGGGAACGGTTTACCCGAGATCGGCGGATAAAGACTGCCGTACCGCGTCCGGCAGGATCACTTCGCAACGATAGCCGGCATGGTCGATCCCCATCCGGATGGGCGCGCCCGCAGCCACGTCCCTTTGCTCTCCCGCCCGCAACTCGAAGCGCAGGAAATGCACCGTAGACGTTTTCTCGTCGGTAGACCTGGGCAAATCCTCATCCGCAATGGCAAAGAGGCGTTCCCCACCACCCACCTGCACCCACACCCGGTCTTCGATACCCACCAGTTCGCGGCAACGGCGCAGGCGCTCTTCCCTGTTGGCATATTCGAGCATGAAGGTAGCCTTCCAATTGCTGCCGTCGGGGATAAGGGGATTGTAGGCCGCCAACTCCTCGTCGATGGCTGGCGCCGCAAAGATCTTTTCGGCGCGCAACATCTCCTGGACCTGATATTGGATGGTGAGGTGATCCTCGAAATAAAGGCTCGCGTGGTCGCCGATGGCAACCCGCCTATCTTTCTTATGGGCCATGATCCGGGCGCGAAGCCGGGCTCGCGCCTCGGCATAGGCCTCCAGGGTCATGAGGTCCTTACGACGCAGCTTTTCCATGCTCATCCTCCTTCAGCCCGTAGGCATGGCACAGCAAGGTCCAGGGGCTTTCCGGACCGGCAGCCCCTGCTCCCAGAAGTTCGCGGATTTGTTCCGCCGCGAGGGGGCAGTCGCTGCCCCAGTGCTGGGGTTCCGCTGCGGCGATTTGCCGGGCCACGGGCCGACCGATACGGCATGCCGCCTCGTGAAACTCGGCCTTCACCGTATAGGTGCCATCGTGGCCCGAACAGCGCTCGACGACCTGGATCTCGCAGCCCGGCACCAGGGACAGGACCTCCCGCGCACGTTGGCCGATATTCTGTACCCGTTGGTGGCAGGCGGCATGATGTACCACCTTGCCCAAGGGGTTTTTGAAATCGGTTTTGAGCAGGCCCTCGCGGTGCCGCTGGGAGAGGTACTCCATGGGATCGAAGATATGCTCCCTGATCCGCTGCACTTCCTCATCTTCCGGGAAAAGCAAAGGCAACTCTTGCTTGAACATGAGCACGCAGGAAGGAACCGGGGCGACGATGTCGTAGCCCGCGTCCACCATCTTCAGCAGGATCGGCACATTGGCGGCCTTGGCCCGCGCCACGGCCGCCAGGTCCCCCAGTTCCAGCTTGGGCATGCCGCAGCAGTGCTCTTCGGGCACGAGGCGCATCTCAATGCCGTTGTGCTCATAGACCGCTACCAGGTCCTCCAAGAGATCCGGGACGTTACGGTTGCCATAGCACGTGGCGAAGAGGGCCACCTTGCCGCGCGTGCGCTCCCCGGCGCGGGGCGGGACTGGAATCACCGCTCGCCGCTCCAGGCGTCGACGGGCCGTTTCGCTGTGGAACTCCGGCAATGGCGCATCCTTGCTGATGCCGAAACTGCGCTCCAGCGCGGCACGCACCTTGGGGCTGCGATTCAGGTGATTTACGACATCGACGAGCACCGGGATACCGGCAATGCGGCCGACGAGATCCGTAGAGGTGAGGACCTTGTCTCGCAGACTGGCGCCATTTTTTTGGAAATTGACCGCTTTGGCACGCAGCATGAGATGGGGGAAATCGACATTCCACTCATGGGGCGGCACGTAGGGGCACTTGGTCATGAAGCAAAGGTCACAGAGATAGCACTGCTCCACTACCTTGGGGTAGTCCGCTCTGGAAACGCTATCGGGCTCCATGGTGGGAGAGTTGTCGATGAGGTCGAAAAGGGTGGGGAAGGACTGGCAAAGACTGACGCAACGGCGGCAGTTGTGACAAATTTCGAAGACCCGGTCCATCTCCTTCTCCAATGCCCCGGCGTCGTAAAACTCGGGGGATCGCCAGTCGATGGGGTGACGGAAAGGGGCTTTGCTATTGCGGGGGACGGACGGTTCCGATGCCATAAATGCTCCTTTGGGCAGCAAAGGAGGAAGCCGCGGTGCGGCTCCCCCGGAGACAAGGAGAAAGGATTAGATCCCTTGGCCCAGCTCGCTCAGCGCCCTCTGGAAGCGATTGGCGTGGGAACGTTCGGCCTTGGCGAGGGTCTCGAACCAGTCGGCGATCTCATCGAAGCCTTCCTCGCGGGCGGTCTTGGCCATGCCGGGATACATATCGCTGTATTCGTAAGTTTCACCGGCAATGGAGCTTTTCAAGTTGGCTTGGGTATCGCCGATGGGTTCGCCGGTGGCCGGGTCGCCCACCTGCTCCAGATACTCCAGATGACCGAAGGCGTGGCCGGTCTCCCCCTCGGCCGTGGAACGGAATACCGCGGAAACATCGTTATAGCCCTCGACATCCGCCTTGGAGGCGAAGTAGAGATAACGGCGGTTGGCCATGGACTCGCCGTGAAAGGCTTCCTTGAGGTTTTCTGCAGTCTTACTGCTCTTGAGTTCCATTGAAATTTCCTCCATGGGTACATACCCAGTGCAAGATGGTTATCTAATATAAGTCTAATATTAGATCTAGTAAGATTAGACACCATCTAAAGACTTGTCAAGTGCGCACTCGCCCCGGTTTTTCACTGGATATCCCCAGCGGCCACCGGGCACGACCTGACGAGCAAGGCCGGAAAGCTTTTGCCTGGATAGATCGTTCGCCAAAATGGCAGCGGCGAGGAAAGAAGAGATTTGCGGTGCCTTTAGCTAGATCCAGTCGGCACAGCTGCGGAGAATGGAAAGGCGCTAGGCGTGATCCCCAGAACCCTCGAAGGTGACCTTGCGGGCATGACGGAATTGGGGGAAGCCGCTGCTGCGGCAGGCCTAATCCATGTCCGCATGCTTCGGCGCAAAATAGACAGCCGCCACCCGCGCCGCCACCAAAACCGCCAGCAGAACAGCGATGGCGAGGATCTCGGATGGATCCATACGGTGGGCGTAGAGGCCGATGAAGATCTCCCGCAAGACGAAGACGATGGCCACTTCGGAGAGCACCCGCAGACGGATGCGATGAAATTCCAGATAATCGGTAAAGGTGCGGAAGAGCTCGATGAGCACAAAGACCGAGAGCACATCCGTGACGAGGCTCTGCACCGCTGTTTCCTGACGCAGGGCCAGGACTGTCGCCCAGACATCCAAGACCAGCCCCGCCACCGCTGCAAAGAGGGTCAGGAGCATGACGAAGATGAGCGCGATGACGATGAGATCCAGGATCTTGCCGTAAAAACGCAGGATCCGGCCCCGGGTCCCCGTCAAGAGTGCCCCGGGGAGCAGTTCGTCATCCCGCCCCTCAGCCACCCCGCCCTCCCGCCCGCGCCGAACGCCGCAGCCGTGAGAGCAAGCGCCGCGCCATCTCCCCGAAGAGTTCGGTCTGGGTGGGGTGGGGATGAATGGCCGTGGCCACCTGCTCCAGGGTCAGACCGGCGCTGACCATCATCACCGCCTCGCCCACCAGGGTATCGGCGTGATCCGCCAGGAAATGCACGCCGACGATGCGGTGGCTGGCCTTGTCGGCAACCATCTTGATGAAACCGTCGGTCTCCCCCGTCATCATGGCCTTGGCGTCGATGCTCATGGGCGCCTTCACCTCCGCGGCGTCCATGCCCGCCGCCTTGGCCTGCTCCACCGAGAGTCCCACAAAGGCGCACTGGGGCCGGGTGAAGGTCACCCCGCAATCCCTGGCGGCATCATAACGCGCTCCATGGCCAAGGAGATTGGCCGCCGCCACGCGCCCCTGCTGCCCAGCGGTATGGGCCAGCATATAGCCGCCGATGACGTCGCCCACGGCATAGATGTGGGGCAGATTGCTGCGGCAGCGCTCGTCCACGGCAATGGCGCCGCGCTCTCCGAGGACTACGCCCGCCGTTGCGAGATGGAGGGCGCTGGTATCCGGGCGCTTGCCGGTGGCTACCAGGACGAGGTCGCAGTCGTAATGCTGGTCGCCGCCCGCGTCCTGATAATGCACCTGCATGGCGCCGCGCTGACCAGCCATGGACTGCACCCGCACCCCCGTCTGCACGGCCAGGCGCGGGCTGTTTTTGGTTAGGGCCTTCATGAGCTGGTCGGCCACTTCCTGCTCCATCTCCCCCACCGGCCGCGGCAGGGCCTCCAGCACCCGCACCTCGGCGCCAAAGTCATGGAACATCTGCGCCATCTCCATGCCGATGGCGCCGGCGCCGATGACGCACAGGCGCCGGGGCGGCTCTGGCAGTTCCCAGACCGTATCGGAGGTGACTGCCCCTCCGGCGGCCATGGCCTCCTGGACACCCGGGATGGGTGGCACGAAGGCCGGCGCGCCGGTGGCGATGACGCAGGCGGCAAAGCTCAGGGTCCGGGCGTCCTTGCCGGTGATCTCCACGCTGTGGGGGCCGGTGAAGCGGGCGAAACCTTCCAGAACCTGAACCTTCATGCCTTGGTCGGTCTTGAGGGCCATCTCGCCGCGGGTCTGTAGGATGCCGCGGCGATGCTTTTCCAATTGCGCCCAGTCCAGTTGCGGCACCCCCAACTGGATGCCCATCTCCGCGTCATGGGCGCGATCGCGGATGCGATCCGCCGCCGCCCGCCAGGCCTTGGAGGGGATACAGCCACGCCACAGGCACTCGCCGCCGGGGAAAGGGGCGTTGTTGACCATGGCCACCTTGATCCCGTTCTCCGCCAGTTCGCGGGCACAGTCTTCGCCGCCGGGGCCGCCGCCGATGACCAGCACCTGCACATCGTAATCCCCGGCGGGGATGGCGGGAGCGCCACTGCCGCCCAGCCAGCTTTCGGGGTTTTCCATGACCTTTTTGAGCTGCGTCAAAAAGGCCGCGGCCTCGGCACCGTTGACCACGCGATGATCGGCGGTGATGGTGATGGGCATGCCCTCGGGGCCGTTGGCGGCGATGGCGATGATGGCCGCAGTGCCCGGCGTGACGATGGCATCAAAGTGTTCGACGCCGTACATGCCCATATTGGAGATGGTAAAAGTCGGGTGGGCGTACTCATCGGGGCTCAGGCGCCGTTTGCGCGCCTTTTCCACGAGCTTGGTCCACTGCTCCTGCAGCCCTTCCACATCTTGTTGCTCGACCCCGCGCAGGACGGGGACCACCAATCCGCCATCGTCGGTGGTGGCGGCAATGCCGATGTCATGCTGGCTCCGCTCGACAATGCGGTCGGTGGGCTGGTAGGCGGCATTCACCAGGGGGTGTTGGCGCAAGGCCTCGGAGGCGGCCTTGGCAATGGCCACGGTCACGGAGATTTTGCGCGCCTTGGCCGCACGCATGAGCGCCTCCGGCCGCACCTTCACGGTGACATGGAAGC
>NZ_RIZI01000137.1 GCF_003721225.1 Acidithiobacillus sulfuriphilus | reverse complement strand
TTCCCGCCGATGGGGTGGGAGCGGCCTGGGTGGAGGGCTGGCGGGGAGAGATCTTGCTCTGGCTGCGCATGGAGAAGGGGCGCATCACCCGTTGCCATCCCCAGGACCCGTCCTGGACCCTCTGGCCGGCCGTGGAGCAGGCGGTGTTGCGCGACATCGTCGCCGACTTCCCCCTGATCAACAAGTCCTTCAATCTGAACTACAGCGGCCACGACCTCTAGGCCGGAGCGCCGGCCCTGGGTGCGATCGTTTTCGGGAGGAAACGCCCATGTACCGTATCTTGCGAGAAATCATCCGCCTTGGCCGGGTCGGCGATCCGCCGCCCAAGCCGGGTTCCGCCGGCGCCGACGGGGTACCCGGTTATTTCCGCCACAGCCTGGCGATCCGGCAGGTGGATGCCGGCTCCTGCAACGGTTGCGAGCTGGAGATCAACGCCCTGAACGGCCCCCATTATGGCCTGGAGAATGCCGGCTTTCGTTTCACCGCCTCTCCCCGCCATGCCGACGTGCTCCTGGTGACCGGTCCGGTGACCCGCCACATGGCCGAGGCCCTGCGCAGCACCTACGACGCCATGCCCCATCCCAAACGGGTGGTGGCGGTGGGTGATTGCGCCTGTTGCGGCGGGGTCTTTGCCGGTAGTTACGCGGTGCTGGATGGGGTGGAGGCGGTCCTTCCCGTGGATGTGCGCATCTCCGGCTGTCCGCCCAATCCCGATGCGCTTCTGCGCGGCCTGCTCACGGCAGCAGGCGAGCCACCTCTTGCTGCAGAAGAAAATCCCTGAAGGCCTGGGCAGCAGCGGAAAGGCGCTTGCCCTGACGGTGGACCAGGTACCAGTGGCGCTGAATGGGTAACCCTTGCACGGCAAGGATGACCAGGTGCCCGGCAGTCAATTCCTCGCGGATGGTGTGCAGGGAGGCGATGCCCAGGCCCATGCCGGCGCGCACGGCATGCTTGATGGCTTCATGGCTGCTCATTTCCATGCTGGTTTGGAGGGACACGCCGGCCTTGCTGAAAAAGCGTTCCGCGGCGCTGCGCGTCCCCGAGCCCGCTTCGCGGATGATGAAGGGGTATTCCGCCAAGTCCTGGAGGGGGATCCGGGAGCACCCGGCCAACGGATGCCCCGGCGGGGCGATGACCACCAGGGGGTTGTCCAGAAAGGCGGTGGCGTCCAGGGCCAATTCCTCGGGTGGCCGGCCCATGATGGCCAGGTCCACTTCATTGTCGGCCAACTGATGCAGCAGGGCTTCGCGGTTGGTGACATCCATGCTCACCTTGAGTTGCGGATGCAGGCGTGCAAAGGCTGCGAGCAGATAGGGGGCGATATAGGCGCCGGTGGTCGCCACGGCGATATGCAGGTGGCCGCCTGCCAGTCCCTTGAGGTCATTGATGACCTGGGCGGCCTCATCCAGTTGCTGGGCGATGGCGGTGCTGTAGCGGGCCAGTTCGTGGCCGGCCTCGGTGAGATAGATCTTCCGGCCGACTTGCTCGAAGAGCGGCAAGCCCACCTGTTCCTCCATCAGCTTGATCTGCATGGATACGGCGGGCTGGCTCAGGTGCAGCTCCTGGCCGGCGCGGGTAAAGCTCTGGTGCCGCGCCACGGCGGCAAAGACCTGGATTTGGCGAAAGGTAAGGTGCATTGCCCCCCCTGGCTGAGGACTTTCCCAGTCGTTGACTCATCAGCGATAGCTTATCATAAAAATCAAAAAGACTGATTAGAGTTTATGATTTGGGCGGACTATAGTCTACCCATCGCCTCGGGAATGGGCGATCGCACCGGGGTCCCCGGGCGCGGGCAACTGCATGGAGGTGCAAAGATGGCCGTCAAGACTTACAACGCAGGTGTGAAGGATTACCGGAACACCTATTGGGAACCCGATTACGCGGTCAAGGATACCGATCTCCTGGCCGTGTTCAAGATCACCCCCCAGGCAGGTGTGGACCGTGAAGAGGCTGCTGCCGCAGTGGCCGCCGAGTCCTCCACGGGCACCTGGACCACGGTATGGACCGATCTGCTCACCGACCTCGACTATTACAAGGGCCGCGCCTACAAGATCGAGGACGTGCCCGGCGACGATACCTGTTTCTATGCCTTCATCGCCTATCCCATCGACCTTTTCGAAGAGGGTTCGGTGGTCAACGTCTTCACCTCGCTGGTGGGCAACGTCTTCGGCTTCAAGGCCGTGCGCGCCCTGCGTCTGGAAGATGTGCGCTTCCCCATCGCCTACGTCAAGACCTGCGGCGGCCCACCCCATGGCATCCAGGTGGAACGCGACATCATGAACAAGTACGGCCGTCCGCTGCTGGGCTGCACCATCAAGCCCAAGCTGGGGCTGTCGGCCAAAAATTACGGTCGCGCATGCTATGAGGGGTTGCGTGGCGGTCTGGATTTCACCAAGGACGACGAAAATGTCAACAGCCAGCCCTTCATGCGCTGGAAGCAGCGTTTCGACTTCGTCATGGAAGCGATCGAGAAAGCGGAACGGGAGACCGGGGAGCGCAAGGGCCACTATCTGAACGTCACCGCTCCCACCCCCGAAGAGATGTACAAGCGTGCGGAGTACGCCAAGGAGATCGGCGCGCCCATCATCATGCACGACTACATCACCGGCGGTTTCTGCGCCAACACGGGTCTGGCCAACTGGTGCCGGGACAATGGCCTGCTCCTGCACATCCACCGCGCCATGCATGCCGTGCTGGACCGCAACCCCCACCATGGTATCCACTTCCGCGTGCTGACCAAGATCCTGCGCCTGTCGGGCGGTGATCATCTGCATTCGGGCACGGTGGTGGGCAAGCTGGAAGGCGACCGCGAGGCGACCCTGGGCTGGATCGACATCATGCGTGACCGGTTTATCAAGGAGGACCGCAGCCGCGGCATCTTCTTCGATCAGGACTGGGGCTCCATGCCCGGCGTCTTCCCGGTGGCCTCCGGCGGCATCCATGTCTGGCACATGCCGGCCCTGGTCAATATCTTTGGCGATGATTCGGTCCTGCAGTTCGGCGGCGGCACGCTGGGCCACCCCTGGGGCAACGCCGCCGGCGCCGCTGCCAACCGGGTTGCCGTGGAGGCCTGCGTCGAGGCCCGCAACCGTGGCGTGGCCATCGAGAAGGAAGGCAAGGCCATCCTCACCGAGGCCGCCAAGCACTCGCCCGAACTGAAGATCGCCATGGAGACCTGGAAAGAGATCAAGTTCGAGTTCGACACCGTCGACAAGCTCGACGTGGCCCACAAGTAAGGGTCATCGCGACGCAACGGATCTGCACAACGCCGCGGGGCATGCCCGGCATGTCCCGCCAGGGCAACGACACGGACGCCAAGGAGCTTTTATGAGTCAAGTACATGATTACAAATCCCGTCTCTCCGACCCGGCCAGCCGGAAGTTTGAGACTTTTTCCTATCTCCCCCCCTTGTCGAAGGAGAAGATTCGCGAGCAGGTGGAGTATCTGCTGAAAAAGGGCTGGAATCCGGCCATTGAACATACCGAGCCGGAGAACGCCTTTGACCACTACTGGTACATGTGGAAACTGCCCATGTTCGGCGAGACCGACGTGGACAAGGTGCTGGCCGAGGCCGAAGCCTGTCATAAGGCCAACCCCGATAACCATGTGCGGCTGGTGGGGTACGACAACTACAAGCAGTCCCAGGGCACCGCGCTGGTGATCTATCGGGGCAAGACGGTTTAAGCGCTTTGCCGTGGCTGGAAGCAAATCTCCCCACGGCAGCCTTGCGTGGGGTTTTTTATGGCCTAAGGAGAATCCATGAGCGAGAAGATGGAGCAGTACCGCATTCACCAAGAGCCCTATTACCGTTCCACCGGTGACGAAGTGGCCCTCTACGAAGCCGCCTACAGCGTGCGCATGCCGATGATGCTCAAGGGCCCCACCGGTTGCGGGAAGACGCGCTTTGTGGAGTACATGGCATGGAAACTGGGGCGGCCGCTGATTACCGTCGCCTGCAACGAAGACATGACCGCCTCGGATCTGGTCGGACGCTTTTTGCTCGATGCCCAGGGCACGCGCTGGCAGGATGGCCCCCTGACCCTGGCCGCCCGCCATGGCGCCATCTGCTACCTCGACGAAGTGGTGGAGGCGCGGCAGGATACCACCGTGGTCATCCATCCCCTTACCGACAACCGGCGGATGCTGCCCCTGGAAAAGAAGGGCGAACTGGTCCATGCCCACCCCGATTTCCAGTTGGTGATTTCCTACAACCCGGGTTATCAGAGCTTGATGAAGGATCTCAAGCAGTCCACCAAGCAGCGATTTGGCGCGCTGGATTTCAACTACCCCGAGCACGTCACGGAAACGGAGATCGTCGCCCATGAAACGGGCGTGAACGGTGACGTGGCCGGAAAACTCGTCTCCATCGCCGAACGCGCCCGCAATCTCAAGGGGCATGGTCTGGATGAAGGGATTTCCACACGCATGCTGGTCTATGCCGGCTCCCTCATCGCCAAGGGCGTGGAGCCCCTGGCGGCCTGCCGGGTGGCCCTGGTCAGGCCCATCACCGATGATCCGGACATGCGCGACGCCCTGGACGCGGCAGTGACTACCTACTTCTGAGTCAGGGTGGTGGCCGGCGGGATTCTCTCCCGCCGGGGGGCCGCGCCGACCAACCATCGGCAGCTTCCGCAAGCACAGGGGAAATGGCATGAAGCGTTTGGAAGAGTATGCAGAACTCGTGGAGGCCTTTGGCGAGGATAGCCAGGCCGTGTTGCGCGCCAACTGGCAGGAGGCGGCGCGGGTCTTCAGTCCGCGCGGCCTGGATCAATATCTGGATGGGGCCATGGGCCTACGCTCCCTGGGCAAGGGCAGCGCGCTGATCAGCGCCTATCTGGACGCCGCCCCCCATGTGGCCAGGGAGGTGGGTGAGGATGCCGTCTGGGAGATGGTCAATGCCATCATGAAGATGTCCTCCAAGACCAGCGGCGCGGTGCTGGAGGCCGTCCTCGCCACCAGCCCCACCGCCGCCAACCGCTTGGCCGACCTGGAACTCTTCAAGGGCTATCTGGGTCTCCTCGACCGTTTGTTGGCCCAGGCGCCGCGTGCCCTGCGGCCCATGCTGGGCAACCTCGACCAGCTTTTTACCCACCTGACCCTGGGGGGGTTGCGGCGCTGGGCACTGTGGGGGGCCCACGCCTTGCGGACGGATTTCGAGGGCCAGGCCGCCTACTTTTCCCTGCAGAGCCCCGAGTCTCTGGCCATGCTCCAGCAGGAGCGCAAAGGGACCCTCTTCGTCGACATCCAGCGCCGCCTGCGCATGTATCTGCGCGCCCTCTGGGGGCGGGATTTCTTCCTGCGCCCCACCAGCGGCGATTATGAAAACCGCGAGGGTTATCGCCCTTTCATCGAGGGGTTTTTCATCCATCTTCCCGATGCCTATGACGACTGGGAGGAGCAAACGGGCCTGCAACGCTATCGCGCGGCCGCCGCCCATGCCGCCGCCCATGTTGCCTATCTACATGCGGCCATTTCCGCCGAGGCCCTGACCCCCTTGCAGATGGCGGTCATCGGGCTCATGGAGGACGCCCGCGTCGAGGCCCTGGCCATGGCGGAGTTCCCCGGCCTGCGCGAGATCTGGCGGCCCTTTCACCGGGCCATTCCCGGCCCGGTCAACAGTCTGGCCGACCTCTTTGCCCGACTGGCCCGCGCCCTCATCGACCCCGCTTATGCCGACGATCATCCCTGGGTACGGGAGGGGCGGAGCGCCTTCGCCGAGCAGATCGATCGCCTCCAGGACAGCCGGCTCTCCTGGGAACTGGGGGTGCGGCTGGCCCACAGCCTGCTGCGGGAGCACATCCCCTATCATGCCCGCACGGATATCCCGGATATTCCCTACCGCGACGACAATCGCTACATCTGGGAGTTTGCCGAGATCGACTGGGAGCGGGACGCCACGGTTCTCCCCGGCAGCCAGGTGCGGCGCCACGTCAACGTCATGGAGATGGTCAACGAGATCGACACGGAAACGGCCGGCGACGACGCCCAGGAAGTCTGGGTCCTGCAGTCGGAGCTTTTTCCCTATGAGGACATGGGGGTCAGCTATAACCAGATGGAGGGCAGGGAGCCCGTTTCCGACCCCTTCCATTACCCTGAATGGGATTACCAGATCCAGGTCAACCGTCCCCATTGGGTGACGGTGCTGGAACGGCGCCCCCAGGCCGGTGATCCGGCCTTGGTGCGGGAGGTGCTGGACAAGTACAAGCCGGTGTCCAGCCGTCTCAAGTACCTCATCGAGGCCCTGCAGCCCCAGGGCGTGCAGCGTTTGCGCAAACAGGAGGATGGGGACGAGATCGATCTGGAGGCGGCCATCCGGGCGTTGATCGATATCCGCATGGGCCACCAGCCCGACACCCGCATCAATATCCGCAATATCCGCAAGGTGCGGGACCTGTCGGTGCTGGTGCTCATGGACCTCTCGGAATCCACCAATGACCGCGTCTATGGTTCCGCAGACAGCATCCTGCAGCTCTCCCGCGAAGCCACGGCCCTGCTGGCCGATGCCATGTCCCGGATCGGTGATCCCTTCGCCATTCACGGCTTTCACTCCGACGGGCGCCACGATGTGAGCTATTACCGCTTCAAGGACTTTGACAGCGCCTATGACGAGCAGGCCATGGGGCGTCTGGCGGGGATGACGGGCAAGCTCTCCACCCGCATGGGCACGGCCCTCCGCCACGCCGGCCACTACCTCCAGCAGCAGCGCCAGAGCAAGAAGCTGCTGCTGGTCGTCACCGATGGGGAGCCCGCCGACATCGACGTGCGCGACCCCCAATACCTGCGTTATGACGCCAAACGGGCGGTGGAAGAACTGGAGCGCAACGGGATCACGACCTACTGCCTGAGCCTGGACCCCCACGCCGACGAGTATGTGTCGCGGATCTTCGGGGCCAGGAACTATCAGGTCATCGACCACGTGGAGCGCTTGCCGGAAAAGCTCCCCATGCTCTATATGGGGCTCACGCGCTGAGATGGCGCAGGGAGGCGGAAAATGGCGCTGGGGCCGGGAGCTGGGCGTGCTGCTGGCGCTGTTGCTGGGGATCTACGCCTTCACCCAATGGCGCGGTGCCGCCTCCGGCCCGCCACCCCGGACCTTGCCGGCATTGACCGTGGAAACCCCTGCGGGCGCTGTCCTGCAATACACCCCGCCCCCCGCCCAAGTGCAGTTCATCAACTTCTGGTCGCCCGACTGCCCGCCCTGCATCGCCGAGATACCGGCGTTGAATTTGCTGCAAAAGGCCCTGGGCGGCCGTCACTTCACCGTGATCGGGTTGGCGGTGAGGGGCACTACGCCGCGCGTACTACGCCAGGCAGCGCTTCGCTACGGGATCCATTACCCGCTCTTGCTGGATGGGACGGGAAGGGCCGCCCAAACCCTGGGCGGCGTAGTGCTGACGCCCACATCCATCCTCGTGAACGGCCAGGGCCAGGTGGTGGGCCGTTATGCGGGTGCCATCTCCCTGCCCGTAGTCCTCTGGCACCTGCTGCTCCTGCGCCTCTGATCCTGTCCCGCCAACTGCCCGCAGAGCATCGCGTAGGGATGAGGGCCGTTTGGGGGGAGGGGTGCGCGACGGGCATGCCCCTTCGCTTGACCGAAGACGCCTGGATCATGCGATCCGCTGTTCTTCCGCCGCCCGAGGCCGTGCCTGCAACGCCCGGGACCGCGCCGCCAAGGGGGTGGCGGCGCGCCGGCGGCCATAGCGCCTCAGCAGGGCCGCCCAGTGTTTACGGGTTTCCTGGGGATTTTTTTGCGCCTGCGCCAGCATGCCGAAGCCATCATCCCACCAGCCGCATTCTCCCAGGCTTTCCTCCGGCCAGCGCTCCAGGTACGCATCCCGCATGATGCTCTTCCCCAGTTCGGCCAGATCTTCGGCAACCCCCAGGTCCAGGGCGTGGGATTTCCAGAAATCCCACTCAAACAGCATGTCTTGATCATTCATCGTCATCTGGTATTCCCCTTATTCCCGCATCCAGGCCACCCCTCGGTCGGTGCGGGGGCCATGGCATGATGGCGCGGGCATGCAATATTCACCAAGGTTGTTTCTATTAAGCTCTAGTTCACGATTGGCTTTCTGTCAAGGTGAAGCGTGGCGAAATATCGACCGGCGGCGGCTCTGGCTGGCAGGTGGTTCTTTGCCGGATGGCAACGCGCTATGATGTCCATTTTGGAGAAAGTCATGATCCGGAGTATGACGGGTTTTGCGCGCCGCGAAAGCAGTGGGTTGTGGGGTGTCCTGAGCTGGGAATTGCGGACGGTGAATCATCGCTTCCTGGACCTGAGTTTGCGCTTGCCCGATGGATTGGGCGCTTTGGAAGGCCCCGTTCGCGCGCGCATCCAGGCGAAGCTGGCGCGTGGTCGGGTGGATGCCTGGCTGCGTTATCAGCCCGCCGCGGGGGAGGGTCTGCGTCTCAATAGCGCCCTGGCGCTGGAGCTGCACGGTATCGGCGCCGAACTGGCCGAGATCTGGGAGCAGCCCGACGCCCGTTTTTCGTCCTTTGAGGCGCTGCGCTGGCCGGGCATGGTCAGCGTTGCCGGTACCGATCCCGAGGCCTTGGAGCAGGAAACCCTGGATCTGCTGGACATCGCCTTGGGCGAACTGCAGGCCGCCCGGGCGCGGGAAGGGGAGAGTCTGGGGCGTATCCTGACCGAGCGCCTGGACGCCATAGGGGCCCTGACCCGCACGCTGCGCGAACACCTGCCGGAACTGGAGGCCGCCCTGCGCGCCCGCTTGCAGGCGCGCCTGGCGGACCTGGCGCTGCAGGTGGAGCAGAGCCGTTGGGAACAGGAGCTCGTTTTTTATCTCCAGCGCCAGGATGTGGCGGAGGAACTGGACCGACTTGATACCCATTTGCTGGAAGTGCGGCGCACCCTGGCGCAGCGGGAGGCCATGGGGCGGCGCCTCGACTTCCTCATTCAGGAGCTCAATCGGGAAGCCAACACCCTGGCCTCCAAGGCCGGTGATGCGGCCATGAGCCTGGGTGCGGTGGAACTCAAGGTGCTCATCGAACAGATACGCGAACAGGTGCAGAATGTGGAATGAACGCCCATGATGGACCAGAGCGGCCATGGTATCCTGTGGATCCTTTCGGCGCCCAGCGGCGCGGGCAAGACCAGCCTGGCGCGGGCCCTGGTGGCGGCCACGTCCCGGTTGCGGGACTCGGTATCCTATACCACGCGCCTGCCGCGGCCCGGCGAGGTGGACGGGGCGGATTACCACTTCGTCAGCCCCGCCATCTTTGCCGGGATGGCTGACAGCGGAGACTTTCTGGAGCATGCGCGCGTCCATGGCAACGACTACGGCACGAGCGAGCAGTGGGTCAAGGACCAGCTCCTGGCGGGCATCGACTGCCTGCTGGAGATCGACTGGCAGGGGGCCCGGCAGGTGCGCGAACGGCTCCCGGGGCAGGCGGTGAGCATCTTCATCCTGCCCCCTTCCCTGGAGGCCCTGGAGGCACGACTGCGGGACCGTGGCCAGGACAGCGACGCCGTCATCCACCGCCGGCTGGCGGCGGCCCGAGATGAGTTGCTGCACTACGACGAATACGATTATCTCGTCGTCAACGACCATTTCGACCGTGCGCTGGCGGACCTGAAGGCCGTCATCCATGCCGAGCATCTGCGGGCGGTGCATCAGCGTCAGGTGTTGCAAGGGCGGCTGCGCGCCTTGCTCGGGCTTTAGTGTCTGCTCGGGCATTGCGGAGAAAGGCCCCCTAGCGCAGCAGCCGGGGCTTGGGTTAAGGTGAACAGTTGTCTTTGAGGAGCAAGCTAGAATGGCACGTGTAACGGTAGAAGATTGTTTGGAGCATGTCGATAATCGTTTTGAACTTACCCTGGTGGCGGCGCGGCGAGCCCGGCAGTTGACCTCGGGGGCGGCGGCGCAGGTGGAGCCGGGTCGGGACAAGCCCACCGTCGTGGCCCTGCGCGAGGTGGCGGCGGGCAAGGTGGGCCGGGAGATTCTGGACCAGCAGGTACCGCCGCCGCTGGCGAGTTTCCCCGGCGCCGTGGGCCGTGAGGAGGTGGGTGCAGAGGATGGACCAGCTACCTGATGGCGCGCTGATGCGCTCCCCGGCCGAGATGGTTGGGGAGGAGGGCGGGGTGGGCGTGGTCTTGCGTCTGCCCCCCGTCGCTCCGGCCCTGGAGGATCCCTGCGCCCCTTTGCGCGCATTGCTGGTCCGCTATCTCGGTCCGGAAGAGGTGGAGCGGGCGCGCGAGGCCTATCAGTTCGCGGCGGCCGGCCACCACGCTCAATTCCGCCGCAGCGGTGAACCGTATATCCACCATCCGGTTGCCGTGGCGTGCATCCTGGCGGAGTTGCAACTGGATCTGTTCACGATCCAGGCGGCCTTGCTGCACGATGTCATCGAGGATTGCAACGTCAGCAAGGAAGCCCTGGCCGAGCGTTTCGGGGCGGAAGTGGCAGAGCTGGTGGATGGGGTCAGCAAACTCGGCCAAGTGCGTTTCGAGACGCGGGAAGAGGCCCAGGCCGAGAACTTCCGCAAGATGTTCCTGGCCATGTCCCGGGATATCCGCGTGGTCTTGATCAAGCTGGCGGACCGGCTGCACAACATGCGCACCATGGGCGTGATGACGGCGGAAAAGCGTCGGCGCATTTCCCGCGAGACCCTGGACATCTATGCCCCCATCGCCCAGCGCCTGGGTATCCATGCCATTCGTATCGAGCTGGAGGAATTGGCCTTTTCCCACCTCTATCCCAAGCGCTGGCATGCCCTGAGCGAGGCCATCAAAACCGCCCGGGGCAACCGCAAGGAAGTGGTGGTCAAGATCCAGCAGGCCCTGGAAGAGCGCCTGCGCCGGGAAGGGATCGAGGCGCAGGTCAGCGGTCGTGAAAAGCACGTCTACAGTATCTATCACAAGATGCAGAAAAAGGGCCTGCCCTTCAGCGCAGTTCACGATCTGCATGCGTTTCGGGTGATCGTGGCGGATGTGGATACCTGTTATCGGGTGCTGGGCATCATCCATAGTCTGTATCGCCCCATTCCCGGGCGCTTCAAGGACTACATCGCCATTCCCAAGTCCAACGGTTATCAATCCCTGCACACGGTCCTGCTGGGGCCCTTCGGCCATCCGGTGGAGGTACAGATCCGCACCGAGGACATGCACCGGGTGGCGGAGGCCGGGGTGGCGGCCCATTGGCTGTATAAGAGCGGCGGCGCGAACCTCAATGCCGAGGTGCAGGCCCGCGCCTGGCTGCAGCGTCTTCTGGAGCTGCAAACCCAAGGGGGGGATTCCCAGGAGTTCCTGGAGAGCGTCAAGCTCGACCTCTTTCCCGATGAAGTGTACGTGTTCACCCCCAAGGGCAAGATCATGAACATGCCGCGGGGGGCCAGCGCGGTGGATTTTGCTTACGCGGTGCATACGGACATTGGCGATCAGGCGGTGGCGGCCAAGATCAACGATGTCTATGTGCCGTTGCGCTCTTTGCTCAACAACGGCGACCGGGTGGAGGTTATCACCGCCGCCTCGGCTCACCCTCAGCCGGGCTGGCTGGATTTTGTGGTGACGGCCAAGGCCCGCGCCAGTGTGCGCGCCTATCTCAAGACCATGCAGCATAGTGATGCCGAGACCCTGGGACGCAGCCTCCTGGCCAAGGCCCTGCATAGCCTGGGGAGCAATCTGGAGGCCGTGGGGCCGGCGGATTTCCAGCGCATCCTCAAGCTCTTTCAGGTGGGGAGCGAAAGCAATCTCCTCGCCGCCATCGGGATGGGGGAGGTTTTCCCCCTGGTAGTGGCCCACAAGCTGCTCCCCGAGGGCGAGGACCGCGGCCGTCTCGTGCAGACGGCCCGCCGTCTGGGGCAGGCCGTGAGCCAGTTTTTGCCCGCACGTCTGATGCGTGAGGAAACGGCCAAAAAGCCGCTGCTCATCCGCGGCACCGAAGGCATGCCGGTGACCCTGGCCCGCTGCTGCCGACCCATTCCCGGTGATCCCATTCTGGGGTTCATCAGCGCCGGCAAGGGGGTCGTGGTCCACACCCATGATTGTCACAATATCCGCGAGTGGCGCAAACGCCGGGATCGTTGGGTGGATGTGCAATGGGACCCGTCGGCCCAGGGTGAATTTCCGGTGAATATCCGTGTGGTGGCCGAGAGCGCCCGGGGGGTGCTGGCGCGCATTGCCACCTATATCTCCGAGGATGGCTCCAATATCGACCATGTGGATATCGAGCCCCAGGATGGACTTTATACGGGTATCACCTTTACCATTGATGTCCATGATCGCGATCATCTGGCCCGGATCATGCGCAGTTTGCGCAGTTTGCCCATGGTGTCGCGGGTACAGCGGGTCAAGGGCTAGGGCAGCCATCCCTTTTTGCAAAGAACAGGAGCAATCATGTCAGTTCCGGTGCATACCAGTCACGCGCCCCAGGCCATCGGCGCCTACAGCCAGGGCATGGTGCATAACGACATACTCTATCTGTCGGGTCAGATTCCCCTGGATCCGGCAACGGGGCAAATGGTGAGCGGTGATTTTGCGTTGCAGATCCGGCGCGTGCTGGACAACCTCCAGGCGGTGTGCGCGGCGGCGGGCGGCAGCCTGCAAAACGCCGTCAAGCTGCAGGTCTACGTCATGGATCTGCAGGACTTTGCGGCGGTCAATCAGGCCATGGAAGCATTTTTCGAACCGCCCTATCCGGCCCGGGCGGTGGTACAGGTGGCGGGTTTGCCCCGGGGGGCCCTGGTGGAGATCGATGGCGTCGTCGTTCTCGGGAAAGAGGGCTAGGGCATGAATCGGGAGGCCCTGCTGCGAACCCCGGTGCGCGTGCTCCTCAGCGAGCATCCGTCCCTGATGCGGCTCCTGGAGGAGCACGGCGTGCACTGCGGCGAATGTTTCATTGCCGACCGGGAGACGCTGGCGCAGGTGGCCGTCATGCACCATCTCAATCTCGACGCCCTTCTCGATGAGTGGGCGCAGCGTGAATCCCTGCCCGATTAGGGTCCTGTCCGGCGCGGCGGAGCGGGACATGGGGAAGGGCGAAATGCCGTGAAGGCGGGTGCCCCCCTCACGCCCGATAGCCCCATCAGTGCCCTGCGCGGGGTGGGTCCGGCCTTGGCCGAACGCCTGGAGCGCATGGGCCTGCGCCGGGTGCAGGATCTCCTCTTCCATCTCCCCAGCCGTTACCAGGATCGCCGCCATATTCACCCCATGGCGAGCCTGCAGCCGGGTATGGAGGCAGCGGTGGAGGGCGAGATCCTGGACGTGGAGCATTTGCGGGGCCGCCGCGAGCAATGGCTGGTGCGCTTGGCCGACGGCAGCGGCCAGATGCAACTGCGGCTCTTTCATCTCCATGGCGCCATGCGCGGGCAATGGCGGCGCGGCCGCCGCCTGTGGTGCTTTGGTGAACTGCGCACGGGCTTTCATGGCCTGGAAATGGTGCATCCCGAATGGGCCATGGCGGATACCGCGGATTTTCAGGCGCCGCAGCACCTCACGCCCTTCTACCCCAGCACCGAGGGGATTACCCAACTGCACTGGCGTCGCTGGATCGCCCAGGCCTTGCCCCTGGCCGACCAGCTTCCCGATTATCTGCAGGGTCTCCTGCCGCCGCTGATGCCCAGCATGGGCGATGGGCTGCGTTTTTTGCATCAGGGAGAGGGCGGTACTCCTGCTCCGGCCCACCCGGCCCGGCAGCGGCTGGCCCTGGAAGAGCTCCTGGCCCACCACCTGGCCGTGCGTAGCGCCGGCGCCGCCGAGTGTGGGGCGGCCGCGCCCAAGCTCCAGGGTCCAGGGGCGTTGTGGCGGCATTTTTTGCAGCAATTGCCCTTTGCCCCGACCCGGGCGCAGGAGCGGGTCATCAGCGAGATCCGCACGGATCTGGGCCGCTCCCGCCCCATGCGTCGTTTGCTCCAGGGCGACGTGGGTTCGGGCAAGACCCTGGTGGCCGCAGCGGCGACGCTGACGGCCCTGGAGGCGGGGTATCAGGCGGCGTTCATGGCGCCTACGGAGATCCTCGCCGAGCAGTTGCGCGATCGCTTCGCCCTGTGGTTTTCCCCCCTGGGGATTGGCGTTGGCCATCTGGCGGGGCGCAATCGCAGCGGTGAGCGCCGCAGCATTCTGCGGGATCTGGAGGAGGGCCGCCTGGCGGTGGTCACCGGCACCCAGGCCTTGTTTCAGGAAGGGGTGGCCTTTGCCCGCCTGGGGCTGGTAATCATTGATGAGCAGCATCGCTTTGGCGTGGAACAGCGCCGGCAATTGCAGGAAAAGGGCAGTATGCCGCACCTCCTGGTGATGACGGCCACCCCTATTCCGCGCACCCTGGCCATGACCATCCACGCGGACTTGGACCTGTCGGTGATCGACGAGCTCCCGCCCGGCCGCACGCCCGTGGAGACGGTGGTGATGCCCGACAGCCGCCGTGCGGAACTGGTGGAGCGGATGCGCGATCTGGTGGGGGCAGGGCGGCAGATTTATTGGGTCTGTCCCCTCATCGAGGAATCGGAGATCTTGCAGTTGCGGGCGGCGGAGGAGAGCTTTGCGGAGCTTTCGGCGGCCCTGCCCAACGCCCGCGTGGGCTTGGTGCATGGCCGCCTCAAGGGGGCGGAAAAGGCCGCCGTGATGGCGGCCTTTCAGTCCGGGGCCATGCAGGTGCTGGTGGCCACCACGGTCATTGAAGTGGGCGTGGACGTGCCCAATGCCAGTCTCATGGTGATCGAGCACGCCGAACGCCTGGGGCTGGCGCAACTGCATCAACTGCGCGGTCGGGTGGGCAGGGGAGCGGCCAAAAGCACCTGTATTCTACTCTATCATCCGCCCTTGGCGGGCAAGGCCAGGGAGCGCCTGCGGGTGATGCGCAGCAGCCAGGATGGCTTTGTGATCGCCCGCAAGGACATGGAACTGCGCGGGCCGGGAGAATTTCTCGGCACGCGGCAGACCGGTCTGGCGCAGATGCGGGTGGCCGATCTCCTGCGCGATGAAGCCCTCCTGGCGGGCATTCCCGATCTGGCCGAGCGTTTGCTGGCGCGGGATCCCGCTGCCGTGGAGGGGCTGTTGCACCGTTGGCTGGGGGGGCGTTTGGGTTATGGCCAAGTCGCCTGATCGCCGGGATCTTTCCACGCTCTGAAAGGCCCTTTGATGCTTGCGCTATACGCCCTTCATCTCTATAGTTATCAGCATCTTTCGCGGATTAGTTCAGATTTTTTCGAGTCCATCCTTGCCTGGGGCAGGGGGAGCGTCTTGAACCTTTGGGGATGATTGGTATGCATCGTGTTGGACGCTGGAGTATTTGGGTCTCGCTGGGGTTGATCTTGGGCCTGGGGGGCTGCGCCTTCCACATGCCGCCGGAGCCCCATTCTGTGGCGTATTACGCGGCGCGAATCCCCCCGCCCCCGGTGGCTCCGGTGGCATCGGCCGCTGCGGCGACGCTATCGACGCCCATCTCCCGGCAGGTGCGGATTGTCGTTTCTGCCGCGGATCGGCGCATGACGGTGTATCAGGGGAATGCGGTGCTGGCCACCTTCCCCGTGGCCATCGGCTTTAATGGCGCCGCCCCGCGCCGGGCGCGGGGGGACGACATCACGCCGGTAGGTCATTATCGGGTTGGCTGGATCAACTATGGCACCCGTTATGGGACCTTCATGGGTCTGACCTATCCCAATCGCGAGGACGCCGCCTGGGGCCTGCGCCAGGGGATCATCTCCCGGGCCCAGTACGATGCCATCGTCAGCGCCATCGATAGCGGGCGGACCCCCCCGCAAAACACGCCCCTCGGCGGCGCCATCGGCATTCACGGCATGGGCCCGCAGTTTGGGGACGCCCCGGACAGCAAGGTCTTTCCGGGGCGTTGGACGGCGGGATGCGTGGCCTTGTCCAACTGGGATGTGCAGCAGTTGGCAGCGTTGGTGAAGGTGGGGACACCGGTGGAGATCGTTGGTGAGGCGCCGGGCTACCGCCATACCATCGAACTCAGCTACGCCCGGCCGACGGCCAGGGCGGATGCCAAGTCCGATGATGTCTCCTTGTCGTCTGCCGTAAGATCCTCCCTGTCGGCGCCCGCCGCTCCCTGAAGGGGGCGGCCCAAGGTTCAGCCCGCCGGGTGGCGCCAGGCTTCCCTTTCGCTCAGGGCCGCGGCGTTTTCAATGCAGTCGCCCAGGGCGACACCATCCCGCCAGTTGGCGCGCAGCGCCAATCCCGGCAAGGTGGCCAGGGCCGCGTCAACCCGCCGGATACGGTCCAGGTGGCCCTGCTCATACTGGGGGATGGCCCGCTGCCAGCGCCGGGTATGGACAAAGTGGGGGGCGCCGCTGATACCCAATGCCGGGCTGATTTCCTGCACGACGGCGCTGAGCAGGGCCGCATCCGGGCGGGCGCCGATGTCGTTCTGCGCACCGCCGATGAAGGCCGTGAGCAGGACGTGATCCGCCGGCGCCCGCCCGGGAAAGATCGTGGAGGAAAAGAGCACTCCGAGGGTCTCCAGGCCGAGTTTGCGGGGGATGAGCATGCCAAAGCCATCCAGGGCGTGGGCCACCTGCGCCTGGGCGAAGCCGAGGGCCATGGTCATGACGGACGGGTAGCGGATGGCATGGAGTTCGGCGGCCAGTTCGCCATGGAGGGGGGTCAGGAACTGGGCGGCAACGTAAGCCGGCACGGCCAGCACCAGACGGGGAGCCCGCCAGCTTTGGCCTGCCGCTTCGGCTACCCAGAGATCCCCTTCCCGACGGATCCGTTCCACGGCGCAGCCGCCATGCACGGTATCTCCCAAGAGCTCGGCTACCTTCAGGGGGAGCTGCTGCAGGCCGTTGCGGAAGGAGACGAGGCGCGCCGCGGACCGCCCCGGCCTCTTTGCCCGGCGCGTGCGCCAGGCACCCCGCAGCAGGGAACCCCCGGCGTCTTCCAGAGCGGCCAGGCGGGGCAGAGTGGCGCGCAGGGACAGGCGCTCGGGATCGCCCGCAAAAACCCCGGAAACGAAAGGGTCCACCATCCAGTCCAGCACTTCCGGTCCCAGGCGCCGGCGCACAAAGGCGGCAATGCTTTCGTCCGGGTCGGCGCTACGGGGGCGGAAGGGCTCCCCCAATAGCCGCATCTTGGCCGCGGCGCTCAAAATCGGGCTGCGTAAAAAGGCCAGAGGCCCGTTGGGAAGGGCCAGGGGTATTCCCTCCTTGAGGACATAGCGGCGTTTGGCCAGGGGATTGGCCTCGATCATCTCGCCGTCCATGCCGATGCGGCGGAACCAGTCCGGGACGATTTCGCCTTTGAGCATCATGGAATTGGCGCCGGTGTCCATGAGGAAACCGGCCTCCTGGCGGCTGCGAATGCTCCCTCCCACGGGATCGCCCGCCTCCAGGACGATGGGCCGCCAGCCCTTCTCGCGCAGAAACCAAGCGCTCGCCAGGCCTGATATGCCACCGCCAATGATGATGACCTCGTGCATAGTTCTTCCCTCTGGGTGCTATCGTGCAGGATACGCCCTTATGGGCGACCCGCCTATCGGCTGCTAGCGCGCCGGCATTAACGGGAAGTAACGATCATGGGTCAAATCCCCATCCATCTGTGCGCGCTCCTACCGGCGGTGAGGCATGTTTCATGATGGCGGGGTGTCCTGATAGCAGGCGCTGCGGAGATACCACTGGTGGGCGTGGCGCAGGAGCGCAATGAGCACGGCGGTCACCGGCAGCGCCAGGAGCAGGCCGATGAAGCCGAAGAGTTCGCCACCCGCCAGTACGGCAAAGATCACCGCCACGGGATGGAGGCCGATGCGATCTCCGACGAGATACGGGGTAAAGACCATGCTTTCCAGGATTTGCCCCACGGTAAAGACCACCAGTACCCCGAGAATGGGGAGGAACTGTCCGGTCTGCACGTAAATGGCCAGGGTGGCCATGGTCACGCCGCTGATGACCCCCAGATAGGGCACGAAGCTCAGGATGCCCGCCAGCAGGCCGATGAGGATGGCCGTTTTGAGGCCGATGATGCTCAGGCCAACGGCGTAGGTCACCCCCAGGGCCAGCATGACCGAGATCTGACCGCGCAAAAAGGCCGTGAGCATGGCATCGGAATCCCGGGCCAGGAGGCTCACCAGCGGCAGGTAGCGCAAGGGTACGAGTTGGCGAATCCGGGCCAGCAGCCGGGGCCAGTCGCGCAGCAGATAAAAGGTGAGCACCGGGATGAGGATGATATTGAGCAGGGCCGTGATCAGGCTTGATCCCGAGTGCAGGGCCAACTGCAGGCCGCGCCCCGCCCATTCACCGAGTTTTTGGGTGTTCCGGGCAGCATAGGTCGTTAGCGTGCCGGTATCCATGGGAATGCCCAGGCGCGCCGACAGCCGCGGCAGGATGTTTTGCTGGAGCAAGGTCAGGTACTTGCTGACCGAGTCCAGGAAAAGGAGGAACTGGCTCTGGATCACCGGCAGCAAGGCCAGGACGATGCCGGTACCCAGCAGGGTGGCGAGCACGAATACCGCCGTGGTGGCGAAGCCGCGCCCGAGGCCCAGTTTTTGCAGGCGGGATACCAGTGGGTTGCCCAGATAGGCGAGTATGGCGGCGACGAAGAAGGGGGTCAAAATGGGAGAAAGGCGGTACAGCAGCCAGCCCAGCAGGAACAAGGTCGCCAGGGCCACAAACCGGTTCATGGGGGATCCTTTCTGTACCATATTCCTATCCCGCCGACAGGGGAGGCTGCGTAAGCCGCTAGCTTAGCCGAAGCTCGCGGCAAAAGCACCGCGTCCCGCCGGGACGGAGGCTCCCGGAGCCGTGTTCAAGGGCGAAGTGTCCCTTTGCGGTGGCCTGCCTTCCGCCCGCGTTGCCCCCATGATGAGCCATGGTCCATGGGGAATGGGTACCGCCCGCAGTATGGCGCTTCGTTCCCCGGCCAGAGCCGGAGCTTGCCCGGGAGCGGGAGGCGAGGGCGGGAAAATGGTGCATGGTTGCCGCCATGAGCTCGACAATACATTGCCGTTGAGGAAGTTGCGTCGTTTCATAGGGTTGCTCTCTTGTTGTAATATGTGATTTAAGATATATTACAATTAGTGTATATTGATTGATTTATTCATTAAGGAGCAGCTATGACCTGTTGTGATCGTACCATCCAGAATGCGGCAACGCTGGAAAAGACCGCCGAGGGCATCGCGGTGCATGTGGACAAATCGGTGGACCCAAAAAAGGTCTTCGCGATGGTCGAAAGTTGCCAGACCGGGCGCTGCGACTGCATGAGCGAGGAGGTCAAGGCCAAGGTGTCGGCCATGGAAGTGAGTCAGGGTACAGAGGGTACTACCATCAGGATTCATGGTACGGTCAGCGAAGAGGAAATCCAGGAGGTCATGGGGCGTTCCACCAAGGCGTTGTGAGCCGAGGCTGTGGTTGCCTCCTGGGTCTTTGCCACGTTCTTACCCTTTACCATGGGCGATCCTTTTGGGGAACGTATGACGCACGGGATTGGATGGAGCGCTATGGCGAGCGTTTTCTGCAGTTCTTGCCCGTCCTGCTCCCCTTCCTGCTGCTACCCCTGATCCTGGAATGGGAGTGGCGTCTGGCGCATCCCGGCTGGTTCCGCCGTTTCCCCGACGACATCCTTCATGGGTCGTAAGGGGGCTGGTGGTCCAAACCCAATGCCTCACGTTTCTTGATGATGGCGGCGGCGATGGCCGAGAAAGGCATAAGCCAGGCGAAAGGCGATGGCCCCCAGCAGGGCGCTGAACAAGCATTCGATGATTATTAACATGGCCCTTAAATACCAGACCATAGCGTGGTATAATTTGACGTATGGAAAGAATCGACGTGCGCAGCTTGACGATGGAA
>NZ_RIZI01000136.1 GCF_003721225.1 Acidithiobacillus sulfuriphilus | reverse complement strand
ACGCAGTCAAAACCGCCCGCCGCGAACACCTGCGGAAAAGCCAGCGGCCAGTGCAGCACGCGGGCTTCGACGCAGGCGGCGTGGGCGGCGGCACGTTGCGCCTGGTAAGCGCTGCCCGGTGTTTCGGTAAACAGTCCCAGCCAAAGCGTTTGGCTAGTAGGAATGGCTGGCGGCGACGCGAGAGGCGCGAAAAGTGTAAGCCCTGCAGTTACATCCATGCCTGTGTCTTGGGTGCCATCCACCTTGGGCAGCAGAAAGGCTCCCACCAGTAGGTCGGCGGCTTGGGCGAGACGACTGTCTTGTGCCTGATGCAAAAAGGCGTGGTAGGCGGCCTCCTTGGCGGCGATTTGGGTAGGTGTGTCCTGAGGCAGGGCTTCGAGCTGGCGCAAGCCTTCCAGGCCATCGATTCGGTGGAGATCGAACGGTACTAGATTGCTGTGCAGTTCACGCTCCAGTTGCTTCAGTCCGTAGGCGTTGGCCTGCGCAAGGGCTTTGCAGACGGCTTTGTCGTCGCCGGAAAGCGGCTTGAATGCTTCTTTGGGGATGCCGTGCTCCAGCGCCTTGAGGTCGGTGAGGCCGAGCAAGGCATCGCCCACCTGCAGGTGGTGATCGAGAAAGCTCAGGGGGCGGCCTTCTTCGAAGCCTTCCAGCCACAGCGCGGTGCGCGCCAGTTCGATGGCCATGGGGTTGCGGTCCACCCCGAAAATGCAGCGGGCGATGACTTCGCGCAGGGCGTGGCGGTAGTCCTGCGGCTGCACCGCACCATCGGCGGCCCGCAGTTGGGCGAGTTGTTCGGCCAGGCGGCGCGCGGCGGCCAGCAAAAAGTGGCCGCTGCCGCAGGCGGGGTCGATGACACGCATCGCCAGCAGAGCTTCGACAGGATTGGCGGGATGGGCGGCGAGGCGCTGGGCGATGACGGGGTCAAGGGCGGAACGGATGAGTTCCTGCACCAGCGCGTCGGGCGTGTAGTAGCTGCCGGTGAGTTTGCGCGCGTTGCCGGCGGTGCTGCCTTCGCTGTCGCCAATGCCGATGAAGCCGAACTTGCGCGCGGGGAGATCGATGTCGGGCACCAGTTCCAGCAGGCTTTCGTAGACGCTGCCCAGTTCTTCGGAACCCATGTTGCGGTAGTCTACCGGCGCCAGACTGCCGCTGTGGTTGGACCAGCGCAGTTGCTGCATGGCGGCCAGCAGGTGGGCGTTGTCGAGGCTGGCGGTGTCCAGCGCCGGGCACTGGCTTGCGGCAAACAGGCCGCCGAGGGCGGGCAAGGCGAGGCGCGGCTCGCCTTGCGCAAGGCCCTTGAACACGATGCGCAGGGCTTGCCAGTGGTCGTCGAAGCAGTTGCGGGCGCGGCGCTTGAGGCAGAGGTCGCGCAGGCGACCCACCGCGTAGCCTTCGGCGTAGGCGGCGATGGCGGTGGTGCTATCGTCCGCCGGGTGCAGCAGGCCGCGTTCTTCCACGTTGAACAGTAAAATCAGGCGGTAGATGAGGCGCAGCAGTTGCTGGAAATAGGCGTAGGCGCTGAGGGTGCCGGTATCGAGCGCCTGACGTAGCGCCCCGTTGGCGGGATGCTGGATGAAGCCTTCGCCGAAAATCAGCAGGGCTTCGGTAACCCCCTGGCGCAGACCATCGCGGACCCGTGTGCCCTCCTCCTGCCCGGCTGCGCGCCACTGTTCCCAGATACAGGGGCCTTCCTGTTCGCCGCTCTCGGGATGGAGCGCGGGTTGCGGAGCACGACTGGCGTGCAGCAGCCGCCAGACGTTGGCGAACTCGGCGTAGCGTGCGCCGCCGAGCAGGTCTTGCAGGTCGATTTCCAGAAAACTGGGGCGGGTGAGCGTGGCGGCATCGCGCAGCAGGCGTAGTTGGCGGCCGTTGCTGACCATGGCCCAGGTGTAGTCGGGGCTGGCGTTGAGAAACTCTTGCGCCAACTGGAAGGCGGTTTTCTTGCGTGCGCCGTTGCCGGTGACGGCGAAACGCGGGTCGGCCTCGTCCAGCCCCAGGGTATGCGGGGCGACGACGACGGGCAAGGCACCGGCCAGAAACGTGATGGGATAGTGCTGATCGCCCACACTGAGGCCCGTGACGGGGGCGATATGGGTGTAACCGAAGGCGTCGCGCAAGAGCTCCTGCACAAAGTGGCGGGTGAGCGCGCCGACATCGACATCGCTGCGCTCGAACTGGCCGGCAAAGTGCTTCCACTGCGCACTGGCGATCTGAAAGGCGCGGCTGGTGTCGTCCTTGAGTTTGAGGCCCTTGGGGGTGTGATAGTCGGCTTCGCTCTGGAACAGGGCCGCGCCAAGGGCCGCTTTTTCCAACTGGTCGGGCAGGAATAGGCCGCCCTCCAGACGCAGGGTAGCGAAGGCGAGGTGGTGACGCGGCTTGTGTTTCACAGCGATACCACTTGCAGACCGAAGGCCTCGGCGGCGCGACATTGGCGGGCGTCGGCTGAGATGAACACTTCGGCGGTGCAGGCGAGGGCGGCACCCAGGTGGATGGCGTCCATGCCGCGCAGCGTGTGGTTTTCCAAAGCGTTGACGGCGTGCTGGATGACCTGGGGCGTGGTATCGCAGATCAGCGCATCGGCGATGTCGGTCATGAGGGCGCGCTTGATCTCCTGGTATTGCGCGTCCGTCAGGCGGCCTTCCCGTTGCAGACGGCAGAAGGCGGAGATCAGTTCAGGCACCGCGATGACCGACAGCGCCAGTTCGCTGGCCCGTTCGCACCACGCCAGAACGTCCGCGGTGCCGGTTTCGTCGATGTAGCGCTTGGCGAAGGCCGATGAGTCGAAATAGACGCGCATCAGTCTCCGCGCTCATCGAGGATGAGCCGGCTGATCTCCTTGCCGCCGATGGCCAGCGGGCGTGCCGGACGCTGCTTCCAGGAGGGCAGTTGCGCCGGGATGGGATGGATTTCGGCGATGGGTTTGCCGTTGCGCAATACGCGCACCGTCTGTCCGCTCTCGACCAGATCGAACCAGGTCTTGGCGTGGTTGCGTAAATCGGTGAAGGTGGTTTCCGGCATGAATGTGCTCCCGTCAGATGATGTACATCAAAGTGTACATTACAGAGTGTCCGGCAACAACACATAGACGCCGATCACGTCCACCGGCAGACAGGCGCTAACGCTGTACTGGCCGACATCGCGCGCCGCCTCGCGCACGCGGCGGTGGTCTTCGAGCAGAGTGACGGCGCGGTTCTGCGCCAGGGCTTCCAGTTGCTGCGGGTGGGCGCATAAAAAGTCCAGTGCGGTGCGGATTTCGCGTTGCACCCCTTCCGGCGGCAGGTTGCCCGTGGGGGTGCATTCGAGCAGCGCATTGACGGAATCGCCGCTCAGCCATTCAGGATCACTGCGGCCCCTGACCGCGAGGGTGACGGTTTCTTCGGCCATCATCTGGAACGGTTCACGGCGGCGCACATAGCTGAGCTGATGGCGCAGACGGAGCAGGTACAGCGTGGTGACCACGTCCACGGCATCGGTGAGGGTAGCGGCGCAACGCGCGGCAATGGGGCTGCCGTCTGCAAGGCTGGTTTCGAGGAGATAGTCGGCAAGGACCGTCACCAGCGGGTGGCTGCGGTGCAGTTCTTGGAAATCGATGGTCAGGGCCTTGTTGATGCTTTCATCGGCCAGACGCAGCCGCAGCGTTTCCGGCAGATGTTGCGGCAGCAGGCGAAACTGCTCCTTGCGGGCTTTTTCCAGCGGAGCGTTGAGGCGGGCGCAGGCGCTATGCACGAAGCGCTGCACATCGGCCTGGGTGCCCAGCGCTTGTTGTTCTTTCTGCCATTCGGGCAGCACCTCGTCGGGACGGATGCGGCGCTGGGCAAAGACGGTGCGGTTGGTCTTGGCTTTTTGCAGGGCGTCTTGCCAGCGGGCTTGCAGGGGGGCGAGGATCTGTTCGGATTCGCCAAAGTCGAAACCCAACTGCGCGGTATGGGCGTTGCTGCGCTTCATCAGTGCCGCCTTGACCAGCGCCTGCTTGATGCGGGCTTCGTCTTCGGGCATGGGCACCAGCACGCCGAGTTCCTTCTCGATGGCTTCGCCCTTGCGCAGGATGACGTTGAGCACAAAGCCATCGACCGGGTTGTCCTGTCCGTAGAGCATGGTGCAGCGCACTTCGGGGGCCTGCTGACCGAAGCGATCGACGCGGCCTTCGCGCTGTTCGTGGCGGGTTGGGTTCCAGGCTAGGTCGTAGTGGACGACGGCGGTGAACAGGTGCTGCAGGTTGATGCCTTCGGAGAGGCAGTCGGTAGCGACGAGGATGCGGGATTCGCCTTCCGCCAGCGCCTCCACCCGCTCGCGGCGCTCCTCGGGGGTGTATTCGCCGGTAACGGCGTCGATGGCCGTTTTGGGGAAAGCTTGTTTGAGATGGTCGGCCACATAGTGGGCAGTGGCGATGTAGCGGCAGAATACGACGGGGTGAAAGCCCTCTTTTAGCAGCGCATGGAGATGTTGGATCAATACCGCCAGCTTGGGATCGCCTGTCTGGCCCGAGAGCCGTTCCGCTTCGTTGATCAGCGTTTGCAAATGCCCGGCATGGACCATCTGTGCGGGTGGTTCGAGATCGTTGCTGTCCAGGTCGTCGGCTTCACCGTCGTATAAACGCTCGTCGGTGAGCCATTCGTTGTCGCTGAGGGTGTTGTCCAGCCGGGTCGTCAGGGCTTTGACGGCGGCGGCCGGAGAAGAGGCCACGCAACGCAGCAGCGCGAGGGTGGCGTACCAGACCAAACGCGCATGGCCAGCCTCTCGCGCTTCGATGTCTTCGGCGAGTTCCCGGCAGTAGTTTTGCACGGCGTCGAAGAATGCGCCCCAGTCGCCGCTCAGCGGGTAGGTGATCTCGGCTTTCATGCGGCGCGGGAAGCCTCGGCCATCGCCGGTTTCCGCCTGCCATTCGGCAATATCTTTACGGCGGCGCTGCACGAAATGGCGGGCCAACTCCAGCCGCAGCGGATCATTGGCTGCGGTGTGTCCTTGTAGCTCAAGAAAGCGCGGATCGAGGAGCGAAAGCAGGTTGTAAAAGGCGGCCTCGTCCCCCGAGTGCGGGGTCGCGGTGAGCAAAATCAGGTGGCGTTCTGGATTTTGACTGAGTTGCTGCAAGAGCTGGAAACGCAGTTGCTTACCTTGTCCGCTGCTGGCGCAGGTATGGGCCTCATCCACGATCACGCACTCGGGGGCCGTGCTGAGGAAGTGGGCGCGATGACGCTCACTTTTGATGTAGTCGAGGCTGACCACGACCACCGGGTGATAATCAAAGAGACCAATCCCATGGGGCAGGTCGCGCTCGATGCGGGAGGCAGAGGCAGAGGTGAGGGCCACGGTTTGCAGATTGAAGCGGCTTTCCAGTTCGTTTTGCCATTGCTCCACTAGATGCGGCGGGCATAGCACCGCGAGGTGGCGAATTTCGCCGCGATCCATCAATTCCCGCACGATCAGTCCAGCCTCGATGGTTTTGCCGACCCCGACGTCGTCGGCGATGAGTAGACGCACGGTGGACAGGCGCAGGGCCATGAGCAGTGGCACGAGTTGATAAGCGCGCGGCTCGACGGCGATGTTGCCGAAGGCCCGGAAGGGACCGCCGCCGGCGCGCAGCTTCAGGCGCAAGGCATCGCGCAGCAGCAGGGCGGCGGCATGGTTGCCCGCCTGTTCCGGATCGGGCCAGGGAAAGGTGGCGGGCGCGATCTCTTGCAGTTCCAGCACGGGGATCAGGGCGATGCTGTCGTCGTCGGCGCCACCCAGCGGGCGCAGGCGCAACCAGTCGTGGCGGGAGTCGCTTTGCACCACCCATTCGCGACCCCGCGCGCGCACGAGGTTGCCGGGCATGAAGTCGTGTTCGATGCGGGTCATTGGATGTTCTCGGGCAGGCCGAATATCTCGGGATAAGCGGCGAATCGGATCGACCAATGGGCCGGGTCCGTGAAGTCCAACACCTGCCAGCCCTTATCGCTGAGTACCCTATGCAGATCGGGGCTGATGGGCGTCAGAAAGACCAGGGCCCGGGCGGCGGCATACTGAGCGGCGGCGATGGCGGCGCCTTGCTGGACGGGGACATCGGTGGCGTCGGGCAAGCGGAAACCGGCCTGTGTGATGGCCTGCAACCATTGCGCGGATGTGCTCTGACCGGGGACAAAGGGTTGCGATGGGGTAAGCGTCGATGCGGTGACAGCGGCGATCAGATGCACCTCGGCGTTGGCCAGCGCCACCAGCAGTTTGAGGGCATCGGCGTTGCGGCGGTTGATGTTTTCGTGGTCCGGCTGATTGAAGTAGGACAACAAGCACTGGTAGCAGCCCGCCTCGCAGATGTGCTTGTCCGTCGCCTCCAGTGCCTCAAACTGCCAGGGGCCGTCTTCCGCTTTGCCATAGTGCATCATCTGCAAGGCGGCACTGGCGACTTCCCGGAGACTGGCCGGTTCGCTGACCAGTCGGGTCAGAACACCGGCACCGCCCTCGGCGGCTTCGTAAAACATCAGGGCGCGGCGTTCGTCGCTTTTGGGCAGGGGCTCAGCCACCAGTTCGGCTTCTTCGATCTGGAAGGTCATTTCGATGCCCCGCTTCAGGGCGGCTTGCAGGGTGGCCATGGCCTCTAAGGAAAGCGTTTGTGCCGGAGCCAGGATCAGCAGGTTCCGATGATCTTCGACAAAGGGCACGATGCGCTGATTGGGGACCTTGTCGAGTAGGCCTTCTTCCTTTTCCTGGCTTTCACCGGATGCATTGGGATCATCCTGCTTGCTCCAAGTGCCGGTAATGGGGTTGATATAGAAACCCAGTTGCTCCTTGTTCTTGCGCCGCCGCCAGCCGCGATTGATGCGCCACAGGCGGGCGGCAGGGGCGTAGGTGAGTTCAGCCAGCACTTCATCGCCGTTGCGCACGGCGGCCTTGCGTTTCTGGATGACGCCGTCGGGACCGGGCAGGAAGCGGTAGGTACTTTGCAGCTCGAAGCCCTGCCGCTGGCGGTCTTCGTCATTGATGGAAATACGTTCCACCGCCACGGTTTCCACGGTTTCTATGCGATAGAGTTCCCGCACCCAGTCGTGCTCTGTCAGCAGGGCATCACAGTTTTCGCAGCGGTTGACCAAGGGGTCGCTGCCGCCAGGAGCGCCCAGGTGACCATACCCGCACTGGCTGCAGACCAGGGAAGCGATGGTGGCCAACTGGCTGTTGCCGGAAATGTGATCCGCCGATCCGACGTTGAGTTTGGCCCGCACCACGCGATACATGCGGCCCTGATGATAGATGAGACTGCGCGGACCGAACTCCGAGAGTCCCAGAAAACGCGGGCGGCTGACCATGCTGCCTTCGTCCTCCCTCCCGCTCATGGTGTTGCCGCCACTGGCGGGAATCCATGCCATCAGGGGTAGACGCGGGAAGTTGTAGCCGGGCAGGAAGCCCTGGCTGGCGAGGTAACGATAGGTGTAGAAGTCGGCGTTCTGGGTATTGCCCGTCTTGAGCAGGACCGCATATTGCCGGGCAGCATCCCCATAGCGGCGCTGGGCATTCAGTCGCTCGCCATGGGAGGCGGTGTGGCTTTTGACGAGATGATCGGCCATGTCCATCTGGGCGCGGGTGGAGTCAAAGAGCTCCCGCCAGCGCTGCAGTGCTCCAGAGAAGCTCTGGGGGGCCATTGCGATGACTTTTTGTACATAATCCAGGGAGAACCAGTCGCTGTCCTGCAGTTCGTTGTGGAGTTGATCGATGACCCGCGCGGCGCTCTTCTGGGCGTGGTCCTGAACGGTGGTATTGTTCAGGCAGTCCTGATAATGCGGTTTCAACGGCTTGCCCGGCTGGTCGAGATCCAGTAGTTCGTTGATGCCGGAAGGGAGGTCTATTTCCGCGCAGGCCAGCCAGACCGCATGCAGATGGCTTTCCACCAGGTCGCGATTGGCCAGATCAAGGGTGGGCGACTTGACCACGCCATGGACCATCTCGTTGGCATGGTGGAAAAACCATTGATCGTGGGGGCTCTGGGCGGCACAGTAGGTGATGACCAGCGCCTGCTGGCCGGAGCGCCCAGCACGACCGCTGCGCTGGGCATAATTGGCGGGGGTGGGCGGCACATTGCGCAGGTACACTGTATTGAGGGCCGAAATATCGACGCCCAGCTCCATGGTGGGGGAGCAGAACATAACCGGCAAGCGCTCCAGAGGCGCTTCATGAGCGGGATTGCTGGCCCAGTCGTGGCGGTCTTTTTCGGTGTAGCGGAAGCGCTGTTCCAGCAACTGGCGGCGCGAGGAATCCACTTGCGCGGTATGCTCCTGCGCCTCAAAGGCGAAGAGCGGGTGCTCCGGCTGGCGCAAGAGTTCGGCGATGTTGAGATAGAGTTGACGGAAGAAGACATTGGACTGGCGGTTGTCGGTGTCTGGCTCATTGGCCGTCAGGCACCAGTCGAGGGCACCCGCATTCAGCCGCCAACCCACCAGATGGTTTTCCATGGGGTGCTTTTGCACATAACCATAGAGGTTGGCGGCCTGGAGCGTCGCTTCGATCAGTTCGGCCCATTCGGCGTCTTTCCATTGGGTGACCTGTCCTGCCCAGACGCTGTCTTTCCAGAAGGTGGCATTCTTGACCTGACGGAGCAGCCGGGAACGTGGTCCGCCGCTGATCAGATCGGCACGCGCCTTCCCCTTATACTCCGGCCGTTTGCCGAAAATCAGGGTTCTCGCGGTTTCCAGCGATTCGTCGGCGGCGAAGGCCCAGCGGTCATTGAGGGTGGTGTAGGCGCTGTTTCTGGCCTTGTCCTGCTCGACGGCATCCAGATAGCGGCTTTCCAGACAGAGGCTACGACGCATGACGTCAAAGACCATCTGGCAAAGCGCCGCGCGATGGGGTCCACTGAGCACGGACAGCCTGGCGTTCTGGGCAAAGAGGCTGTCCGTGGCGCTGAATTCGTCCAGACCGCGATAACGGATGTCGATCAGGCCGAGCTGGTCGAGATTGGGATTGTTGAACCGCCAGCCCCGGCGCAGATCGCGGAGCAGGCGGTAGCCGATGATAAAACGCAGCGTTCTTTGCGCTTCCTGCCGCGCCAACCCCATGAGCTTGGGATTGCGCAGATATTCGACCAGAGTGGCCTCGTTGATCTGATCAAACCCCAGGGCTTTGAATACGGCGTCGGCCAGTTGTTCCTCGTTGAGCAGGCCGCTGCCGTTTTGCAGTGCGCCGATGAGGCCGGAACGCAGCGTCAGCAGAAAAATGAAGTCGTTGAAGTGCCCCGCCTGTAAAGCGGCGTCCTGCCGGTTGTCCGTAAACCCCAGCAGCTTGCGCGGGTCGGCCCGACCGGCCAGCGGCTCAGGAGCACAGAAGAGCAAACGGAGGGCGCTGAGGGTGAGCATGGTGGTGGCCGAGGAACGGCCCTCACCGGAAAGGCTCGCGAGGCGGTTGATGTCTTTGCCGTGGGCCTCATGGACCTGACCGCATTTCAGACAAAAGCGGAATTTGCCGGGGATGTGCCAGTAACGCTCGCCACGCCCTTCCTGTCCCTGGGCATTGACGAGCACCGGTTGCGGGATCGCCTTTTTGTAGTTTTGCCGGACCTTCACCTCGTCACGGGTAAAATCGAGCCAGTTTTCCGGTAGATCCTCCAGTTGACCATGGTATTGCTGATCGGCGCGGATTGGGCAAAGAAAGCCGTAGACGGTATCTTCATTGTCATCGGTGGTAATATCGTCAATTTCGCGGGGCCGATAGCCTGCCGAATCATTTTTGGCATGCCAGACCGGGTAGTATTCCTGACCACAATCCCGGCAAAAATGCGCCGGATAGAGTTCCACCCCTTCCGCTTGCCGGCCGGGCGCGAAGCGCTGGGCGTCGAGGGTGACGTGGCGGGTACCAGGCGCTTCTAAGGTCGTGAGCACCTTGCCGGGGCCGCTAATGAACTGATGCAGCTTGAAGGCGAAGGGGGGGCGCCCCTGGGGCGTGTGGGTCTCATGGGCGGCCAGTAGGAATCGCTGCAAGGTGCTGCGGCTCTCCTCCACGGAACAGCCGCTGTCTGCCGCCAGCTTTTCACTGGCCGTTTTGACATTCATGGGTTGTGCACGGCGCGGGGGTTCGTTTTCGCACAGTTCGATGCCTAGATTCAGTTCCACCCAAATGGCCAGGGGGTCTGACTGAAAAGCGGGAAAATCGGCCCAGATATGGTGTTCCCGGCGTATGGCGGCGGGCAATGCGGCTTGAATGGCGGCGACGTCCTTGAGGGGGGCCGTCACCCGTTCCAGCGTTTCGCCAATCACGTCATTCCCCGATATCCGGGTACCAAAAAGTTTGCTGGCCACAGCAGCTACGGTGTTGTTGCGATCGACATGCGCATCCATGCTGGACATGGTGGCGGAAGTTCCGATGCACACGAGATTATGGGCCTGCAGGCGCTCGCGCAGGCGGCGCACCAGCAGGGCCACGTCGGCTCCCTGACGCCCCCGATAGGTGTGCAGTTCGTCGAGAATCAGAAACTCCAGCCCGTGACAATGCTCGACGACTTGGCGGTCATCCTCATCAAAACGGGTGAGGATGAGTTCCAGCATCATGAAGTTGGTGAGGAGAATGTCGGGCGGATTGTTCGCTAGCTCATTGCGTTCAGCGGGGGACTCCTGCCCCGTGTAGCGTGCCACGGTGAAAGGCTGTTGCTCGGCGGCATAGCCGAATAGGAATTTGTTGAGCTCCTCCAACTGGCTGTTGGCCAGCGCATTCATGGGATAGATGACGATGGCGCGGGTGCGAGGGGTGCCGTGGGCATCGGCCTCCTTTCCTTTCAGGATGCTATCGATGACCGGGATGAAGAAGGAGAGGGATTTTCCCGAGCCGGTGCCTGTCGTGACCACGTAGCTTTGCCGCTGTCGACCTTTGGCCAGCGCCTCTTCCTGATGGGTATAGAGCTGGAGCGGCAGCGGTCGTCCCTCCGCTTTACCTACTTGGAAAATATCGGCGCAGGCCCGGTGCAGAAGACCTTCTTTGACCAGTTCCTGGACGGTATGCCCGCGCTTATAGTTGGGGTTGATCTGGATGAGGGGGTCCGGCCAGTAGCGACCCTTGTCATATTCACGCTGCACCGTTTCGCGGATGTCTGCGGCGTCAATACGCGCAAAGCTGCGGGAGAAAGTGCTGTATTCATGGATGAGTTGTTCGCGAAACTTAAAGACGTTATCCATTATTCCCGCCGGTCTATTGTGAAGATGCCCGAGGGGATGCCGATGATCCAAACCCGAATATACATACCCAGATCTCCACAGTTAGAGCGGTCACGCGCGAGAACGCTTTGGTATTTTTGGTAACCAATATAGCGCCGAGCAGCACAAGGCATGTGCTGCGATCATCGTGTCCATTGCGCCTAGCTCCCCCTGCCGCTCCAGATCGGCCCGAATCTGAGCATATTGCCAGATGGCGGATTCATCGAAGCGCAAAATCTCCAAAAGAGCCATGAACATCTGGAGCGCCCAGTGATTTCGCGCTGATCAATAAAATCATTTTATCATCTCAGCGAGTACACCGCATCAAGATTGTGTGGTGCTTCTCGCCAGTGTCAGATGATTGCCAGGACTCGGTTCTCCCCAAATTCGAGATGGAAACAAGTGGACGTAGTGTCGTTCCGATCTGTTCAGCAGAATCAGCGGATTTGATTGAGGGCAATATGAGCACCAGAATGGCGAGTGCCAAAGCGGCCTGCCACTGACCAATTAACACCAGGGCCAGGGCAACCATCAGAGCGCGCCCAGGCGGTCCGGGCATCGGCCTATGTAGAGGCGTTTGCAGGGGAATGGCTGCAGGGTAGCCTCCTGTCTCTATCGGTCGGTAGCTCCTTGCCGCGGAATGCGGTTGCCATCCGCGGTAGGCAACATGTGCTGTTTCAGCTCCTCGGCAAATGTCAGTATATCCTCGGGGCTCGGACAACGCATAGGCGGCGCTTTCCGCCAAGGCATGGGGGACGCTCGCGGCGCGAAGGGCCGCATAGAGGGCCAATGGACTTTTCAGGTCATGAAATTGTCCGTGGTGATTTCTTGAGGAACTGAGGTTTCTTCCCGTTCTTCCGGTGAGGCCGTCTATGCATTGGCCATAGATTCACCATACCATGCGGCTTTTTTGGAAATCGGTGTGGGGCAACAGCACTGTGGCCCGTTTTCCTCCATGTCCTCGGAGCGGCAGGACGTTTGCAGCACGCCGCAGGAGGCCGCATTGTTGCCGGTGCAAGATGCCGCTACAATTGAGGCATTCGCCATATTTCTATCAGGAGGGTCTCATGGCATCCCTTTTCCCAGGTTTATCCGAACGCTTGACTGATGGCCCGACGGAGCGGCCCACGGGATTGCTCTCGGCCCAGGAGACGGATCTCCTGGATATCGCCAGCAGCGGCGCACCCCTGTCGGACTTGGAGCGGCTTCGTGCTCTTGGCGTGACGACCGCCGAGATCCATGCGTTGGTCATACCCCCACGAACCCTGGCCCATCGTCGAGCGGGCGCCAGCCGTCTGAACAAGGACGAAACCGGGCGATTGTTCCGGGTGCTGCAGATATTGAATACCGCCCATGGCGTTTTCGGTGATCCGGACAAGGCCTGGCGCTGGCTCCGCAAGCCCAAGACGCAATTTGCGGGAAAGACACCGATGCAAATGCTTGAATCCGAGCTGACGACCGAACTGGTCCGGGAACTCCTGCAGCGCATCGACCACGGTATGGCGGCGTGATCCTGTGGCGCATCAGTAACTACACGGATATTTCGGGTAACGGCGGGCTGCAGGCTTCGGGGAGATGGCATACCCAGGGGCGGAAAGTCGTGTACTGCACCACGGATCCCGGCCTCGCCCTGCTGGAAGTGCTGGTTCATCTGGAAGTGGATCCGGAAGATCTACCCCAGGGCTTCCGTTGGCTCAAAATCGCAGTACCCGAAACGGTGACGCGGGAGACGGTCGCTGCACTCCAGGAGGGTTGGCGCACCGATTCGGGTATCACCCGCGCCCGGGGCGATGCCTGGCTCAGGCAAGGCAGCTCGGCGCTGCTCTTCATCCCCAATGCGATTGTGCCGGAGGGCCAAAATGTATTACTGAATCCCCAGGCCGCGACGGCAGAGCAGTGTCGTGTCAGCGCGGTCATGGACTACCCGCTGGATCCTCGCCTGCTCGCGTCGACCGGGAAGTCATGAGGAGTTATGCGCAAAGCTGAGCAGAAGAAACCCTCCTGGAGTGACCTCAAGCACCACTTGCGCGATTTTGATCGTCAGTCCCTCCTTGGGCTGATTCAGGACCTGTACGCAGCCAATAAAGGCAACCAAGCCTTTCTGCACGCCCGATTCGCCTTGGGTGGGGATGTGCTGGCCCCCTACAAGGCCACTATCCACCGTTGGGTGTGTCCCGATGTCATGCGGAATCAGGACGTTTCCGTGTCCAAAGCCAAAAAGGCAATCTCTGATTACAAAAAGGCGGTTGGGCACCCGGAGGGTCTGGCGGAACTCTCGGTCTTTTATGGCGAATCCTGCATGGAACTGCTTCGCTATTGCGGTATGGAGGACGAGGGGTATTTCGATGCCCTGATACGGGTCTTCGAGCAAGCGCTGAAGGCGATCGTGCAGTTCGATCCCCAGCAGCAGGACGCCTTCCTGGAACGTCTCGACCGTATTCGGGACCAAGGACATGCGTGGGGAATGGAGGGAGTGATGGACGATCTGCTGGCGGAGTACGGATTTGGCGAAGCGTGAGCGGGAGTTCGTGCCTGCATCCGCCGTACTACAACAATTGCGTGCAGAAAACACCCGCCTCAAGGCCTTGCTCACACAACACGGCATCGATTGGGAAGAACCGGTCCCGGAACCTGCGCAGACATCGGCAGCAGCGCCACTATCCACGGTCTCATCGTTTACCACCGCGGATAAAATAGCGCTGTTCCGGGACCGGTTTCGTGGCCAGGAAGGGGTCTATGCTCAGCGCTGGGAATCGGCCAAGGGGAACTCCGGCTATGCACCGGCCTGTGGCAACGAGTGGAAACCCGGCATTTGCCATAAGCCTCGGGTCAAGTGTGGTAATTGCACGCATCGTCAGCTGCTGCCGCTGACCGATTCGGTGATCTACGCTCATCTGTCCGGCAAGCAGACTATCGGGATCTATCCCTTACTGGCCAATGACCATTGCCATTTTCTGGCCGTGGACTTCGACAAGGCCGATTGGCGCGAGGACGCCAAGGCCTTCATGCAGTCCTGCCGGGCGCTCGGAATCCCGGCGGCGCTGGAGATTTCCCGCTCCGGCAATGGGGCGCATGCCTGGATCTTCTTTGCCGAACCGGTTCCAGCCCGCGAGGCCCGGCAACTCGGGGCCGCGTTGATCAGTCACACCTGCAACCGCACCCGGCAATTGTCCATGACCAGCTACGACCGCCTGTTTCCCAACCAGGACATCCTGCCCAAGGGCGGCTTCGGCAATCTGATCGCTCTGCCCTTGCAGAAGCAGCCGAGGGAATTAGGGCGCAGTGTGTTCGTCGACGAACACCTGAAACCCCATCCCGATCAGTGGGCGTTTCTAGCGTCGATTCGGCCATGGTCTCGTCGGGATTTGGAAGACGCCATCCTGCGGGCCAGTGGCGGTCGTCATCCCCTGGATGTCGCCTTCGCGGCCGAAGAAGACCAAAAACCCTGGCAACGGCAGCCACTCATTCCCGCCCGGATTATCGGTCCCCTGCCGGAATCTCTGACTCTGGTGCTCGCCAACCAGATTTTCATCGCCAAGGCCGGTCTGCCGCAACTGTTGGCCAATCGGCTGATTCGCCTCGCGGCCTTTCAGAACCCGGAGTTCTACAAGGCGCAGGCTATGCGCCTGCCTGTGTGGAACAAGCCGCGCATCATTGGCTGCGCCGAGAACCATCCCCAGTACATTGGCCTGCCGCGAGGCTGCCTCGATGCAGTGCTGGATCTATTGCAGGAGAACGCCATCCGCCCAGATCTGCAGGACGAGCGCGTGCTCGGGTGGAAAGTGGCCGCCCAATTCACTGGCACCTTGCGCAAGGATCAGAAGGCTGCGGTACGGGAAATGATCCGGCGGGAGACGGGGATACTCTGCGCCCCAACGGCCTTCGGCAAGACGGTGATTGCCGCCGCTCTGGTTGCCCGGCGCAAGGTCAGCACGTTGGTGCTGGTGCACCGCACCGAACTGCTGCGCCAATGGCAGGCACGATTGACCGGATTTCTGGAGTTTCCGAAAGGCGGATTAGGTGTTATCGGTAGCGGCAAGAAGAAGCCATCCGGCCAGATCGATATTGCCGTCCTGCAGTCGCTGTCACGGTGGGAGGATTTGGGCGAACTGCTCGACCAGTATGGACAGATCATCGTCGACGAATGCCATCACCTGTCGGCCTTTTCCTTTGAAGCGATTCTCAAGCAGGCCAAGGCCAGATATGTGCTGGGCCTGACCGCCACGCCGATACGACGCGACGGTCATCAGCCGATTATCTTCATGCAGTGCGGGCCCATCCGCTACAGCGCTGCGCGGCCTGAAACCGCTCCGACGCAACTGGAGGTCTGGCCGAAAGTTCTGTCTGCACCCGAGATTTCGCCGGATGCCCCCATTCAGGAAATATTCCGTATCCTCGCCAACGATGCCGACCGTAATCGGCGGATTGTCGCGGATGTGCTGGCCGCCTATGGGGAGGGCCGTAAGGTGTTGGTCCTCACCGAGCGCACGGACCATTTGCCGCTGTTGCGGGAGGCGCTGGGGACGGATGTGGAACACTGCTTTGTTCTGCATGGCCGCTTGTCGAAGACACAACGAACAGCGGTGTTTGCCGAATTGAATGCGCTGAAAGAATCCGCGCCGAGGGTGCTACTGGCCACCGGCCGTTTGATCGGTGAGGGCTTCGATCATCCGCCACTGGACACGCTGGTACTGGCCATGCCCATATCCTGGAAAGGTACCTTGCAGCAATATGCCGGGCGCCTGCACCGGGAACATGCCGATAAACAGGACGTGCGTATCTACGATTACGCCGAAACGGACCAGCCCCAGCTGGCCCGCATGTGGGATAAACGCCAGCGCGGCTACCGGGCCATGAGTTACGACCTGAAATTTTGATATCAAGCCACCGATACCGCCGGATGGTCAACCGGGCTGGTGAAACTGTGACGAATTTGTACCATGGCGGGATGGATTTTTCGACGAGTGATGTCGTGTGACGTTGATTTTGGCTGCGTATTCCACGGGCATCCGGCCACCCTATCCACGGCCATTCGGCCGGGGCAGGCGGAGCGTGGCGACGCGGGTCAAAGGACGTTACGCCGACGGGGCCGATGGGGTCAACCGCTGTTTCTTCCGCATGGATTCTCCGTCGATAGTCAGCCAGTAGGCGTTGTGGATCAGGCGATCCAGAATGGCGTCCGCCAAGGCGGGATCGCCAATGCTGTCATGCCAGTGCTCGACGGGTAATTGACTGGTGACCAGGGTGGAACCGGTTTGGTAACGAAAGGGGCTTTTTTGTGAACGGACTTCGCAACACGTTCTGGCTAAAGCTGCGTTGTCGCTCCATGGTCCCTGCAAATGGTTCAGCGCCGAAAGATAGGCTTTGGCACTGGCCACTACCCCGATATCTGTATCCGCACTCTGCCCGTTTACAGCCCTTCCGGCACCACCTGCAAACGTACCGTTACAGAGCCTTGGGCATCCGTGCCAGTGGTAATGGCCGATGCCTGGTATCTCCAATACCCTATCATTGGCTTTAGGTCTTGCCATAGTACACTTGGGTCACATACCGTCCGCGGCCATCGCCATGCCCCAGGTCCTGCGCCACTTTGGCACGTGCTTCCCGGACGCTGTAGCCTTGTGCGGGATAGTATTGCATGGCGTCCCGCGCCCAGGCATAGCGCAGACCGTGACTGGCATATTTCCCCTTCAGTCCCGCGGTTCGCGTCACATTCTGATAACGATGGTACGCCGACTTGAGGGTCTTGCTCTCCCCCTCGACGAGGTATTGGCGCCCAGTCTGCCGCAATACCTGTCGGGCCTCTCGGATAGCGGCCAGAGCACGATCTGCATCAATGACGGTTTGTGCACGCGGACGGCCGCCTTTGGTCCCCTCAATGACATGGATGGCGCCTTTTATGAGCGCCTCCCGCTCCCATCTTTTCAAAGTATCCGCCTGGGGCCGAAGGGCTTCCAAAGCCCGTAAGCCCAGCGCCCGCTGCAAGGCCATCACGACGGCCGCACCCGGGTCTTCCTGTCGAACTTTTTCATACGCTTGGGCATAGAGGTCGTCCGGTACCGCTTCATGCGTACCGTCCCGAGAGGCTCCCGAAAGGCCGAGGGATGCATTGCTCAGGTCGCGGTGCCCGGCGAATTTTTCCCGCCCCGCCGTCGTCAAGGTCGTCCGGAGTGCCGCAAGGGTATTTTGCAGGGTGCGTTTCCCCAGCCCCCGACTTTGTTGATACTGAATATAATCCTGGATCTGCCGGGCCTTCACATGCTGGATGTGACGGGTCTGGATGTTTCTTTCGCGCAGGAACCCGCAGAATTCGCGGCAAATGCGCTCCCGATGCTCGCGGGTCCGCAGGGCTCCGCCGGCTTCTCTCGCGCAGCCCAGCATTTCGTCCTGTAGTGACATGTAACCTCCTTACACCTGCAGAGATAGGCATTACACAACACGGCGGGCGAGCAGTAGGCTGGTATCGAAAATTCGGGAATAGGGACGTTATGACCGATATGCTCTTGGCTCAGAGATGCCGTCAGCCTGCATACTTACGCCCGCCGGGAACCACTTCCGGTGAGTTTCGGGGGGTGACGGGCTTGACCGTAGCCAGCACGCCGCATCAGCGGAACACCCCTACCCTATCGGGTACTCGTCAGTAAGTATGCGTAATGTCTTCACGTCCTTTGGGCGCTTGGCCCGGTTGCATGGCGGGTCCGTGAAAGGTCCCGCTAGATGACAGTGACATGACCCTTGCGGGCGGTGTCATTGTGTAATGCGCCAGGTCTAACCTGCTGATTCAATGGGTTACCAGCCATTGGGGCCGGCGTCACTTTGCGGGTGCACGCGGCGTGATGGAACAAAACCAACCATCGTTGGCGTAACGACATGCTTTCTGCATCACTTTCAGCATCACGCAATAGCCCAACTGCTCCGAGCATGATCCATTACTTAAGCCCATATGAAGTTATCTGGGCACTCATTGGTGGTTGAACCACCGTCTAGGCATTGCTGCCTTGGTCTCAAAGCAAGCCATGCTTGCCCATATCAGCCGTTGACGGCTGTAGAATCAGGGTACGACGCCCCCTGGGGCGGCACTTGCGTGCGGGAAATCCTTGGCCTTAACCCAGCCATCCAAAGCGTTAGCGCCACTTTACCCGATTGGGAGATGGCAGATAGGCGCATCATCGGCAAATTTTTCTTCCTTTTCTCTCGGGATCATTTTTGACCCGGAACCCGCGTCCAGTCGTCCGCCAACTTTCTTCGCTAGTTCCCTGGCGAGGGAAACCGGGAAATTGAAGAGCCACAGCGCGCTGTCGAAGGGCGCTGGCCCCATCCCTTCGCCGAACTTGAGGCGTCCCCGCAGGTAGAGCACCATCGCGCCCGTGTCCACAGCCTGATGCCACCACTGAGCACCGGTTCGCGATAGAATCAGGGCGATGATTTGCGCCCCCTGTGCCGCTTCCTTCACGATCTTCGATGCCCACTTCTTCTTTACCTGGGAATAGGGAGGGTTCACGAACACCAAACCGTTCCATGACTGCTCAAGCCCGTTTTCCCGGGGGGTGTAATAGCTATAGGCCGGCACCGGGCCCCCATGGCCGGGACTACAGGGGTCCAGGTCGAAAACGTCCCGCCCGAGGGCATCGAGGATCTTTTCCAGGAGTTGGGGCGGCGTCGTCCAGTCGTCCCGTTCGGACGAAAGACAGGCGCTCCAGCGCGCCTTTTTGACCAAGCGCGGCCGGAGGCCCAGAGCTAGGGCGAGGGATAGGTAGCTTTTCAGGGTTCCCCTCCCAACGCTAATCTGCCGCACCGTATCCTTGGAAAGCCCTGAAAGACGCGCGGCAGACCGGATGCCCCCGGCGCGAGCTATCAGCCGTTCGGGCTTGGGGATCATATCCCACGGGCTTTCGGCGATGGCCTGCCAGAGGATGTCCATCCGGCCTTGCCCTTCCTTCAAGCGGCGCTTTGCCCGTACAGGAATGGGTAATGCATCGAGGCGTGCTAGAAACTGGTCCATGGAACGACCACTTTCTAGCCCAGACGGCGCAGACGTTGCGGGTCGGCGACGGCGTCCCCAGACTGGAGAACCGCATCGATATCCGCCCGCCGGAGATAATACCGCCGGCCCAGCCAAACGCGCCGGGCGGCGAGCCATCTGGCCCAGCCCGCCTTGCTCCGGCACATGGCATCCCGAAAAGCGAGGGGCGATTTCCGTAGAATTTCCGCAGCCTCCGCCGAAGTCAGCAACTGTTTTTCCATCTTTTCCATACCATGGTCTCCGAATGCCTTACATGGAGACTACGATATCCCATAGATGACCGACGAAAAGTGCCAAAAACGTGAAAATTTTGCGCATTCCCCGCTTGGCGGGGCGGGACTGGGAGAGTTTGCGATCACTCCTGATTCTGGATGAACATCCGGGCCTGTTTCCCCTTGCTTTCC
>NZ_RIZI01000135.1 GCF_003721225.1 Acidithiobacillus sulfuriphilus | reverse complement strand
CCATACCCCTCTCGGAATACTTCCTCAACCCACTAAATTCCACCGGGGCCTAAACCCCACACACTCCACTCGGCTGGAAAAGAACAATCTGGCTGTTGGTGCCCGCTGCGGCTCAGCGCCGCGTCGTGGGGTCGCATTATACGCAGGGCCGAAGGGCTGTCAACACCTGCGTTGCGTCATTTCTCAGGGGGAAGAAAGCGCCTTGATCGCGCTTCGCTTTTCGCCCGGACATGCCCCCTCAGCAGAGGCGAACGCGGGCGAAGTGCCTTTTGCCGAACTGGAGCAGGTGCTCCGCCCCCGCTGACAAGGTCAAGGCGGGATCGCTGACCCGCTCGCCATCGAGGCGCACGGCGCCTTCACGGATTTTGCGCAGGGCTTCGCTGGAGCTCGCGGCGAGCCCGGCCTGGACGAGAATACTGGTCAGGCGCAAGGCTTGGGGTGCGGCCATTTCCAGCAGGGGTAGGTCACTGGGCAACTCATGGCGCTGGAAGCGGGCGAGAAACCCCTCCCGCGCCTGCTGCGCGGCGAGTTCCCCATGGAAGCGCGCCACCAGTTCGCCGGCCAGATCCAACTTGATGTCGCGGGGATTGCGCTGCCCATTTTCGGCTTCTCTTTGCATGGCTTGCTGCTCTGCCATAGTTCGCCTGGAAAGCAGGACATAGTAACGCCACATGAGGGTATCGGAGATGGACATGATCTTGCCGAACATCTCCCCGGGAGGGTCTTGTACGCCGATGGTATTGCCCAGGGACTTGGACATTTTTTGCACGCCATCGAGGCCTTCGAGGATGGGCATGGTGAGGACCAGTTGGGGAACGCGGCCATATTCGCGCTGCAACTCCCGCCCGACGAGCAGGTTGAAGCGTTGGTCCGTACCGCCCAACTCGATGTCGGCATCCAGAGCTACCGAGTCGTAACCCTGGAGCAGCGGGTAGAGGAACTCGTGGATGGCGATGGGTTGACCGCCAATATAACGCTTGTGAAAGTCGTCGCGCTCCAGCATCCGCGCGACGGTGTACTTGGCGGCGAGCTGAATCATCGCCTCGGGCCGCAACACCCCCAGCCAGGCGGAGTTGAATACCACCTCGGTGCGGGCCGGGTCGAGGATCTTGAAGACCTGCTCCTGATAAGTGGCCGCATTGGCGGCAACATCGTCAACACTGAGGGGTTTGCGGGTCACATTTTTGCCCGTGGGGTCGCCAATCATCGCGGTGAAATCACCTACGACGAAGAGTACCTGGTGCCCCAGGTCCTGGAACTGCCGGGCTTTATGCAGGAGCACCGTGTGGCCGAGGTGAAGATCGGGAGCCGTGGGGTCCATGCCGAGCTTGACCCGCAGCACACGGCCTGCCTGCCGGATGGATTCCAGGCGTCCCTGCAGCTCTCCTTCGGGCAGGAGATCCACAGCGCCATGGGCAATGCGTGCCAGGGCTTCCTGAGTATCCGTCATGCGCTTTCATCCTGATGGGTAACAAGGTGGGGCGAATCATAGCACAAGGCGGAAGTCGCAAAACATTCACCGGGTTGCCCGGCGAAGCCGGCAACAGGATCTGCAGCCATTGCGTCGCCCCGGCGGGCTATTTCCGCCGTTTTATCCTAACGGACATGCATCCGGTGCACCCCGTCATCATGAAACGGTCCTCACAACCGGTAGGAGCGGCCCATGGCGCGATCTTCCCGGGCGTCGGCACTGGTGGTCGCGGGCATGGCCCGCTCCTACAGGGATGCGCGCGCCGCTGGAGACTTGACACCTGATCGTTGTTTCACGTTAAAAACGGTAGTTGGCGGATCTGGGGTTGTCGGGCAGGGGTTTCCCAAGGGGGAGCGGATAAACCGCCGGGCCGGATGTCCCCGGCCCGGCAAGACACTGGTGGCGAGAAACCCTCTTTTCCGACCAGCCCTACATCTTGATTTGCGTCCACCCCTCATGATCTCGCTTGACGATCTCGGCAATGGCGCCGGGCACCACCGTTACCCCGGTGGCCAGATCGGAGGCGGGAATATGGAGGGCCATCATGGTTTGGTGGCAGGCGGCAAATTCCACCCCCTGCATCGACTGGGTTTCAATGTTCATGGCCACGGGCGAGGACTTCAAGAGCATTTTCAGTCCCGGCCCCCAGGCAATCACCTCCACCTTCGCCTTGTTCAGACCCACGATGTGGCTGATTTGGTTGATCATACCGATGGTCCTCTGCCAAATTTCCGGACGCTGGCTGTTCACCTCCAGCAGCACCTTGAAAGGCCCTGTGCCCCAGGGCGGCGTCTGGGTTTCCGCTGCCAGGGCCGAACCGCTTCCCATCCAGAGGAACATGAAGAGCATGAGAACTACGGGCATCCTATGATTGATACGGTATTCCATTACAATCCCCTTCGGCTGATGGTTATTGACTAAATAATCGGTCGTGGGCATAGGCCCTGTCCCCGGTAGATCCAGCCCCGGACGAGGCGCACCCCACGCCGGGCGGTGCGCGGCAAGTCGCCAGCCATGGCCGGCGGCGTTGTGCGGGGCCGTATTGGACATTGCCATTTTCCTCGAAATCCCGCTGTTGTCATTCAGGGAAAGGAGAGGGCTTATTACCCCTTCGCCTTAGCCCCTGCGTAGGGCTTGAAGCCGTAACGCTCGAAGATTTGGAGCGCGGTGGGGGACTTCAGAAAATTGACCCAGGCTTCCGCCCACTTGGGGTGCGCTGCCCCTTTCACCACCGCCGCGGCGTAAATGGCCGTTGTATTATCTTTGGCAGGAATCGGGATGTTGCTGATGGGATGGCCCGCCTGCTCCTGGAAAATGGCCTCCGACTTCCATGTTACCCCCGCATCGGCCAACCCCTGCATGAGGAAAAGGGGGGTTTGGCGATGGTGAATATGCGTCAGGATCGTCTCTCCGTTTTTCACCTTGCTGTCATAAACCGTATGGGCCAATGCGGGGCCGCCGGCCTTGGTGAGAGACATCTTGATCTGCCGGGCCACGCCTTCCCAGGCCGGGTTGGGCATGGACAGACGCACACCCGGCTTTCCCAGATCCTTCAGACTTTCGATGTGGGCGGGATTACCCTTGGGGATCATGATGGTCAAGTCGTTGGTGACGTAAGGCACCGCCGGCCCTTGCAGCAAACCCTCCTGGATGAGGGACTCCACCTTTTTGAGCCCCGCCGCATAGACATCGGGCTTGACCGTCCAGGTCATGTTGCCGATGGTGACGGTACCGCCCTGCTGCATCTGCTTGATGAGGATGCCGGGGGGCAGCGTTTCATAATAGATCTTGCCTTTGAGTGCGGGATATTCCTTCTCGAAGGCCGCGACCAACGGCGCCATGGCGAAAAAGTAATTGCCCCCGACAAAGATGGTGAGTTGAGGGTTATCGATGCTGCCGTGAAAATCGGGCAGGTTATTCACTTCCGGCACCGTGAATTCCAGCCCCTTGTCAACGGCCGGGTTGTTGGCGCCATGCTGCCAGGGCGGAAAAACCTGCTCCCGATAGCGCGGCGCTTCGGCCTTGCCGTTCCAGCCCATATCGGCCGCCTGGGCGGCCACGCCCCACAACGCCAGCGCCATGGCCGCCGTCAAGGTGGCCACACGACTCAACCCTGCACTTCCCATAGAACCCCCCTTTGCTTGATCGGATCATTTTGCGTATCGGCATCCATACAAGATGGACTCCGGAGGAAGCCGCGAATGGACCAACTTCCACCAGCCTTGTTTTTGTGCGACGCCACATTTCCCTACGGAATCCAAAAGCATCATAGGGCAATGTTTTTATCTGCCCCGAGGCATTTCAAGCATATTCCATGCCCACACGGAATATCGTGGCGAAACCGTCGCCGTGACAATTCGTTCCATATCCATTACCGACATGCCGGAACCGCGCATCCCAGCCACCCGGTACGAGATGAGTAATTACATAATAATATTATTCTTTTTTTAGTCATTGATAAACGCCATAATCATGTTCCCCTTGGGACAACGGATGGTCTTTTTGGGACAGTTATAGACCGGCATTTTTCCATTTTGTTCCTGATGCACTGCGCCGGCATCGCGGGGGGAGGAGAAACCTCGCCCGTTGCTTATTGGCACGGCTATTGCTCAAGGAGTTCGACTATCCATGTTGGGGCACTACCCATCACCGGATACCGTCGTCCTATGAAAAAAGTTACGGATAGACCGTAAACCACTGCATCAGGAGTTAAGACCATGAGAATGAAGGCGCAAAACGGCCGTTATGCGGCCACTTTATGTGCGGTTGTCGCATCCGCCCTGCTGTCCCAATCCGCCGTTGCGGCCGACTGGTTTGAATTGCAGGGGATCTCGCCGCCCAAGGCACCGCTGTTTGGCGTTTCCGGCTTCATCGAACCCAGCCTCTACCTGATGAACGGGACTGCCGCCGAGAACCGTGTTCCCCCCATCAACAATATTCCCCGGATCAATCTGGTCGCGCCCAACTACAATCAGAGCAATACGCTGACCATCCTGCGCGCCCGCCTGATGTTGCGCGGCAACCTGAATCAGCACATTTCCTACTTTCTCGGCGGCGAGGTGGGCAACAACGCCTTTACCACGGTGCGCGGCGCCTATACGCCGGCACTGATCGATGGCCATGTCACCTTCAGCTACATCCCGGGGGTGCGCGTGGAAACGGGCATCATCCGCGCCCCCGGACCGGAAGATGCCATGCAGGGCTACATGGCCTACAATTACGTGGTCTTCCCCACGGCCATCGGGCAGCTCATGCAGCAGTCCTTTTACGATTCTTCCGCAGCCTACAAGGCCGCAGCCATCGCCGGCAACCCCTATCTCGTCTCGGGCGCCAACACCCTCGGCACCAACGCATTCCGCTACCCGGGGGTGCAGGTGATGGACTGGTTCCGCTTTGGCCACTGGGAACTGGCCTATGCCGCAATGGCCGGCGTTTACGGCAGCGTGGCGGCGGGCAATCAGTCCAGCAGTCCCCTCTATGCCGCGCGCGTTCAGGGATCCTACATATTCGGCGGCGCGGGTCCCTTCCGCAGCGACGTCACCGCCTATCTCTGGTATCAGCATGCGCGGCCCGATCTCAACGGCCAAAGCTACGCGATGATGCGGGAAGGCGTCGGCTTTACGTACCTGCAGGGCTATATGCACCAGTGGGGCCGGCGCCTGAAGGCGGAGTACATCCACGGCACAGGGTGGATCTCTGCGCCGGCCGCCTTCAGCTCCGCCGCCAATCTGGCCCCGGTGCTCAGTCAGACCCAGCTTTATCCGGGGAGCGACAACAAGGCCAACGGCTATGACGTGGAGGCCGGCCTGTTCCTGACCAAGCACATCGAGGCGGACGTACGCTACGACTACTATGACCGCCTGCCCAACAACCCCCAGCAGGAACGCATTTTCAAGACCTGGGCCTTGGCGCTGCAATATCACATCACGCCGCTGACAAAAATCATGGCGGGGTACTACTTCCGCACCTTGTCGGTCCCGTATCAACCGAATCCGGCGGCAAACAGCATCTCCAGTGCCGTGGACAACGAGTTCGCCATGCAGGCAATGATCTCGTTCTGAGCGGGCCGCCAGTTAACCATTGGGTAACACTAAGGAGTTTTTCATGAAAATCGCTATTGCACTGCGTAATTTGGGCGGCATAGCCGGCATCCTCGCCCTGCTTATGCTGGGAATGGGCAATGCCTACGCCAATGTTTCCATGCTCAAGGATTTCCATTTCGACCATCCCACCTTTGTGCATGACGTCCCCTTTGCCGAAGCCCACGTGGTCATTCAGGTCAGCCAGGATGATCCGGCCCGCTGGGATCTGATCCTCAACAATGCCCAGAACATGCTCAATTACTTTGGCCAGTCGAAGGTACAAATCGTGATCGTCGCCTTTGGCCCAGGCCTGAAGATGTTCCTGGCCGACAGCCCCGTGGTCGAGCGCATTGCCGCCCTGAATGCCGAGGGCGTGGAGTTTGATGCCTGCCACAACACCATGTTGGCCATGGCCAAAAAGCTTGGACACATGCCGGATCTGGCGCCCCAGGCCGTTATCGTGCCGGCCGGAATCGTGCGCATCATGCAACTGGAGGCCCACGGCTTCCAATATGTAAAGCCGTAAACACCTTTCCCCCTCTCCATCCTCTGGGCGCAGACGGTCGTTATTTACAACGACCCGATGCGCCTTTTTTAGACCGATTCGTCACCATCCGCCGGCTTATCAGATTTTCCTAGACGATTATAAAGAGGCTTGCGCTTTCCTCCCGTGTGCGGGCTGCAGTATCCTGAAAAAAGGTCGGCCCCGACAAAGTAGGGGCTTGGCACTTGATTTTCGCCTTTTGGCGAATCGGCCCAAACTTGGGGAAGTAGACGAGGGAAGCAGAGCATTGAACAAATTACCCTATGATAACTTTAATCCGCGCGAATTCATCCTGCGCGACTGGCTGGCCCTGGATCGCACGGTGCTGGCCAACGAACGGACCTTTCTCGCCTATAGCCGCACGGCGCTGACGTTGGTGCTGGCGGGCCTGACCTTCATCCGCTTTTTTGGCCCGGACATCTGGTCCACCATCGGCTACGTCTGCATTGTCCTGGGCACCGGGGTCTGGCTGACGGGTCTGAAACATTACCTGCACATGCTGGGTCATTATCGCGCCCTGACCGTGGTCGAAGAGCAGGCCTTGCGCGAGGAGCGGGAGTCGGGGGCCCTACCTTCCTAAACGCCGGGATGTACCAAGCCAGGGAACAGGGCGCCCAGACCACTGACCATGAAGGTGACGGCGATGGCGGCGAGAAGGAGCCCAAAAATCCGGGTGGCGATGTTGATGCCCGTTACGCCCAGACGCCGCGACAGGGGCAGGGCTAGGCGCAGGGCGGCATAAGCAACGGCGGCGGCCGCCAGGACATCCGCGGTGAGGAGGATGTCCGCCAGCCAGGATGCCGACTTGTGGTGGGCGATGATGACGGTACTGATGGTGCCGGGGCCGGCCAGAAGGGGGATGGCGAGAGGCACTACGCCTACGGCCTCCTTCTGCATGCCCTCGGCGGCTTCTTCCGGAGTATGGCGGTAGCGACTGGATTTGGCCTGCAACATATTGAAGGCCAGGAGCATGAGGACCAGGCCGCCCGCCACCTGGAAGGCGGCGATGCTGATCCCGAAAAAGCCCAGGATATACTCCCCCAGAAAGGCGGCAACGAGCAGGACGACGGCGACGGCCTTGGCTGCCAGGCGGGCGGTGGCAAGGCGTTGCTGGGGATCTTCATCATTGGTCAGCGCAATGAAGATGGGCACCGCGCCGATGGGGTTGAGGATGGCCAAAAGGGCGACCAAGGTCTGCAAGGCAGCATGCAGATCGCTGCTGATCAATGGTGTACCGGTCATGGCCGCTCGCTTCGTTTCCCCACACCATGGACCCTGCCAAGAGCCGAATCTCTGGCCTGGGGAATACTGATGAAAATGGGACCTTGAAAAATCCCGCACAAGGTCGTATTTAATAAGCATTCATTGATAGATTAGGGGAGTAAGATGCCAACTTATGAGTATGTATGCAAGGAGTGTGGCCATCGTCTCGCGGTGGAGCAGCGCATGACGGAGGCACGCCTCACGGATTGCCCGCAATGCGGAAAGCCGGCGCTGGAACGGGTCTTGAGTGCGAGTGGTTTTGCGTTGAAGGGCTCGGGGTGGTACCAAACCGATTTCAAGGGCGGTAGCAAGCCAAGCGAAGACAAAGGCGAAACAGCGGTTCCTCCGCCTTGTGCCGGGGGCGCCTGCGCCTGCCATTGACGCCCTTTGGGGATCAAGGCAGTCTCCCGTTTTTGAACGGGCCTCCCGGGCGGGGTGGCCCTTTTCTTATCCATGAAGGACAGAACGCGGCATGCGCACACATTATTGCAATGCGATTCAAGGGGATCTGGTCGGTCAGCGGGTGACCCTCTGCGGCTGGGCGCAGAAATGCCGGGACCATGGTGGCGTCATTTTCATCGACCTGCGCGACCGCGAAGGCGTGGTGCAGGTGGTGGCGGATCCGGATCAGGCGGAGGCCTTTACCCTGGCGGCGGAGATTCGCAGCGAATATGTGCTGCAAGTGACCGGCTTTTTGCGCCCGCGACCGGCGGGGACGGAAAATCCCCACCTGTCCAGCGGCGCGCTGGAACTCGCCGCAGAAAGCATCGTGATCCTGAATCGCGCCGAACCCCTGCCTTTTCCCCTGGATGAGGGGGAGGTGGCGGAAAACCTGCGCCTCAAGTACCGCTACCTGGATCTGCGCCGGCCGGAGATGCTGGCGCGACTGCGTTTGCGCCATCGCACGACACAGTTTGTGCGCAATTTTCTCGACGGCGAGGGCTTTGTGGACGTGGAAACGCCGGTACTGACCCGTTCGACCCCGGAAGGGGCCCGCGATTACCTGGTGCCCTCCCGTACCCAGCCGGGACATTTCTTTGCCCTGCCCCAAAGCCCGCAGCTCTTCAAACAGCTCTTGATGGTGGCGGGCCTGGATCGTTATTACCAGATTACCAAGTGTTTCCGTGACGAGGATCTGCGCTCGGATCGCCAGCCGGAGTTTACCCAGATCGATCTGGAGGCCTCCTTTGTGGACGAGCAGGCGGTCATGGATGTGGCTGAGCGCATGATTCGCGAACTTTTCGTCCATACCCTGGGAGTGACCCTTCCAGCGGCCTTTCCACGCATGACCTACGCCGAGGCGATGCGCCGCTTTGGCGTGGACCGGCCGGATCTGCGCAACCCTCTGGAACTTACGGAACTCACCGATCTCATGGCTGCGGTGGATTTCAAGGTATTCCGCGAGACGGCCCTGCGGCCCGATGGGCGGGTGGCCTGCCTGCGCCTGCCGGGTGGCGCCGCGCTGACCCGCTCGCAGATTGACGCCTATACGGAGTTCGCTGCGATTTATGGGGCCAAGGGCCTGGCCTGGATCAAAGTGAATGCCATGGATCAGGGTGCGGCGGGCCTGCAGTCGCCCATTGTGAAGTTTTTGCCCGAAGCCGCTTTGACGGAGATCCTGGCCCGCAGCGGCGCCGCGGCCGGCGACATCCTCTTCTTTGGTGCCGACAGCAAGAAGGTGGTCAACGAAACCTTGGGCAACCTGCGCAACCGCCTCGGCGCCGACCACGGCCTGCTGACGGACGACTGGCGACCGGTCTGGGTCACCGACTTTCCCATGTTTGAGTACGATGCCCGGGAAGGACGCTGGACGGCTACCCATCACCCTTTCACCGCCCCGCAAATGGAGCATGTGGAACTGCTCAGCAGCGCCCCCGGGGAGGCCCTGGCGCGGGCCTATGATCTCGTGCTGAACGGCAACGAAATTGGCGGCGGCAGTATTCGCATTCACCAGGAAGCCATGCAGGAACGGGTCTTTGCGGCCCTGGGGATTGCTCCGGAGGAGGCCCGTGCAAAATTCGGCTTTCTGCTGGATGCCCTGCACTACGGTGCGCCGCCCCATGGCGGCCTGGCCTTCGGCCTGGATCGCCTGGTCATGCTCATGGCCGGGACGGACACCATCCGCGATGTAATCGCCTTCCCCAAGACGCAAAAGGCCGGATGTCTGCTCACCGAGGCCCCGGGAACAGTGGCGGAGGCGCAGTTGCGCGATCTCGGCATTCGCTTGCGCCCCGGCGTGGGAAGTGATGTTCAAAATTCCTAAGTCCATCCTGGTGCTGATCCATAGCGGCGATCAGGTCTTGCTGCTGGAGCGGGTACGACCGGCGGGCTTCTGGCAATCGGTGACGGGCAGCCTGGAGCCCGGGGAGGACTGGCGCGCGGCCGCGCTGCGGGAGCTTGCCGAGGAGACGGGTTTTGCCGGCGCGGGGCTGGTGGATACCGGAGTGAGCCATCGCTTTCCCATCGTGCCGCCGTGGCGGGATCGCTATGCCCCGGACGTGGGCGAGAATGAGGAGCATATTTTTCAGCTTGGCTTAGCGGAGATGTGCACGCCCTGCCTGCAGCCCCGGGAGCATCGGGCATTTCGCTGGCTGCCGGCCAGGGAAGCGGCGGCACGAACGGGGTCATGGACCAATCGGCTGGCGATACTGGATTGCTGCGGCCTGACCCTTGACGATGTTCAGAAGTCTCCTTAACGTACAGTTTTTATAGAGAGTTCGAAAAACAGCCGGCTTTTTCGTGCTTTCATGATGAGGGACCTGCCATGAGTGTTGAGACGGTGGTTTTCCATGGACTTCCGCGCGCCGATGCGGCCACGGTGGATGCGCGCATCCGCAGGGCCAAGGCGGCGCTCCAGGGGCGGGTGGTCATCCTCGGCCATCATTACCAGCGCGAGGAAGTCTACCGTCATGCGGATTTTCATGGGGATTCCTTGCAACTGTCCCGGGCAGCGGCGCAGCAGGAAGCCGAGTTCATTGTCTTCTGCGGCGTACATTTCATGGCCGAGGTGGCGGACATCCTGAGCCGGCCGGAGCAGGCCAGCATCCTGCCCGACCTCAATGCCGGTTGCGCCATGGCCGACATGGCCGACATGCCCGCCGTGCAGCGGGCCTGGGATGAGCTGGCTGCGGTCCTGGACCCCGACGAAACGGTCACCCCCGTGACCTATGTCAACTCCTCGGCGGCCCTCAAGGCCTTTTGCGGCGCCCATGGCGGCACCGTTTGCACCTCCTCCAATGCCCGCAAGGTCTTGGAATGGGCCTTCGCCCGGCGGGGCAAGGCGCTCTTCTTCCCCGACCAGCACCTGGGGCGCTGGACCGGCCATCAGTTGGGTATTCCGCTGCGCGACATGCCGGTCTGGGATCCGGCCAAGCCCCTGGGCGGCCTGACACCGGAAGAAATACATCGCGCCAAGATCCTGCTCTGGAAGGGCCATTGTTCCGTGCACCAGATGTTTCAGCCGGCCCATATCGAACGCTGGCGGGCGACCCATCCCCAGGGGCAGGTCATCGCCCATCCGGAGGCGGCCTTTGAGGTCTGCGCCATGGCCGATGCGGTGGGTTCCACCGATTTCATCATCCGTACCGTGAAGGCGTCGGCGCCGGGGTCGGAGTGGCTGGTGGGTACGGAGATCAACCTCGTCACGCGGCTTGCGGAAGAGGTGCGGAAGGAGGGGAAAAGCGTCGAATTCATGTCGCCCATGGTGTGCATGTGTTCCACCATGTTCCGTATTGATCCGGAACATCTGGCCGACACCCTGGAGGCCTTGGTGGCGGGGCGGATAGTCAACCGCATCCAGGTGGACCCCGCTACGGCGGCCCTGGCCAGGGTGGCCCTGGAACGCATGCTGGCCGTTTCCTGAGTCCCCTTGTCCGCCGCCCGCCCCGCCCTCGACTCTCCCGATCAACAGCAGGAATGGTCCCTCCTGCAGCGCAGTCTGCATGGACTGGTTGCGGCATACTCCCGCTTCTATCAGGGGGCCCGCTGGGAGCCCAGCACCCTGCCGGAGAACGGGCCGGCCATTCTCGCCTGCAACCATGTCTCGGTGCTTGACCCATTGCTCCTCGTCGCCAGCAATCACCGGCTCATCTCCTTCCTGGTGGCGCAGGAGTACTACGACAAAAAATGGCTACGTCCGCTGCTGGACCTCAGCCATTGCATTCCCGTGCGCCGGGATGGCCGCGATATCCGGGGCCTGCGCCGGGCGCGACAGGTCCTCATGGACGGGCATGTGCTGGGGATCTTTCCCGAAGGCGGCGTCAATCGCCAAAGCGTCCAGGCGGGGATTGCCTGGCTGGTGAAGGGGAGCGGTGCGGCGGTGGTACCCGCACGCATCATCGGCGCGGAGCAGGGCAAGAGTGATCTGCGCACCTGGCTGCGACGCCAGCATCCCCTCCTGCGCTATGGGGTACCCCTACATTTCCATCGCGATGCCGAAGCGGGAGAGGTCCTCGGGGCCATCATGAGCGCCATCGCCACCCTGGCATGACGGCATTGCCCGGCATGAGTTATCATCAACGGTTATCAACGCAGGATTAAGGAGTGCTGTCATGGCCGGACATAGCAAATGGGCCAATATCAAATTCCGCAAGGCCGCGCAGGATAGCAAACGGGGCAAGATCTTTACCCGTCTGATTCGCGAAATCACCGTTTCGGCCCGGGCTGGGGGCGGGGATCCGAGCTGCAACCCCCGCCTGCGCACGGCGCTGGACAAGGCCTATGGCAACAACATGGCCAAGGACACCGTGGAGCGCGCCATCAAGCGCGGCACCGGCGAACTGGAAGGCATCGATTATGAGGAAGTCACCTACGAGGGCTATGGCCCCGGGGGGGTTGCCATCCTGGTGGAGACCCTGACCGACAACAAGGTGCGCACGGTGGCGGAGGTGCGCCATATCTTTGCCAAACGCGGCGGCAATCTCGGCACTTCCGGCTCGGTGGCCTATCTCTTCAAGCGCCGCGGGCTGATCAGCTTCCCCGGCGATGCCGACGAGGACCGGATTCTCGAAGCGGCCCTGGAGGCTGGCGCCGAAGACGTGGTCCATGAGGATGAACATATTGCCGTTTACACCGAGGTCCAGGCATTGCATGCCGTGGCGGCCGCCCTGGAAGCGGCTGGTCTCAAGGCCGAGGAAGTCGAGCTGACCCAGATCCCCGAGACCAGCAACCGGGTCAGCGGCGAGGAGGCGGAAAAACTCCTCAAGCTCCTTGATGCCCTGGAAGAAAACGACGACGTGCAGAATGTCTACGCCAATTATGAAATGAGCGATGAAGAGATGGCCCGCATCCAGGCCGCGTCGTGACGGCAGGACCCGTCCGGAAAGGCTTCCATGCGCATTCTGGGCATTGATCCGGGTTCTCTGCGCACCGGTTTTGGGGTGGTGGAGCATGGCGCGGACGGTCGGTTGCGACATGTGGCCCACGGCTGCCTGCATGTGGAGGGCCAGCCCTTTGTGGAGCGAATCGGCGCCATTTATCGGGAACTCCGTGCGGTCATTGGCGAACATGCGCCCGCTACGGCGGCCATCGAGCAGGTCTTCATGGCACGCAACGCCGACTCCGCCCTCAAGCTGGGTCAGGCCCGGGGGGCAGCCTTGGTGGCCTTGATCGAAGCCGGGCTGCCGGTCCATGAATACAGCGCACTGCAAATCAAACAGGCCGTCGTCGGCAGCGGACGGGCGCAAAAGGATCAAGTACAGCAAATGGTGCAATGGCTGCTGCAACTTCCCGACAAACCCCAGGCCGATGCCGCCGATGCCCTGGCCTGCGCCATTTGCCATGCCCATCACGCCAGCACCCGGCGCCATTGGCAGGAACTGGCGATCCGATGAACGGCCACCGCCACAAGCGACCATGATCGCCCTCCTTGCGGGAAAGCTGCTGCGTCGCCGCCCGCCCTACTTGTGGCTGGACGTGCAGGGCGTGGGTTATGAACTGGAGCTGCCCCTGTCGAGCTTTTACCAGTTACCCCCGGACGGTACGGCCCTCTGCCTCTTTACCCACCTCGCCATCCGCGAGGATGCCCATCTGCTCTACGGCTTCCTCTCGGAGGCTGAGCGCGACATGTTTCGCCTGCTGATCCGGGTCAATGGCATTGGCGGCAAGGTGGCCCTGGCCTGCCTCTCGGGGCTGTCCGCAGAGCGGCTGGGGCAGGCGGTGGCCGAAGGCAATGTGGCCATGCTCACGGGCATTCCCGGCATTGGCGCCAAGACGGCGCAGCGCCTGGTCGTGGAGTTGCGGGATAAGATGGGCGGCTTGGCGCAGGCCTTGTCCAGCATCCCGCCCGGCGGTGATCCGCGCCAGGAAGCCGTTGCCGCCCTCCTGACATTAGGCTACAAATCCGCCCAGGCCAGCCAGGCCGTGGCAGGATTGGCCGATGGGCTGGGCGTGGAAGACCTCATTCGTCAGGCCCTGCAGAGCCTATCCCGTGCCTAAGCCGTCCATCCCTGCCAAGGAACCACCCGCAAGCGCCATGGTCAGACCAGCATGATCGAAAGAGGCCCCCTGAATCCCCTGGAAACGTCGCCGGACGCCATGGACCATGCCCTGCGTCCGCGCCGTCTGGCGGAGTATCTGGGGCAACCGGTGCTGCGCGATAATCTGGGGCTTTACATCGAGGCCGCCCGCCGCCGCGAGGAGGCCCTGGACCACGTCCTGCTCTTTGGACCACCGGGGCTGGGCAAGACGACCTTGGCGCACATCATCGCGCACGAAATGGGCGGCGGGCTCAAGGTGACCTCCGGACCGGTGCTGGACAAGCCCGGCGACCTGGCCGCCATCCTCACCAATCTCCAGCCCCATGACGTGCTCTTCGTGGACGAAATCCACCGCCTGAGCCCGGTGGTGGAGGAGATCCTCTACCCGGCCCTGGAAGACTACGAACTGGACATCATGATCGGCGAAGGGCCCGCCGCCCGGTCCATCAAGATCAGTCTGCCGCCCTTTACCCTCATCGGTGCCACCACCCGGGCCGGGCTGCTCACTTCCCCCCTGCGCGATCGCTTCGGCATCACCTTTCATCTGGAGTTCTACAGCGTCGAAGAACTTACCCAGATCGTCACCCGCTCCACCAAGATCCTCGGCACACCCCACAGCCACGAGGGCGCCGTAGAGATCGCGCGGCGGGCGCGGGGGACGCCGCGCATTGCCAACCGTCTCCTGCGGCGGGTCCGCGACTATGCCCAGGTGCGCGCTGCCGGCCGCATCGACCAATCCGTCGCCGAGGCTGCCTTGCAGCTCATGGAGGTGGACCGTCACGGCTTTGACGGCCAGGATCGCAAACTCCTGGGGGCAGTGATCGAGCGCTTCGGCGGCGGCCCGGTAGGGGTGGAGAGCCTGGCCGCGGCCATCGGCGAGGAGCGCGGCACCATCGAAGACGTCATCGAGCCCTTCCTCATTCAGCGCGGCTACCTGCTCCGCACCCCCCGCGGCCGCTGTGCCACGGAACAAACCTATCTGGCCTTGGGCCTCACCCCGCCGGCCCGCAGCGGAGCGCTCTTTGATGACCAGCCCTGACCAGCGCGGCAGCATCCACTCCGTCCGGGTCTATTATGAAGATACGGATCATGGCGGCGTGGTCTATCATGCCAACTACCTGCGCTTCATGGAGCGCGCACGGACGGAGATGCTGCGCGATTGCGGCTTTGAACTGGACCGGCTGGAGCAGGACGACGGGGTCATTTTCGCCGTCCGTCGCGCCAGCCTGGACTTCATCGCCCCCGCCCGTTTCAATGATTTGTTGCAGGTGGAAACGGAAATGATCGCCAAAGGCCCTGTCCGCATGACCTTTGCGCAAAAGATCTACCATCAAGAACGGCTGCTCTGCAGGGGCGAAGTGGAGGTGGTCTGTCTCGAAGCCAGCCGCTTCCGCCCCACCGCCATCCCGGCGCGCCTCGCCGCCGTCATTCCTGTCCCCCCACTGCCGTGAGACCCTATGGACCCTAACACCGCCGCTGCCAGTACCCAAGCCCTTTCCCTCGCCCATCTCGTGCTCAACGCGAGCTGGGTGGTGCAATCCATTCTGATCATTCTGCTCCTCGCCTCCATTGCTTCATGGACCATCATCTTTCAAAAATGGGCCATCTTCCGTTCTGCCTGGAAGGCCCTCGACCGCTTTGAACAACGCTTCTGGAGCGGCGGCGAAATGAGCCAGCTTTATCACCACGTATCCGGCAACCCGGCCCTGGAGGCGGGCGCCGGCAGCATTTTTTGCGCGGGTTATGAGGAGTTTCAACGCCAACGCAGCAAGGCGCGCTCCGCCGACGCCCTGGATGCGGCCCGCCGCGCCATGCGGGTGGCCAGGATGCGGGAGGTGGAAAACCTCGAAACCAACCTTTCTTTCCTTGCCTCGGTGGCCTCGGTGAGCCCCTTCATCGGCCTCTTTGGCACGGTTTGGGGCATCATGACCGCCTTCACCAATATCGGCATCGCCCAGCAGGCCACCCTGGCCACGGTGGCGCCGCCGGTGGCTGAGGCCCTCATCGCCACCGCCGCCGGCCTCTTCGCCGCCATTCCCGCCGCAGTGGCCTACAACCGCTATCTCCATGACGTGGACCGGCTGGACGCCCGTTATGAGGTCTTCATGGACGAGTTCACCAACATCCTCCATCGCCAGACTCCGGAGTCGCAGGCATGAGTCGGCGGCGGCTGCTCGCGGAGATCAATGTCGTCCCCTACATCGACGTGAGTCTGGTGCTGCTGGTGATCTTCATGCTCTCGGCACCGCTCCTCACCCAGGGCGTCAACGTCAATCTGCCCAAGGGCGCGACCAAGCCCGTGTCGGACAAGACCCCGCCCATCCTCATCTCCGTGACCCGGCAAGGGCAGATTTCCCTGCAATACCGGCAGACCCACAGTGCGGTGGATCTCAGCGCCCTGGCGGAGCAGGTCAAGGCCATCGCCGCTGCCAACCATGACCAGGTGCAGGTCCTGGTCGGGGGCGATACCCATGTGGACTACGGCAAGGTCATGGCCGTGATGGCGCGTCTGCAGCAGGCGGGCATTTCCCATGTGGGGTTGCTGACGCGGCCGGAGGGACATTGAAGCAGAAACGCCGCTGGCCCCTGATCCTGGCCATCGTCCTCAACGGGGCGATTTTGATCGCCTTGTTCTGGAGTTTTCACGTCTATGTGCCCACTGCGGGCAACGCCCCGGTGCAGGCAGACCTGATCAGCGGCTCCGGTCCCGAAGCCACCCCTGCACCTGCACCTGCACCTGCACCTGCACCTGCACCAAAAGCTATTCAAAAGCCAAGCCCACCGCGACCCAGCGCCGCCCAACAGGCCGCGGCGGCGGAAGCCAAGGCAACGGCACAGAAGGCGGAAGAAAAAGCCCATCAAGAGGCCGCCGCCCGCGCCGCCGAAGAAAAAGCCGCAGCGGCCCAAGCCGCGAAGGAAAAAGCCGCCGCCTTGGCCCGAGCGGAGGCGAAGCAAAGCGCCATGGCCGCGAAACAGCAAGCCGCTGCAGAGCAGGCCAAGGCCGAGCACGCCGCCCAGCAAAAAGCGGCCAGGCAGGCTGCGGCCGAAAAGGCGGCCGAGGCCAAGGCCGCTGCGGCAAAGGCGGCCAAAGCCGCCGAAGAAGCCGCCCGCGCCGCCGCACTGAAAAAACAGATGGCCGAGCAAACGGCCAAGGCCGAAGAGGCGGCCCGCGCCAAGGCCCTGCAGCAACAGCTCAGCGAGGCCAAGGCGAAAGCCCAAGCCGAGGCCAACCTGGCGGCGGCGCGAGCGCAGCAGACGGCGGAAAATCAGAAATTATCCGGCGCTTATATCTCAGAAATTCAAAGGCGGGTAACTCGGGCCTGGCAACCGGCATTTTCTGGCAACCTTCACTGCCAAGTCGAAATAGAACTCACACCTCAAGGCCAGATTATCGGTGAACCTCACGTCACTCAGTCTAGTGGCAATCCGCGCTTTGATGCTGCGGTCATCGCGGCCGTTGAAGCGGCAGCTCCCTTTCCTCCTCCCATCGGTTTATCTTACGGTGTCTTCAAGATTGTCGATCTCCGATTTAGCGCGAAGGATCTCAACAATGGCTAAGCGAATTTTTCCTATTTTTTTATTACTCCTAGCCTGGGGGTTGGCTATACCGGCCGCCCAGGCCGCCCTGACCGTGGAGATCACCAAGAGCGTGGCGACGGCCATCCCCGTTGCCATCCCCTCCTTCGGCCCCGGGGTTCCCGGCCAGCCGGCAGTGGCCCAGGTGGTGCGCGATGACCTCGCCCGCAGTGGCCTCTTCCGCGTCCTCAGCCCGACGGGCTATCCGAGTGACCCCCGCGATCCCAGCGGCGTCCAGGCCCCGGCATGGGCCAATATCGGGGCCACCGGCCTGGCGGTGGGCTCGGTGGAACCCCTCAACGGCGGTTACGTGGTAAACGTCTACGTCTACAATGTTGCCACTGGGCAGCAACTGGCGGCCAAGCGTTACACCTGCTCCGCCGCCGAACTGCACGTGACCGCCCATCATGTCGCCGACCTCATTTATCAAGCTTTTACCGGCAAGCCCGGGCCTTTTGCGGGGCGCATCACCTATGTCCGGCAAGTGGGCAATATCTACGAACTGGTCGTGGCCGAATCCGATGGCTGGAACCCCCACCCCATCGTCCACGGCACCATGCCGGTGTTCTCCCCCACCTGGTCGCCCCACAATCATCGCCTGGCCTACGTGACTTATGAAGACGCCCGCGCCGTGATCTTCGTGCAGGATCTCGCCACCGGCAGCCGCCAGCGCATCGCCCCCGGTGGCGAGATCACCAGCGCCCCGGCCTTTTCCCCCAATGGCGAAGATCTCGCCTATGCCCGCTCCTATGCGGGCAAAACCAATATCTATGTCGTCAATCTGCGCACCGGGGCACGCCGCCAGCTCACCCAAGGCGATTCCATCAACACCTCCCCCACCTGGTCGCCCGACGGCCGGCAGATCGTCTTTGTCTCCGACCGCGCCGGCGGCCCGCAGATCTACGCCATGAGCGCCGACGGCAGCAATCTCCATCGCCTCAGCTATGATGGCAACTACAACGCCAGCCCCAGCTACTCCCCCACGGGCAACGCCATCGCCTTCATTCATCGCACCGACGGCGTCTATGCCCTAGCCGTGATGAACCCCAGCGGCGGCGACATCCGCGTCCTCGACGCCCAGGGCAACTGCGACAGCCCGAGCTTTGCCGCCAATGGCGAAATGATCCTCTACGGCACCCATCGCGGCGGCCGCAAGGTCCTGGCCGAAGCGAGCCTGGACGGCAAGACCATGGAGATCCTGCGCACGACGGAGGGGCAGGACAACGAACCGGCCTGGTCCCATCATTGATGTACCATAGGAACGGCGTGTTTTCGCCGGACCGCAATTCCCCGTTGGCATTTATGCGGGCCTGGGGCTACACTTTGGCAAATTTTTCTTTTGGAGCATTTTATGCGTCATAGCATCTGGATGATCATCGCTGCCGCCGGCACCCTCGCCCTCACCGGCTGCGCCCACAACGTCGGCAGCGGGGCGCCCGCGGCCGGCGCCGCCGGGCCCACCGCCATGACCAACTCCGCCGCCACCGAAGGCTATGCCGGCGCCGGCATCGGCGGT
>NZ_RIZI01000134.1 GCF_003721225.1 Acidithiobacillus sulfuriphilus | reverse complement strand
CGAGCAGGTCGGCGGAGAGGCCGGCCAGCTCTTCGGCCGCCTCATGGAGAAAACCCGCCGCGGCCAGGTAGAACCCATTCTCGTCGGCCAGCAACGCCTTGCTGGTGTCGGAGAGGCGCGCCAGGAGGGAGGGGAGAATGTCTTCCAGCCGATCCTCGACGGGTAGCGGTGCCGCAGTGCTGCCGCGCACCAGTCCCAGGCGCTGGAGGCGGAAAATGCTGCGTAGGGCCTCTTCTGCATCATTGCTCTGGGTCCAGCTCATGGCTGTCGAGGTGGCAAAGGGCACCACGCCCCCTTCTTCCAGGATGCGCAGCAGGATGGCGCGATTACCCTCATGTTCCGGGCTGGACACGGCATAGAAGGCCCCGGCGGGAGTCACCTGCGCGTAGAGCTGTTCTGTGGACGGGGCCAAGTCGACGCTCATGGGTTTTCCCCAATGCCGGGATCAATGGAATAGAGCAGGGCCATGACGAGGTTTTTTACATCGTCCTTGCGCCGTCCGTCCACTTCAAAGATGGGCGGCATGGGATTGAGCATCCGCAGGTCTGCCGTGATCTCGGGCAGGACATCGGCGTAATCCGCGGGCGTGGGTTGTGCCTTGATGTCGCTCTTGGAAATGCCGATCACTACCGGTACATCGACAATGAAATCCTTGAAGGCATGGAGAAAGAAGTGCATGTCTTTTTTGGGATTGGGCCGGGTATTGTCCAGCATCAGGATGAGGCCCAGGCCGCCGGTGGTGAGGATGTCCCACATGAAATCGAAGCGCTCCTGTCCCGGGGTGCCATAGAGATGGACCTTGGTCTGGGCATCGAGATTGAGGATGCCGTAATCCATGGCTACGGTGGTGTAGCCCTTGCGGTTCAGTGTCATGTCCGAGGCAGCCGCATCCGTGGCAATGATCGGCGTATCCGAAAGGGCGGAGATGGCACTGGTCTTCCCGGCTCCCACCGGGCCGGTAAAAATGATTTTATTGTCTTCTCTCACTGCAGGCGCTCCTTTTTTTGCGCACCGTAGAAAAAAACGCGGCGACTATATCTAGGCTATAGGCCGGCAATACGCGCCAGGAGCCGGCCGAGGAAGCCGCGACGCGCGGTGGGGATTTCTTGTTTTCCAGGCTCCACCGCCGGCGTCACTGCCTTGGCCTCGGTGCCGCCGATGGGGCTATAGCGCAGCAGGCCCAGGCTTTCGGAGGCGGCCAGAAAGTTGAACAGATCAGCGGGCGCGACGCGCAGCATTTTGACGACCAAGACCGGTGATGCGGGCGACCTGGCCAGGAATGCCGCCAGACGCAGGGCCTCCGGTAACATGGATAAGCGCGTGAGATTGGGCCAGTGCTTGAGCTGGACCGGGGTGTTGGGTTGCAAGCGGTTGATCAGCCGGCCGTTCGCGGTCCAGGCCCCGACCTGCCAGAGGAGGGCCTGCAAGGTCAGGTGGCGCACCGGGGTGTTGGCGGGGATGTCGGCGCTGCTCGGAGCGCGGGCTTGCAAACGTTGAGCCGGATTCTGCGCAAGCGTTTTGAGCGTCTCGTCGTCCACCAGGGATAGCACCTGATCGGCAATGGGATCAATCTTGAGGATGACCCGCTGAGCGCCTTCCACGATCACTGCCGGCACCTGATCCCGGCGGACCATGAGAAGCAGGCCCAGCAAGCCATGCTCCGGATCAAAGGGACGCACGTCTTCGGGACGCAGAACGGGTGCCGCCGGATGCGGCGCGGCGGCAGGCTGTGCCGGGGGCGGGGTGACGGCGGGGGCTTCCGGTATGGCCGCCGTCCGTCCACTGAGTTCGGGACGGATGGGAGTGACGGTGGCGGTGGTCGTCTTGCCTTGGCCCGCTACCGGCGGGGTAGGCGCTGCGGCGGGGGCCGACTCTTGCGCCCCTCCTTGCAGCAAGGCCTCCAGGGCGGGAAATAAGGTTTCCATCCGCACGGGTTTTTGCAGGGCGGGGAAGCCGCTGGTCGCATCGGGGGTGATGCTGGTAATCAGGATGCGCAACTGCGGATGCTCCTGACGGAAGCGATGGGCGAGATTCATCCCTTCGGGGCCATCCACATCGATGATGGCCAAGGTGGGATCCCGGGATTCCTGCGCTTCCAGTAGGCGATAGGAACGGCGCGTGTACATCTTGAAGGCCATGCGAAAGACGGCCTCTTTGCGGCTGTCCATGCCTACCGTGCGGACGAAAATCTCACCACTCATAGCAAAAGGCTGGTTCATGATCCTGTCCTAAATCGCATGCCGGGTGCGGCGCTGGAGCCGTTCGGCGAGGTCAAACATTTGCCGCATAATTTCCTCGTCTGGTTGGGTGTCGGCTGCCAGGACGCTCTTGATAAAGTCCGAAAAGCGATCCTGGGCATCCATACGCTCGTACATCTCCAAGAGTGGAGCATAATAGTCGCCATTGGCGGGTTGGGCGATAGTGGCCATTTCCAGCAGGGATACGGCTTCTTCGACTTGCCCGTAATCGAGTAGCTGGTTGAACTCGTGGAGGATGCTGTCGTCATGATCCGCGGTGACGATGACGTTGTCCCGCCGGATCTGCTCCAGGATCAGGGGCGGACTACTGATGGGGATGGCGGTGATGGGAACGTAAAGGCCATATTGCTCCGCCAGAGGCGCCAGGCGATGTTCATTGCCGTCGATGTTGTCCAGTTCGGACCAGAGGGGATGTGCACCCAGGTGCTGGCCATGATGGAGGAGGCGATGGCGCAAGGCGGCGCCTGCGCCCCACAAGGTGAGATAGAGATACAGCAGTTCTTCCGCATAGGTGGCGGCCTGACGGCGGTGGTAGAGCAGTTCCAGCAACTCCACATGCAGGGCCAGTTTCCGGGGATCGAGGATCAGATTGCGGCGGAGAAGGCGTTCGGCTACATCGTCCTGTCCTGCGGCGCGCAACTGGCGCGCGGCGGTCAGCGGGGAAATGATGCCGGCCACCGCGGTTGTTTCTGCTTCATCCAGCACCCCAAGGGACATTTCACCGACGAGCAGGGGACGGTTGTCCTGAGTCGGCCCCGGGGATTCCGCCTCCCGGCCCTGGCCCCTGTCAGTGGGGGCATTGAAGCCGCTGAGGTTGATGCCGCCGAGATCAAAGGGCTCGGGGTTGACTATGGCCTGCTCCAGGTTCTGCCGCGCCTCGGCAAGGGCGATATGGGCCAGGGCTGGTCCGGTATCGGTGCGTTGGGGCCGGCGTTGGGCCAGTTCTGCTTCGATGGCTGCGACACTCATGCCGAGCAGGGCCTCGGCGAGCACCCGTAGCTGCAGATTCTGCGGATCCATCTGCAGGCCGGCAAAGATGTCCTCCCGGCAGTCCACCCCCCCATGAGCCGGGTGCTCACAAAGCCGTTCGAGAATTTCGGCGTAGCGGTCCACATCCGCGAGGGCGAGATAAATCTCCAGTAGGCGCCGGGCCTGTTCCTGGTCGCCCCGATGGTGATCCACATACCAGCGCAGGGTAGTGCTGGCCTGCTCCAGGTGACCATAGGACAGATAGATTTCCACCTCATCGAGAATGCTGACCTCTTCGATCTGTGCCGCTGCGCTTGCCGCGGGGGCGGCTTCCTGGACTTTGCCGGTGCTAGCGCTGGGGCGGGGCGCTTTTTGCACCGTACTTTTCGGACGAGGCGCCGCTGTGGGGGTTTTTTGGGTACGCAGCTTCCACAAAACAGCGATCAGCACCAGAACGACAAGACTGGCAATGAGGATCAGGCTGGTAAGGGGTAGTTCCATCATTGGCAATTTTCTCAAAGGATCGTGGAGGCCTAATGCTTCTTGCCATATACCGATTAAATAGATGCTTTCAGGCGCCTGTCAATGCGAGGGTGTGGGCGATCTCCCGGAGGCGGCGGCAACTGCCGCGCTGGGCCATGCCCGCGTCCACAGCGGACTGGGCGTATCCGGCGAAAAAAGCGGGTAGCGCCTGGAGGACAATGGGCAGGCGATCGCGGCTGACGCCTCCTAGGCGCCAGTCGGCGCGACCGGCATGGGTAGGGTGGGTGCTGCACAAGGCGACACCCCAGGCGTGAACGGCGCGTGGCCAGTGGTGCTCCCGCACGCATAACTGGTGTTGTTCCGGCGCCAGCGGCGGGCCGACGAAGGGCCCTGCAAAGGAGACCTGCAAGTCTCCGGCGAGATCGGCAAGCAGGCGGTCAACGCGCTGGAGGGCGTCCCTGAGCTCTGCCTGGGTAATAGGGGTTCCGCCTAGGGCGTCCCGCAGCAAAACGATATGGGGTGATTCCATGCCCAACTCCTTTTTGCATTATTATGAACCTAGATCCGGCCGTTGGCGAAGGGGTTTTTGCTCGGGCGGCCCGCTGGGCAGGGTGCGGTTTTTTTTGCGTGGCGGGGAGTATTTCCCGCATCTTCGTGGTCTACGTGATCATGAAGGGGCGTGGGTAAAAAATGCCCGGTCATGCCGTGATCATCATTGGGGAGTCGAAAGAATATATGCAAAAACAGTCGGAGCGATGGGTGCTGGGCGTAGTACTGGCGTTGACGGGCGCGGCGGCTCAGGCCAGCGTTTATGCGCTCCCCTCCCATGGGGATGTGGTCGGCCAGTTGCATGCGGTCACCACCCACAGGGACGATACCTTGCTGGATATCGGGCGCTTTTACGACCTGGGTTACAACCAGGTGACGGGTGCCAATCCGGGGGTCAATCCCTGGCTGCCGGGGCAGGCGGCCAAGGTGGTCATTCCTGCGCAGTATGTCCTGCCGCCCCGCCCGTGGACGGGGATCGTGCTGGATATCCCGGCTCGCCGCCTCTATTACTTCCCCCCCAACGACCCGGTCGTTTTTACTTACCCGGTGGGCGTTTTCCTGCCCGGCTGGAAGGAGGGTCTCACGACGACGCGGATCATTGCCAAATTCCGCATGCCGGCCTGGAATGTCCCCAAGAACATCCATGCCTGGTTCGAAAAGAAATACCACATGGATATCCCGTGGTATTGGCCGCCGGGTGCAGAGAATCCCATGGGTGAACTGGCCATGGAGACGGGTTTGTCGGGGATCTACATTCATGGGACCTACCATCCCTGGGGAGTGGGCATGCGCGCCAGCCAGGGCTGCTTTCAGATGTATCCCGAGAATGTGGCGCAGCTATTCCCCTTGGTGCCGACCGGTACGCCGGTGCGCATCATCGACCAGCCCAATCTGGTGGGAGAGCGGGATGGACAGATTTATTTGCAGTCCTACAAGCCCTTGCACGCTTACCACAAAGATGGCATGTCGGACCTTCAGCGGGCGGTCATGGGCATCAAGACCTATATGGCCCGGCACGATCTGCATGCGTCCATCGACTGGCAGCGGGTGGAGCAGGTGGTGCACGCCCGTGATACGGTGGCCTTGCCCATCGGTGCCGGTGCGCCCGCCTATCAGGAGATCGCGGCCGTCCTTCCAGCCAAGCCCTATGCCTACGCGCCCTATGGTCCGGCTGCTAACGGTGCCGCGGTTCCACCGCCTTTGGCCTTGGCGAACGCCAGCGCTCCGGAAGAACATTTGCACGTAGAGGTGAGCTTCCCCGATCGGTAGCGATAGCGGGCGTCGGGAAGGATGGCGGTGGCGGAGAAGCCCCTGCTCACGCAGTCCTAGACGCCCTTGCTGGCACTGTGTTCCTGAACCCAAAGCCAGAACAGTCCGAGATATTCATGGACGGCTTCGCTGCTGACTTCCTGATAGATGGCCCGTGGCAGCCAGGCATCCAGTGTGTCATCGCGAACACGGTCCAGGCGGTAATCGGTGGGCACCGGAATGACTTGTAAGGGAGTACGCGCAAACCAGGCCATGGCCCGAGGCATGTGCAGGGCGGAGGTGACCAGATAAATGCGCTGGACATCGTGGCTGGCGAGGAGGGTGGCGCTGTCGAAGGCGTTGGCGGCGGTATTGTAGGAATGGGTCTCCGGCCAGATGAGAGTGGTGATGTGGAGGTCCTGGCGCAGGACTGCGGCCATGGTCACCGCTTCGGGAGCGGCGCCCAGGCGTGGGGCACCGCCACTGGGTACGATGGGCAGGCCGGTGGCGCTGGCGAGCCGGGCTGCCCCCAGAAGGCGTATGAGGGTGCGGGCGTTGACCGTTTCACCCTTTTTGCCGGGGGCATCCATGATTTCGCCTCCGCCGAGGACAACGATGGCCTGGGGGGCAGCGGACCCATGCACGGGTTTGAGCAGGGGTGGGTAGCGGTTTTCCAGAGGGAAAACCAGCATTCTCGCCCCTACCGCCGTGGAGAGAAAGTAGAGGGTCGCCAGGGCGAGGAGCAGGAGGATACGTCCGAAATAGCGCCAGCCCAGGATCTCCAGCAGCCAGCCGAAGATCGCCACGGCAAAGAGGATGCCGGGCGGCTGCAGGAGCCCGGAGGCCAGGGTGAGCAGCGTCGTGTAGCGCATGGGCCTTTACCGCCTCAGCCGGGCACCGGCCTGGGGAACTCACGCATCGTGCGCATCCGGGGCCATTTCACGATAACTGCGCTCCGCATGGTAGGAGGAGCGTACCAGGGGGCCGCTGGCCACATGGCGAAAGCCCATGGCTTCGCCGTCCCGCTGCAACTGGGCAAATTCTTCGGGCGTAACGTAGCGGTCCACGGGCAGGTGATGGCGGGATGGGGCCAGGTATTGGCCCAGGGTGAGCAGTTCACAGCCCGCCTGGCGCAGATCGGCCATGACGGCGCGGATCTCGTCGAGGGTTTCGCCCAGGCCCAGCATGAGGCCGGATTTGGTCGGTACGGCGGGCTGGCGCGACTTGAATTCCGCCAGGAGTCGCAGGGAGTGCGCATAATCCGCGCCGGGGCGCGCCCAGCGATAGAGCCGGGGGACGGTTTCGAGGTTGTGATTGAAAACGTCCGGCGGTGTTCTCCCCAAGATTTCCAGGGCCTTGGACATGCGCCCGCGAAAATCGGGTACCAGGGTTTCGATATGCAAGTCCGGGCATTCCGCGCGCAAGGCCCCGATGACGGCGGCGAAATGGCCGGCGCCGCCATCGCGGAGATCGTCGCGATCCACCGAGGTGACTACGACGAAGCGCAGGCCCATGCGCGCCACGGTAGTTGCCAAGTGGGCCGGTTCTTCTGGATCGGGGGGCAGGGGCCGGCCATGGGCGACGTCACAAAAGGGGCAGCGGCGGGTGCAGAGGTCACCGAGGATCATGAAGGTGGCGGTGCCACCCCCGAAGCATTCTCCCAGATTGGGGCAGGAAGCCTCTTCGCAGACTGTGTGCAGACCGGCGTCGCGGAGGATGTGTTTGAGGCGATCCACCTCCGGCGACAGGGGCGAGCGCACCCGCAGCCACCGGGGTTTGGGCTGGCGCAGCGTCTCCACGGGAATGATGGGGATGGGGTTGCGCGCAGTCTTTTCCGCTCCGCGCCCCGCTTTGGGGGAGGTGGTATCGTAAGACACTTATTCTTCCCCTTTGCGAAAGCTGCGCTGCAATGCGCCGGCGAGTTCTTCCAGCAGGGCTTCGCCGACGGCGCGCAGGGGCCAGTCGGGACTGAGGTCGTGGACCTGGGTGACGGGGAGGTTGGGCATGCCGCAGGGGTGGATGCGCTGGAAGGGGGCCAGGTCCATGTGGGTGTTGAGGCTCAGCCCATGATAACTGCGTCCGCGCTGAATACGCAGCCCCAGGGAGGCGATCTTGGCACCGTTCACATAGACACCGGGGGCGCCGGGACGGCGTTCGCCGACGATGCCGCGCCGGGCGAGGAGACGGATGACCGCCTCCTCCATGCCGCTGGTCAAGGTGCGCACCGTGGCGCCCATGCGCGGCAGGTCGATGAGCAAGTAAATCACCCACTGACCCGGACCGTGATAGGTGACCTTGCCCCCACGATCACTCTGCACCACAGGAATGGGGCCGGGGTCGAGGATGTCGCCGGGGTCGGCATTGCGCCCCATGGTAAAGACGGGCGGGTGCTGGAGCAGCCAGCATTGATCAGGGGTTTCGGCATCCCGTTGGGCGGTGAATTCTTTCATTGCCTCCAGGACGGTGTAGTAGGGAAGCAGGCCGGGCCAGCAGCGCACGAGGACGGGTTTCATAGACAGAGTATCACTCCGTCCACGCTGCGCAGGGCCTGATAGATGGCCTCCAGTTGCGCCTGGCTTTGCGCTTCCAAGGTGCAGGTGACGGCAAGGTACCTGCCCTCCCGGCTGGCGCGGCAGGAGAAGGCCGTTTCGGGCAGTTCCGGGGCATGCATCGCCACCGCCTGGCGCACCGCAGCGAGGAGGTCGCTGTTCTGGCCGATGGCTTTGACATGATGGGTGTGCGGGAAATCATCCGTAGGATGGTCACTGGCTTCCATGGGCCTTTCCTCCAGGTTATTTGCATTCATGGTAAATCACCCGCCCGCCGGCGGGAAGCCCGGACCCGTGCCCCGATCCCAAGTGACCAATCCCTCACAAGGATTGCCGCGCTTTGTTGAAGAGGCGACCCAACCAGCCGGCCTTGCCGGCGCTTTCCAGGGCAACGGCGGGAACGGTCTTCAGGACCTTGCCATCCAGCGTGAAGACCAGTACGCCCACCGCCTGGCCCTTTTGTACCGGGGCCTGCAGTCCCGGGTTGAGTTGTAACTGGGTTTTCACCTGGCTGAAGCGGCCCTTGGGGGCGGTGATGGATACGGCCTGGGCTACGCCGACGGGGACCTGCATGGGGGAGAGGTCGGCGCGGGTGATCTCTCCGACTTTTTGACCGGCCTGATAAACCGGATGGTTGACGAAGAAACGATAGCCATAGTCGAGCAGGGCCTCTACGGCATTGGTGCTGCCGCTCCAGCTCGGACCGCCCATGACGACCGCAATGAGACGGCGCCCATTGCGCAGGGCCGTGGCGTCGATGCAGTAGCCTGAAGCATCGGTGAGGCCCGTTTTCAGGCCATCCGCCGTGGGATCACGAAACAAGACCGGGTTCCAGCTACGCTGGGTGATCTTGTTGTAGGTATAAGATTTTTCTACCGTAATTTTGGTGATCTGGGGGTACTGCTGGAGCAGCGCGCGGGACAGCAGCGCGACGTCCAGGGCACTGGTGTAGAGATTGGGGTCCGGGAGGCCATCGACATTGCTGTAATGGGTGTCCGTCAGACCCAGCCGCTGGGCAGCGTCATTCATCAGAGTCACAAAACCCGACTGGCTGCCACCCACGGCCTCGGCCAGGGCTACGGCTGCGTCGTTGCCCGAGTCGATGAGAAGGCCGTGCAGGAGCTGGTCGACAGTGACCGGCAGGCCGGGCTGAACGAACATGCTGGAGCCGCCGGCCTTCCAGGCGGTATTGGAGATGGGAATCTGCTCGTTGAGGGTAAGCGTGCCACCCTGCAAGGATTGATAGGTGAGGTAGGCGGTCATGAGCTTGGTCAGGCTGGCCGGGGCGAGCTTCATGTGTTCGCTTTTGGCGGCGATGACCTGTCCGGTGCTGTAGTCCATGAGGGCATAGCTCCTGATGGCCGGCAGGCCGGGGGCTGGCGGAATGGGCAGCAGCGGCGTGGGTGTGCCGGTATCGGCGAGCGCAGCGGTGCCGGAGATGGTCAGCAGGCAGAGGAAGAGACAGAAAATCCGGGTGAAAAAACGCGAACGGGCGAGCATGGGACTCCTTGATGATTATTGATCAATGGGGGTTGGTGTTGTGACCGTGACGGGGGCCGTCGGTTCCGCGCTGCGCTTGTTCCGAATGTCCTGCATGAGCAGGGCGACGGCCATGGCGTAGAGGGGACTGCTGTTATAGCGCTGGATCACGGCAAAATTGTTCCAGCAGATGAAATAAACCGGCCCATTTTTACCAACCAGCCGCAGCAGGCCGACGGGGAGATCAGGGTCGATGTCCTGGACCTTGCCTTGGGGATGAATGCCCGCCGCCGCCAGTTGGGCGAGGGTGAAATGGCCGGTGCCATTGGCGCTCACAAAGGCGTCCGGCTGGGCATCGGCCATGAGCTTGGCGGCCATGGCCACCGGTTGGCCGGGGTGCCAGCCGCTGGCGGCAAAGTAATGGGCGACGGAGGCCGTAATGTCTGGCATGGAGGTCCAGAGATCGGCACCGTGGCCATCGGCATCCACGGCATAGCGCCGGTAGCTGCTGGCGATGAATTGCGGCATGCCCATGGCGCCGGCGTAGGAGCCCTTGGTCTCCAGGGGGTCGAGATGGTTTTCCCGGCACAGGCGCAGGAAGTCGACGAGCTGGCGGCCAAAAAACGCGTAGCGCCGGGGATGGGCCAGATAGAGGGTGGCGTTGGCATCCAGGACGGGAATCGCACCCATGTTTTTGCCGTAATAAGTCTCCACACCCAGGATGGCAACGATGAGGGCGGGGGCTACGCCGTATTGCTGTGCGGCCGATTGTAAGGAAGCCTGATGGGTGGTGAGAAAAGCGGCGCCGGCGTCAATGCGTTCGGGGGTGAGAAAAATGGCCCGATAACGCCACCAGGGGAGATTCTCGGCCGGTGCATTCATGCTGTCCATGACCGTGGGATCATAACGGATCTGGGCAAAAAGCCGCTGGAGGTCCTCCGCAGAGAAGCCGTAGCGTGCGGCTAGGGTGGTCTCCAGGGGCTTGAGCCGGGCCCGTTGCTGGCTGTCCAGGGGCAGACCGCCGGCCTGGGCCAGGGGCGCGATCAGGCAGAGGGAGAGGAGGAGTCGATGGATCATGATCACTCGTGCAGCCGAGGGTGGGCATGGACGGACATCAGGATACCCAGTCCGACCATAAAGGTCAGCATGGCCGTGCCGCCATAGCTGATGAGGGGTAGAGGGACACCGACTACGGGCAGGATCCCGGTAGTCATGCCCATGTTGATGAACACATAGAGAAAGAAGGTGAGGCTGAGGGTGCCGGCAATGAGTCGGCCGAAGGGGTCGCGGCTTTCATAGGCGATGGCCAGCCCGCGCAGGACGATGAGCAGATACACGGCGATGAGGAAGAGTACGCCCACCAGGCCGAACTCTTCGGCAAAACCGGCAAAAACAAAGTCCGTTTGCGCTTCCGGCAAGAAGTCCAGATTGACCTGGGTGCCGTTGAACCAGCCTTTGCCGAACACCCCCCCCGAGCCGACGGCGATCATGCTCTGGATGATATGGTAACCGGACCCCAGAGGATCCCTTTGGGGATCCAGGAAGGTGAGGATGCGGTCCTTTTGATAGCCATGGAGAAAATGCCAGAGGATCGGTGCGCTGACCGCGGCAATGACGATCAGGCCGATGAACCAGCGCCGCCGGACGCCGGCGAGCCACATGGTAAAAAGACCGGCGGCGGCAATCTGGCCGGCGGTGCCGAGATCCGGCTCCTTGGCAATGAGCAGGAAGGGTACGCCGATGACGAAGAAGCCGGTGATGGCGGCGCGCCAGTTTTGTACGTGCTCCTGCTGCGCGTAGTAATAGGCGAGAAAGAGGGGCAGGGCGAGTTTCATGAGCTCAGAGGGCTGAAAGCTGAGGGGGCCGATGCCTAACCAGCGCCGCGCCCCCAGATAGCTGTGCCCGGCCACCAGGGTGGCGGCCAGCAGGACCAAACCGATGGCATAGAGGAACGGGGCCCAGGCGCGCAGGCGCTCCGGCGGGGTGTTGGCGATGGCGAGTAAGGCAGTGAAGGCGATGCCAAAGCGCAGCGATTGCTGGAGCACGATGCCAAGATTACCCTGACTGCTGCTGTAGAGCACCGCCAGACTGATGGCCATCAGCAGCAAAATCCCGGTGGTGAGGGCCGGGTCCAGACGCTGCCAGGGGCGGATGAGCCAGCGCGACCAGTTCATGGGGTGGCTCCGGGAGTTGGGAGAGGGGATGCGCTTCCCTGCAAATAGGCATCAATCACCGCCCGGGCGACGGGGCCTGCGGCGCTGCCGCCATGGCCCCCATGTTCCACGATGACCGCAACGGCAATGCGCGGATGGTCGGCGGGGGCGTAAGCAATGAACAAGGCATGGTCCTGAAGGGCGGTGGGATCCCCCGTCAGCGCGCGGCCGGCATCATTGCGGCGGGCGCGCCGTACCTGGGAGGTGCCGGTCTTGGCCGCAATGGCGTTGGGGTCATTGGCTAAATTGTGGGCGGTGCCACTGGTGACCACGGCGCGCATGGCGGCCTGGACTTCACTCATGGCGGCGGCCGAAAGTCCGATGCCTTGGGGTATGGCATCGGCAGGGTTGTCGATGTCGGCATTGCTGCGTACCAGATGGGGCGTCACCAGCTTTCCGCCATTGGCGATGGCGGCGGTGGCCCGTGCCAGTTGCAGGGGGGTGGCCAGGAGATAGCCCTGGCCAATGCCGACCATGACCGTTTGCCCTTGATACCAGGGCTGATGATAGCGCCGCTGTAGCCACTCCGGGCTGGGGAGAACCGCGGCGGCCTCCCCCGGCAGGTCAATACCCGCGAGCTTGCCGAAGCCAAAAGGCGCAAGTCCTGCGGACAAACGGGCAATGCCGAGACGCATGGCTAACTGATAGAAATAGACATCGTTGGAGTCGCGAATGGCTTCGCCGAGGTTTTCCGCCCCGTGCCCGCCGGGCTTCCAGTCGTAATATTTGTGGGTACTGCCCGGGATTTGGTAGGTGGCCCCGCCGGGGAGTTTTTCGTCCGGGGTGATGACGCCGTTTTGCAGGGCAACGAGGGCGACAAAGGGTTTGATGGTGGATCCTGGCGGGTAGGCGCCGCGCAAAAAGCGGTTGGTCATGGGGGTGGCCGGATCATCCTGCAAGGCGGCCCAGGCAGTGCCGCTCAGTCCGTCCACGAAGGCGTTGGGATCAAAGGCGGGGGAGGAATAGGCGACCAGCACCTCCCCATTGGCCGGGTCGAGGGCGACTACGGCACCGCTATGAGTCCCCATGGCGCGCGCCGCCGCCTGCTGCAGGGCAAGGTCGAGGGTGACCGTGAGGTTTTCCCCCTGTTCGGGCGGAGTGTCGCGCAGGGTGCGCAAGGGGCGACCGCGGGCATCCACTTCCACGTTCTGATTGCCGGGTTCCCCGCGCAGGATCTCTTCGTATTCGGCCTCCAGGCCATTTTTTCCTATGTAATCAATGCCTGCGTAATGGTTTGCGCTCGCCTCGTCCAAGTCGGCAGGGGTGAGGTGCCCGACGTAGCCGACCACATGGGCAAAGAGGGGACCGTAGGGATAAAAGCGCTTGAGGCGCGCCTGCAGCTCAACGCCGGGAAACTCATGGCGATGCACGGCAAAGGCGGCCAGTTCGGCGGCACTGAGGTTACGGCGGATGACCACCGGCTGATAGGGGTGGCTGCGCCCGAGGTCGCGCTGAAAGGCTTCCAGATCGTCACCGCTCACCGGGAGAACGGAGCGCAGGCGCCCGATGGTGTCGCTGAGATCGCCCGCGGTATTGGGCGTAATGGCCAGGGTGAAGGTGACCCGGTTATCGGCCAGGACCTGCCCATGGCGATCCAGAATGAGACCGCGGGCCGGCGCAATGGGCAGCAGGGCAATGGCATTGCGGGTGGACTGGGTGGCATAGTCGGGATGTTGCAGTACCTGGATTTTCAGGAGCTGCCCAAGGAGGATGGCGGCCATGACCGCGATCAGCCCAAGGGCCAGGACCATGCGCCGGGAGAAACGTTGTTGTTCACGCTGTGGTTGACGGATATCCATGCTTAGGCGCTACGCAACCGATGGCGTATACGGTCCAGAAGATACACAAAGACGGGCCAGAGCAGTGCCCCCGTCAATGGGCCCAGCAAAAGCGCAAAGTTCCAGGCGATGGGGCCCCCCCAGATCTGCCAACTCCAAGCCACCAGACGCTCTGCCAGGAGCAGGATGAAGATGAAGAAAAGTTGTTCCCAGGGAGGGAGATTGCGCACCTTGCCCAGCCCTGCATAGAGGACAAAGATCATGACGGCCGCCGCCATGGCATGGGCGCCCAGGATTCCGCCGTCCACCACGTCCTGCACCAGCCCGATGATCCAGGCCACGCCCAGACCCAATTCCGTGGCGCTGGTGATGGCCCAATAGAGGAGCAGCAGGGCCACGAAATCGGGGCGCAGGGCGAGGTAGAGCGGGCCCATGGGCAGACTGTCGCCCGCCAATGCCAGAAAAAAGCCCAGGGCGAGCAAGAGGGCATTCATGGCGACTTGGCGGCCTGCGGCTGCCCTTCTTGGGGCCAGAGCAGCAGTACCGTATTCAGGCGCCCCAGGGCTACGGCGGGGCGCACTTGGATGTCGGCAAAGGCCTGCGTGCCATTGCGGCGAATGCTTTGAATGGTGCCGATGGGCAGGCCCGGCGGATAACGGCCGCCCAGACCCGAGGTCACCAGGCGCTCCCCCGCCCGTAAGGGGGTATTGCGGGCCTGGAAGGGGATCTGCAGCTCCCGCGGATTGCCCGTGCCGCTGACCAGCAGGGGCTGATCGTTCTCCGCGCTTTGCGCGGGAACGCTGCTGTCGAGGTCCGACAACAGGGCAATCTGGCTGGTCATGGTGCCCACCGCCACCACTTGTCCAGCCAAGCCCCCCGCAGCGAGTACCGCCTGCCCGTTGAATACCCCGTCGTTCTGCCCGTGATCGACGGTGATGATCTGGTTGCCGGCGGTGAAATTCTCGGCGATGACGCGTGCCGCCATGACCCGCCCCGGCGCTTGCGGGAAGCTGTCCAGCAAGGCCAGCAATTGACGGTTTTCGCTGTGTAATATATCGCGGTCGAGCAAGAGGGGTTGGGCAGCGGCCAACGCCTGGCGAAGCCGGGCGTTTTCGGCTTCCAGCGCGGCCCGACTATGCAGATTCCTCCAGACCTCGTCCCAGAGGGCCGCGGTGCGGCCATTGAACCATTGCACCGGCAGCGCCGCATCCAGGGCCATACTGCGCAAATCACCCTGTCCCTGAGTAAATACACTCAGGAGCACGCTGAACAGGGCCAGAGCCAGAAGGCGTACGGTTTGGGGAAGCCGCCGCGGAAAAAACAAGGAAGGCATGATCGCGGCCTTTGGTCAGAAGCGCATCAATCGTCGGCAAAGACCTCCCCAAGGCGCTCCAGTTCTTCAAGGGCACGTCCGCCCCCCTTGGCTACGCAGGTCAGTGGGTCTTCGGCCACAATGACGGGCAGCCCCGTCTCTTCCATGATCAGCTTGTCGAGATCGCGGAGCAGGGCGCCACCGCCGGTCAGGACCATGCCGCGTTCGGCAATATCTCCGGCCAACTCGGGCGGCGTCTGCTCCAGGGCCAGTTTGATGGCGCCGACAATGGCGCCCAGGGGCTCTTGCAAGGCCTCCAGGATCTCATTGCTGGTAATGGTGAAGGTCCGGGGGATGCCTTCGGCGAGGTTGCGCCCCCGCACCTCCATGCTCAGCAGTTCATTTCCGGGGTAGGCGCAGCCGACGGTCTTTTTGATCTCTTCCGATGTTCCTTCACCGATCAGCATGCCGTAGTTGCGACGGATGTAATTGATGATGGCCTCATCCATCTTGTCGCCGCCGACGCGCACGCTTTGGGAATAGACCACTCCGCCGAGGGCGATGACCCCTACCTCGGTGGTGCCGCCGCCGATATCCACCACCATGGAACCCGTCGGTTCGGCCACGGGGAGGCCGGCACCGATGGCCGCGGCCATGGGCTCTTCAATGAGATGGACTTCCCGCGCGCCGGCGCTTTGGGCCGACTCACGGATGGCACGCCGCTCGACCTGGGTGGCGCCATAGGGCACGCAGACGATGATGCGCGGGCTGGGACGCAGGAAACGCTGGTGATGCACCCGTTTGATGAAGTACTTCAGCATGGCTTCGGTGATCTGGAAGTCGGCAATGACGCCATCCTTGAGGGGACGGATGGCGGTAATGTTGGCCGGGGTGCGCCCGAGCATGCGCTTTGCCTCCTCTCCCACCGCCTGGATCCGGCGGTTGGCCCCATGCCGCCCGGTGCGGATGGCCACTACCGAGGGCTCGGAGAGGACGATGCCCTTGCCGCGTACATAGATCAGGGTGTTGGCGGTACCCAGATCGACGGCGAGATCATTGGAGAAAAGACCGAGGAAGCGATTGAATATCATGCGGTATTTGCCTTGGTAAAAGAAAAATCCACCAAGTTGGCGGGCGGATGATGAAGGTCCAGGGAAGGATTTTGCAACGCGCAGTCTAGCATGGGGCGACACTATGCAAAAGATAAAAAAAGCCCAACGACTGGCGTTGGGCGGGAAAGGGCTCGTTACTCGGCAACGACCTCCTGTTCAGAGGCCATATTCCTTGGGAAAGGCGATGCCATGATTGCTCTTCATGTCGCTGTTGAGACGGGGCAGATCCATTTTTTCCACGCGCACATGTTTTTTGGCTTGCAACCACTGGGCAAAGACCTCCCAGACGGGCTTGCCTTCCACCGGGGCGGTCGTTGCCGCCCACCCGGCCACCTTGTATTTTTTGGTGGCCGACATGGCCTTGCCGCCGACCCGCATGTTGCTGCAGCGATGGTAGATCTTCTCGTCGGGATCGAAATCATACTGGATGTTGCCCACGCGGATCATGTCGCCGCCCTGCTGGTAGTAGGGGTCGACATTGAAGATATTGTCCGCCACCTGCTCCATGATGTTTTTGATCTGTGCGCCGGTATATTCATTGATGGTGACCTGGGGATAGGTAATGGCGGTCTGACCCATCACATCTTCCATGGTGATGGTCTCCCCGGGCAGCTTGCAGTAACCCCAGCGGAATCCCGGCGAGAACGCCGCCTCGCAATCCATCTCTTCGCGCAGGGCGTCGCAGAGGAGCTGGTCGAAGGTGCCGTTGAAGTTGTCCCGGCGATAGAGGAGGCTTTCGGTGGTGGCCAGGGGCTGGGCGAGCTTTTCCTTGTAGGGTGCGCGGACTTTTTCCACATAGGCCGTCATTTCCGGGTCGGCCTTGATGAGATTGGAGAAGACGGGCAGATAGTAAAAACGCCAGCCATTGAGCTTGCCCTTGCCCACATCCAGGTCGAAGCGCGCGAGGATCTTGCCGTTGGTGCTGGTGTTGATGATCAAGGTCTTGCCGACCATGAAGGGCTTGGGGCCCATGATGTCGTGGGTATGGCCGCCGAGGATGATGTCGATGCCCTTGACCAGGGATGCCATTTTCTTGTCCACGTCGGCACCGTTGTGGGAAAGCAGCACGACCAGATCCGCCTTCTGCTGCTGGCGGCATTCGTCCACCATCTTCTGCATATGCTCGGTATGGATGCCGAAGACCCAGTCGGGGATCATGTATCCCGGATTGGCGATGGGGGTGAAGGGAAAGGCCTGGCCGATGACGGCGATCTTGCGCCCACTCACCTCATGGATATGGTAGGGCTTGAATACCAGTTCCTGCCAGGTGTTGCTGAATACGTTCTGGGCGAGGAAATTGGCTTTCAGCTCCGTCTTGACCAAATGCTCCACCTGATCCTGGCCATAGGTGAAATCCCAATGGCCGACCATATCGTCGACGCCGAGGAGATTTTGTGCCCCCACCATGTCTGCGCCCTTGGTCCACAGACTCGTTGCCGAGCCCTGCCAGGTGTCTCCGCCGTCCAGCATCAGGACCTTGTCGCCGCGTTCGTGGCGATAACGTTTCACGAGACTGGCGATGTGGGCATAACCACCGATTTTTCCATATTTGTGCGCCAGCGTGTCAAAATCCAGGCAGGAAAAGGCATAGCCGTTGGCGGTCTTGGCCGGGACGCCGTAATAATCCAGCGACCATTTGCCGGTGAGGTGGGGCGGCTGATTGAGGACCGGGCCGACACCGATGTTGATGTCAGGTTCCCGCCACCAGACGGGCAGGAGCTGGGCATGGGAATCGGTCATGTGCAGGAGTGTGACATTGCCATAATCGGGGATCTCGTAAGGATCGCCGGCTGCTCCCCATGCTGCCTGTATGGCCCCCGGGCCGAAAAACCCGGTAGCTCCAGCCACCCCCATCAATTGTAAAAAATCACGTCTACTCAAATGCATGGAAACCTCCGCTGAGAATTATAAACCGCCGGACGCCGCTTGCTTCATGATGGTGATGATTTGCCGGTCCAGCTCCTGGGCGACCTTTTCGGCCGCGGGGTTCTTGGGGAAATATTTCAGGGCATAAGTGGGGAGATAGGTGAGCAGCTTGAGCTTTCCCCCTTGCTCATACATGACGATCTTGCAGGGCGCAAAGGCCCCGAATTCGGGCATGCTTTGCAGGATCTTGGCCCCTAACACGAGATTGCACACCTCATAAATGACATAAGGCGTGTTGCTCTTGATGCCGCGCTGCTGGAGCCCCTGCTGGATATCCAGGGTGCCCACCAGATTCATGTTTTCGCCTTCCGCCGCTGTCTCGATGCCCATCTTGATCTGGGCCGGCGTGACCCCTTTTTGGACATCAACGACGTATAGGGGGGAATTGGCGGGTATGGCC
>NZ_RIZI01000133.1 GCF_003721225.1 Acidithiobacillus sulfuriphilus | reverse complement strand
CACGAGGGTGGCGCCCCAGCCGCTGCGGTCGTTGGCGAGGCGGAATCCCGCCACGGCAGGTTCCTGACGGAGGATGGCGTGGACGATTTCGCGCTGGACGCCCTTGCCTTTGCCGTGAATGATGCGGATTTGCGTAATTCCCTGGCGGCGGCAACTGCGCAGGTATTCGCGCACGAGGCCGGGGACCTCGCGGGGACGGAAGGCATGCAGGTCCAGTATTCCATCCAGGGGCAGCGTGGTGGGTCGTGTTTCGTTCATTCTAAGATCCGGCAATGCCCGCGAGCGCAATGATGGCATCCACGGCAGGTCGCGGCCATGGGCCGCTCCTACGGGTGGTGCGGCGGTTTCCTGATGGCGGGTGCAACTCCGTTCGCTTCACAGCAGGACCCGCTCGATGCCCCCCTGACGCACCTGGGCGATGAAGCGTTGCTGCCAGTCGGCGCCGAGGATATGCCGGGCCAGTTCGACCACGATGTAGTCGGTCTCGAGGCCGGTATCTTCCCGGTAGCGTTCCAGGCCTTGCTGGCAGGCGGGGCAACTGGTGAGGAGGCGGACCTCGCCGTTGTCGACGTGCTCCCGGCCGGTGAGGGCGCGGATGCCGTCGTGGAGTATTTCTTCCTTGCGGAAACGCAGTTGCGTGGCGATGTCCGGCCGGCTGCTGGCCAGGGTGCCGGCTTCGCCGCAGCAGCGTCCCGAGTCCCGCACCGCCTGCCCCAGCAGTTGTTGGGTAACCTGCAGGGGTTTATAGGTCTTCATGGGGCTGTGGCAGGGGTCGTGATAGAGATATTGCACGCCTTCCACGCCGTCGAGTTTGACCCCTTTTTCCATGAGATATTCATGGATGTCGAGGAGGCGGCAGCCGGGGAAGATCTGCTGGAACTGGTACTGCATGAGTTGATCCATGCAGGTGCCGCAGGACAGGATCACGGTCTTGATATCCAGGTAATTCAGGGTGTTGGCGATGCGATGGAAGAGCACCTGGTTGCGCACCGAGATTTCCTGGCCCTTGTCGTCCTGGCCGGCGGCGGTCTGGGGGTAGCCGCAGCAGAGATAGCCGGGGGGCAGGACGGTTTGCGTTCCCTGGGCGTGCAGCATGGCGAGAGTAGCGAGGCCGACCTTGCTGAAGAGGCGTTCGCTGCCGCAGCCGGGGAAGTAGAATACGGCGTCGCTGTCCTCCGTGACCTTTTGCGCGTCGCGGAGGATGGGCACCGTTTCGCTGCCTTCCAGGCCGAGAAGCTGGCGCATGGTCTGGGCGTTCATGTCCGTAGGCAGGGGTTTGCGCAGGAGATGGATGACCTCGGCGCGAATCGTGGGCTTTTCCGTGGTGGCGGGTGGCGGGCCCTTGGGCAGCCAGGGTTTGGCGATCTCGTGGGCGAGGGCCTGGGCGCGATAGGCGGTTTGCAGCACGCCGCGGCGCAGGAAGTGCACGGTACGCGGTTCCGTGGTGTTGAGGTAGCTCATGGCCAGTCTGGTGCCGAGGTTGAAGGATTTCTCGCCCCGGGCGCGCAGGATGTTGCGCATGTGGACGGAGACCTTGCCGAAGTCGATGTCCACCGGGCAGGGGGTTTCGCATTTGTGGCAGGTGGTGCAGTGGTCAGCCACGTCGTTCATGGCGGTGAAATGCTGGCGCGAGACGCCGCGGCGGGTCTGTTCCTCATAGAGAAATGCCTCGATGAGGAGCCCGGTGGCGAGGATCTTGTTGCGCGGCGAATAGAGAAGGTTGGCGCGGGGGATGTGGGTCATGCACACCGGCTTGCACTTGCCGCAGCGCAGGCAGTCCTTGATCTCGGCGTTGAGGGCTCCCAGTTCGCTGGCTTCCAGCAGCAGGGCCTCCTGCTCGACGAGTTGCAGGGACGGGGTATAGGCGCCGTCGAGGCCGGAGCCCGGCAGGAGTTTGCCGGGGTTGAAGAGCCCGTGGGGGTCCACCTGGGCCTTGTAGGCGGCAAATGCCTGGACCTTTTCGGGCTCCAACCAGCGCATCTTGGTGATGCCGATGCCGTGTTCGCCGGAAATGACGCCGCCCAGGGAAAGGGCCAGGGCCATGATGCGGTCGACGATGCGGTCGGCCTCCCGGAGCATGGCGTAGTCGCTGGAGAGGACGGGGATGTTGGTGTGGACGTTGCCATCGCCGGCATGCATGTGCAGGGCGACGAAGAGCCGGCTGCGGCGCAACTCCTGGTGGCTGCGGAGCATTTCCTGGCGCACGCCGGCAAAGGCCTCGCCGCCGAATATCCCATTCAGGGTTTTGCCCAGATCCCGGCGGTAACTGATGCGCAGGCTGCGGCGCAGGAGGAGGTCGATGAGGCGGTCGCCAGGGCGCAGGTCGCGGCGGGCGGCCTCATCCAGCAAGTCGTCGTGGTCTGCCGCAGACTCGTCGAGGCCGTCGGCAATGGCCTGCCAGCGTTTGGCCACCCCATCCAGCAGGGCCTTGGCCTCCTGTTGCTTGGCGACGATGATGGCGCGGTTTTCGGCGCTGTCCTCGAAGTCCTTGGCTTGGCGCAACTGCGGCAGCAAGTCGCCCTGGAGATAATCGCCCAGGGCGGCGATGATGGCGCGTTTGTTGCTTAGTGATTGCTCGATGTTGATGCGTTCGATGCCACTGCTGTAGTCGGCAAGGCGTTCCAGGGGGATGACCACATCTTCGTTGATCTTGAAGGCGTTGGTATGGGCGGCGATGGCGGCGGTGCGGGCGCGGTCGGCCCAGAAGCGGCGCTGGGATTCGGGGCTGGTGGCGATGAAGCCCTCCGCCCCGCGGGCATTGGCCAGCCGCACCACGGCGGCCGCCGTGGTCCCCAGGGCCTGCTCGTCGTCGCTGGCGAGATCCGCGAGCAGGACCATCTTGGGCAGGCCGCGGCCGGAGGCCTTGCTGCTGTATTTCACCGCCTTGACATAGCGTTCGTCGAGGTGCTCCAGACCGGTGAGGAGGATCTGCGGCTGTTGCTCGACATAGGCCTTGATCTCGACGATGGCGGGAACGGCCTGCTGCAGGTCGTCGCCATAGAACTCCAGGCAGAGGGTGCGCTGATGGCTGGGGAAGCGGTGCAGAAGGAAGCGGCCGGAGGTGATGATGCCGTCACAGCCCTCTTTCTGGATGCCGGGCAGTCCGCCGAGGAACTTGTCGGTGACATCCTTGCCCAGTCCTGCCTTGCGCAGACTCTGGCCAGCCAGGGTGAGGATCTCCGGCGTGCCGATGGGCGTGTGACCATCGGCGGCGAAACGGCTGAGACGGAAGCGCACGCTTTCCTGATCATGGATCTTGCCCAGGTTGTGATCGAGCCTCTCCACCTCCAGCCATTGGGCGTCGGCAGTGATCATGCGCCAGGAGAGGAGATTGTCGAGGGCCGTGCCCCAGAGGACGGCCTTTTTGCCACCGGCATTCATGGCGATGTTGCCGCCGATGGTGGAGGCGTCCATGGAGGTGGGGTCCACGGCGAAGACCAGCCCGGCGGCCTCGGCGGCCTCGGCTACGGTTTTGGTGATGACCCCCGCCCCCGCGGCGATGCTGGGAATGGCTTGGTCCAGGCCGGGGGGGGCGATGTACTCGACGGGGCTAAGACTTTCCAGCTTTTCGGTATTGATGACCGCGCAATGGGTGCTCAGCGGAACGGCTCCGCCGGTGTAGCCGGTGCCGCCGCCGCGGGGGATGATCTGCAGGCCGAGTTCGCTGCAGGCCACGACCATGCGCTGCACCTCGGCCTCGTTCTCCGGATAGAGCACCACGAAGGGATACTCCACCCGCCAGTCCGAGGCGTCTGTGACGTGGGCAACGCGGGCGTAGGCGCTGAAGTCGGCATTATCCTTGCGGGTGATGCGTGCAAAGCGTTTCGCCGCCCGCTGGCGCAGGGTCCGCTGGGCATCAAAGGCGGCGATGAAGCTGCCCACGGCGGCCTCGGCCAGTTGCAGGAGGCGTTGCACCAGGGCGTTGCCGTCGGCGCGGCTGGCGACGTCCTGCAGACGGTGCCGGATGGCCGCCCACAGGGCTTCGCGGCGCTGGCGATCGGCGGCGAGGTCGTCTTGGATATAAGGGTTGCGCTGGACCACCCAGAGATCACCCAGGACCTCGAAGAGCATCCGCGCCGAGCGCCCGGTCACGCGCTGGGCGCGCAGGTCTTCGAGGATGCGCCAGGCCTCGACGCCGATGAGGCGCTGGACGATTTCGGCATCGGAAAAGGAGGTGTAGTTATAGGGGATTTCCCGCAGGCGTTGGGTCATAGGTCGATGGCCAGATTGTCAATGAGGCGGGTCCGGCCCAGCCGCGCTGCCGCAAACCAGCGTGCCCCCGGGCGGGCGCGCGGGAGGGACTGCAGGCTGGTGCCGTCCCGCAGTTCCAGATATTCGACGACGAAACCAGCCAGCTCAAGGCTTGCCCGCGTTGCCTGGGCGAGGAGGGCGGGGTCGGCATCGGATTCCTTGCTGCGCCGGACGAGTTCTTGCAGGTGTTGAAAGAGCAACGGCGCGATGCGGCGTTCCTCGGTGCTGAGATACTGATTCCGGGAGCTGTAGGCGAGGCCGTCGGCCTCCCGCTGGATAGGCGCGGGGAGCAATTGCACGGCAAAGTTGCAGTCCTCCAGGAGCCGTTGCACGACGCGCAACTGCTGATAGTCCTTCTCGCCCAGGACCAGGACCTCGGGGGCGACCATGTGCAGGAGTTTGCTGAGCACCGTGCTGACCCCCGCGAAGTGCCCAGGCCGGGAACGGCCGCAGAGCACGCTGCTCAGGCTGCGCGGTGGCAGAACGATGGCGAGGTCCTGGCGGCCGTAGGGATACATGACATTGTCATCGGGGGCAAAGACATTCTGGCAGCCCGCCTCACCCAAGAGTTGCAGGTCGCTGCCGAGGTTGCGCGGGTAGCGGTCGAAATCCTCCCCCGGGCCGAACTGCAGGGGATTGACATAAATGCTGACGAGGACGTGATCGGCGCGGGTGGCTGCCAGGCGTACCAGGGCCAGGTGCCCGGCGTGGAGATTGCCCATGGTGGGGACCAGGGCCAGGGTGCCCTTCAGGGCCTGCCGCCAGTGGCGCAAGCCGGCAATTTCCTTGAAGATGGCCATGCCTCAACGTTCCTGGCGCGGGGGAAAGCGCCCGCTGCGCACTTCCTCGGCATAGCGGGTGAGGGCGCTTTCCACCAGCCCGGCGCCGCCGAGGTACTGGTGGGCAAAGGTGGGACTGCCGCCGGGGGCCAGACCCAGGACGTCATGCAGGACCAGGACCTGGGCGTCGGTGTCGGGCCCGGCGCCAATGCCGATGGTGGGGATGGCTAGGTTGCGGGTGATTTCTGCGCCCAATTCCGCCGGTACGGCCTCGATCACCAGCAGACGCGCCCCGGCGGCGGCCAGGGCGGCGGCGTCTTCGCGCAGGTGCTGGGCGCCTTCGGCATCGGTCCCCTGACGGCGAAAGCCGCCCCACTGACGCACCCGCTGGGGGGTGAGGCCGATATGGCCGCAGACGGCAACGCCGCGTTGGGCAAGGAAGGCGACGGTTTCGGCCATTTCCCGGCCCCCTTCCAGCTTGACCATGTCGGTACCGGCGCGCAGCAGGGCGGCGGCGCTGGACCAGGCCTGCCCAGGGCTCCCTTCGTAGCTGCCGAAGGGCAGATCGGCGATGAGCAGGCAGCTACCGGCACCGCGCGCCGCCATGCGGGTGTGGTAACAGACCTGCTCCAGGCTGACGCCCAAGGTGTCCGCCTCGCCCGCCACCACCATGCCCAGGGAGTCGCCCACGAGAATGCCGTCCAAGCCAGCCCGGGCGGCGAAGTGGGCAAAGGGGTAGTCGTAGGCGGTGACCAGGGCGCGCTTGCGGCCTGCAGCCTTGTCGCGCTTCCAGTCCTGCAGTTTTTTGCTCATGGCGATGGGGTCTCGTTTCGCGTGGGTAGGACGTCGCTGACGCACGTTAGAATTTGCTTATAGTGACTGGGATCCGCCACAAAATCCACCTGATCGGTGGCAAAATCCAGGCAGAGCCCCGGATATTGGGCGCGCCATTGGGCATAGGCGGCACTTACCTGCCGCAGATAATCATAGCGCAGTCTGGCCTCGTAGGAGGCATGGCGCCGTTGTACCCGCGCCCAGAGCGTATCCAGCGGCGCATGGAGGAAAATCAGCAAATCCGGCGTGGGGGGGCGGCTGTCGATGGCCTGCACCACCTGCCGATATAGGGTGAGTTCGGCAGGGGGAAGGGTCAAGGGGGCAAAGATCTCGCCCTTGGCACCATAAAAGTCGCTCACTACGCCCTGGTGAAGCGAGATACTCCGCCATTGCGCATGCCGTTGCAGCAGAAAACTGATCTCGGTGGCCAGGGCCGGGTGTGGCGATCTGGTGTAAAAATCCGCCAGGAAGGGGTTTTCTGCCGGTTGCTCCAGCAGGAGGCGGGTACCCAGGCTGGCACTCAGACGCTGAGCGAGACCGGTCTTGCCCGCCCCCATGGGACCTTCCACGGCAATATGGACGTCTGCCGTCATACCGAGGCCGCCGTCCGCATAGGTTGCGCCTGCTGATCCAGATCGTCAGACAGGGCCTTTATCCCTTGCCCATGCAGGGTGGCCGGGAGGTGGTCATTGACGCAGCCGGCACCGGGAATGCGCAATTGCGGGTCGTATTCGGCCAAGGGCAGCAACACGAAGGCGCGCTCATGGAGCCGTGGATGGGGGAGGGTCAGGGTAGGACTACGGACGATGGCGTCGCCGTAGATCAGCAGGTCCAGATCGAGCATGCGCGGCCCCCAATAGACTTCCCGGCTGCGTTGCCGCCCGGCCTGTGTTTCGAGCTTGTGCAGGGCGTGCAGGAGGTCGAGGGGGGCGAGGGTGGTCACCATCCGCACTACCGCGTTGGTGAAATCCGGCTGCTGCGGGCCGCCTACGGGTTGAGTCCGGTAGAGGCGGGAGCGCCACGTCACCTGGCAGCCGCCGAGATCCCGCAGCGCCGCCATGGCGTCCCGCAACTGCTGCCCGGGATCACCCATATTGCTGCCCAAGCCAATCCAGCAGGTTACGGCTTGCAGGGGGGCTGTTTCAAGTTGTTCAGGAGCCATTGTCGGGCCGATTCCTCATCGCTGATTTCTCCATCCAGCCGGGCGTCGCGCAGCCGCTTCAGCCACTGGCCCACCGCAGGCCCGGGCGCAAACCCCAAGGCCATGATTTCTTTGGCGCCCAGGGGGGAAGCGAGGTGCCGATCCGTCTGCAGATAGGCCAACCCCGCCGCCTGTATCGGCCCCTGCGGATGCCCTGCCAGCAGGGCCAGTATCCCCTCCACGCGCAGTTGCGAGAGCAGGGCCCGGCGCTGGCTGGGGCGTATCCCGCGAGCGAGTTGGGCGGCGATCTCGGGCAGGCGCTGCAGATCGTTCTGAATTTCATCAGCCCCGCCAACCTGGAAATAGTTTAAGCGTTCTTGCCGTTCTGCCCAAGGGATATCGTGCCAGAGGATGCGCAGAAAAAGGGCGTCCTGCAGCAGGGGCTCCCGGGGAAAGGAAAGTTGAAACCAGTCGCGCAGGGTAAGGGCCCTTTGCACCGTGGCGAAGAGCGCGGCGGGGTCCGCGGGCGGCGGGCGCAGGAGCGGCCAGAGCCGCCATTCCTGCAGGAGGCGCAGGGCGGGCAGCAGATCGGAGAGCTGCAGGAGATAACGGATCTCCCGCCACAGGCGCGGCCCGCTGAGATGGCGGAAGATGTCGATGGCCAAGGCGTTTTTCATCAGCCCTAGGGTGTGCGCTTCCATCTCGAACCGGAAGCGGGCGGAAAAGCGCAGGGCGCGCAGGATGCGGGTAGGGTCTTCAATGAAAGAGAGGGTATGCAGCACGCGCAGGCGCCCTTCCTGAAGATCGGACAAGCCGCGATAGGGGTCCAGAAGCTGCCCGAAGGAAGCGGGGTTGAGGGCGATGGCCATGGCATTGATGGTGAAATCCCGCCGCCACAGATCGGCCTGGATGCCCCCGGCCTGGACGATGGGCAGGGCGCCTGGTTGGGGATAGTGCTCGACCCTGCTGCTGGCCAGATCCATACGGAACTGATCGGCAAAGCGCAGGGTGGCGGTGCCGAAGCGCGGATGGCTGTGCAGGTGGCTGGCGGACACGGTCGCTGCCAAATCCGCGGCCAGGCGCAAGGCGTCGCCTTCGATGACGACGTCGATATCCGTCATGTTGCGCTGTAGGAGGAGATCGCGCACGCAACCGCCCACCAGGTAGGCGCTGCTGCCCATGGCCGCCGCCCGCCGCCCCAGTTCCTGTAGGCGCGAGATGGCCGCTTCACCCCACTGCCGGTGGATTTCGCCGTGCAGGTAATGCCGACCGACGCGGCGCTCCGAAGCGAAGGGCAGGGGGGTTTCGGCGCGTTGCAGGTCCGTGGCGGTAATGATGCCCTGCAATGGCCCCGTTTCTCCCTGCACGGCGAGCATCGGATGGCGTGCCTCCAGGAGCAGGGTGCGCAGGGTGCTGATGGGTGTTTCCGGCGCGACCTCCGGCAGGGGTTCGGCATAGGCCCGCACCGCTTGCCCGGCCAGCCCATGACGTATCCCGTTCTCCAGGAGTTGGCGGTGGACATAGCCCCACGCCCGCCCGTTTTCCACCACGGGCATGCCCCGGTGAGGGGTTTGGCCCAGGGCTGCGGCGGCTTCCCCCAGCAGGGTATCGGCGGGGCAGGTGAAAATGGCGCGATTCATGATCGCCGCCGCTTGGTGCATCATGGGCCCGAAGTAGTTTTGCAGGATGCGCAGTAGACGTTGTTCCGCCTCCGCCAGGGTGCTGTCGTGGAGCACTGCGGCGGCGGCCTCCCGCTGCCCCCCGCCACCCAGATCATGGAAGATGTGTTCCAAGGGGACGTTGCCGCGGCTGCGGCCGATGGCCGTAACGTGTTTACCCTGGGTGATCAGGGCAATGGCGGCATCGGCGCGGGCGCTGGCCAGGGCGTGGTGGACGATGCGACCCCCATCATGGATGGGGCCGTCCCAGCTTATGGCACTCAACCACAGCGCCGGATCTTGTTCCTGAACCCAGCGCCCTTCCTGCAAGAGGCGGTCCAGCAGCGCGATCTGTTCGGCCGTGAGGGCGCTGCGCAGCATCTCCCCTGCCCAGGCCAAGTCCGCCCCTTGCTCCACCAGCCAGGCGCAGGCGCGCAGGTCCCTGGGGGTCACATTGGGAGTGCGCAGATGATCCGTATCTTCCAGAATGCCCAGAAGCATCAGGGACGCTTCCGGGGGCGAAGGCTGGAGACGCAGCCCTTGCAGGGCCTCGACGAGCAGGGTGGTGCAGGCACCGGTGGCGGCGCGGTGCACTTCAGCCCCGACGATATCCCCTTGCAAGGGCGGGTGATGGTCGTAAATGATCCATTCCTGCACTTCCCCAAGCAAGGCGGCGGGCGGGCCAATGCGTTCGGCCTGACTGCAGTCAACCAAAATGACCCGGGTGGCAGGGTGGCGCTGGAGGAGGTCCGGCTCACCCAGGCGGGCGCCCATTTCCGGGCGTTCCCGGAGCAGGCGGTGCAGATCCGGGCTGGTGCCGTGGGGCAGGAGCGGGGTGTAGTCGGGGTAGAGGAGGGAGGCGCCAATGAGAGCGCCAAAGGCATCCAGATCGGCTTGCTGGTGGGGAAGGATATATGCCCCTGCCACCGCCGTCAGTCCGTTTCTCCATCCATGGGAGATGCGTCGCCCGGGTCCTTCGCACCCTCGTTGCGCGGTCCCCGGCGCCGGTCGCGGCGTCGCGGCCGACGGCGCGTGGCCGGGAGCGGACCGAGTTCCTGTTCCTGACCGCGATCCTCCTCCCGCGCCTGGGCCACCAGCGCCTCGCGCGCGCCGTGGTCGGCCTCCTGAAAGGCCAGCCACCATTGGGGCAGGGCTGCGCTTATTTCACCGGCGCGGCTGCGCAATTCCAGGAAGTCAAAGGCGGCGCGAAAGCGCGGGTGGGCGAGCAAGGCGTAGGGACGGCGGCCGCCGCGCCGCTGAAAACGGGCCTGCAGATCCCAGATCTCGCGCATGGGCAGGGAAAAACGGCGCGGCACGGTCACCCGCCCGGAAGCCTCCTGGAGCAGTTCGGCAGCCGCTCGTTGCAGGGCAAGGGCCGGGGACTCCCCGGCGCTTTCCCGGGTGGCACACTGAATCTGCAGCGCCGGCCAGAGCAGGGCGGCAAAAAGAAAGGCGGGGGTTACCGACTTGCCTGCGACGACGCGCTCATCGGTGCCCTCCAGGGCCAGTTGCAAGAGGCGCCGTGACGGTTCCAGGGCATCCTCGGCGAGCGCTGCCTCTACCGTCGGAAAGAGTATCGCAAAAAGGCCATGCTGGCGCAGGAGTTCGAAGCTGGCCAGACCGTGTCCCGTCAGGAAGAGCTTGAGGGTTTCGTCGAAAAGCCGGGCGGGAGGTACTTCGCCCAGGAGCGATCGGCACTCCGCCATGGGTTCCTGAGCGGCTTCGTCGAGGCGGAAACCGAGCTTGGCGGCAAAGCGCACCGCCCGTAGCATGCGCACCGGATCCTCGCTGTAGCGGGTGCGCGGGTCACCGATCATGCGCAGACGGCCGGCGCGGAGGTCTTCGAGACCCGTGGAAAAATCCAGGATGCTGCGATCGGCAATATTATAATAAAGGGCGTTGGCGGTGAGGTCGCGACGCCGGGCGTCTTCTTCCAGAGAGCCATAACTGTTGTCGGCCAGGATGCGGCCACTGGCGCTACGCTCGCCGGCGTCCTGCTGCTCCGCCGATCCGCCGCGAAAGGTGGCGACCTCGATGATCTCTTCGCCAAACTGGACATGGGCCAGGATGAAGCGGCGACCAATGAGGCGGGCATTGCGCCGGAAGAGCTTGCGCACCTGTTCGGGACGGGCATCCGTGGCCACGTCGAAATCCTTGGGCTCCCGCCCCAACAGGAGATCGCGAACACTGCCGCCCACCAGATAGGCCTGGAAGCCCGCCCGGTGCAGCCCGTTGAGGACCTGCAGGGCGCCATAGCTCAACTGGCGACGGGAGATTTCGTGCTCCGTCCGGGGAATGACCCGCGCCGAGAGCGGCGCCCCGGAAACCACCGGGCCGGCCGGCTCTGCCAATGTCACCGCTCCCATGGTCTTCGGGGCGAGCTGTTCTGCAAGAAAGGCTTTCAGCGATACCAAGGGCGATCTCTATATGGGCTAGTCATCATGGAATCCAGTGTAACCGAAACAAGGCATAAAAAGCAGTGGGTCTGAGCCAGGACTTCGCCCCCGCCCCGGGGCATTCGCCGGCAGCCCGTGGGTGCTGGTCCGGCACGGTATCCATTGGCCAATGCCGGAATGAGGATCCAACTGCGGCTGGAAAGTCGTCGCATCGCCCGGTATCATAGGGGATGCCTTAACCATGGGGCTGGGAACGTGATACCCGGCCCTTTTCTCGTTTTGGGGGAAATTACATGCAACTCATCGGCGAAGCCCTGACCTTCGATGATGTGCTCCTGGTCCCTGCCCATTCGGCGGTGCTCCCGCGCCATGTGCGCATTGATACGCAATTCAGCCGCCGTATCCGCATCAATATTCCCTTGCTCTCTGCTGCGATGGATACGGTGACGGAGGCGGCCATGGCCATTGCCATGGGCCAGGAGGGCGGCATCGGCATCATCCATAAAAACATGGCGCCCGAGCAGCAGGCAGCCCTGGTGCGGCGGGTGAAGAAATTCGAGGCGGGCGTGATCAAGGACCCCATCACCACCCGCGCCGATGTCAGCATCCGTGAAGTGTTGCAGTTGATGGCCGAACATGGCATCTCCGGAGTGCCGGTGGTGGATGGCGAGCGGCTGGAGGGGATCGTCACCCACCGCGACCTGCGTTTTGAAACCCGCCTGGAAGCCCCCGTCAGCAGCGTCATGACGCCCCGGGAGCGGCTGGTGACCGTGCCCGAAGGCACGAGCCTGGAGGTCACCAAGGCGCTGCTCCATCAGCATCGCATTGAAAAAATACTGGTGGTGAATGGCCAATTTGCCCTGCGGGGGCTGATCACGGTCAAGGATATTCGCAAAGCCACGGAGCATCCCCTGGCCTGCCGCGACAACCAGGGCCGCCTCCTGGTCGGCGCGGCGGTGGGCGTAGGGGAGGGCACCGCTGAACGGGTCACGGCCCTGGCGGAAGCGGGAGTGGATGTCATCATTGTCGATACTGCCCACGGGCACAGTCAGGGCGTGCTGGATCGGGTCACCTGGATCAAGACCCATTTCCCCGAGATCGATGTGATCGGCGGCAACATCGCCACGGCCGAGGCCGCCCTGGCCCTGGCCGATGCCGGTGCCGACGGAGTGAAGGTGGGCATTGGTCCCGGCTCCATCTGCACCACGCGCATCGTCGCCGGCGTCGGCGTGCCGCAGATCACGGCCATCAGCAACGTGGCGGAGGCCCTGGCCCCCCGGGGCATCCCCCTGATTGCCGACGGCGGCATACGCTTCTCCGGGGATTTTGCCAAGGCCCTGGCCGCCGGCGCCCATTCGGTCATGGTCGGCGGTTTGCTGGCCGGTACCGACGAAGCCCCGGGCGAGATCGAGCTGTATCAGGGCCGCTCCTACAAGGCCTACCGGGGCATGGGCTCCCTGGGGGCCATGCAGCAGGGCTCCGCCGACCGCTATTTCCAGGACGCCAGTCCCGAGGCCCCCAAGCTCGTTCCCGAGGGTGTGGAAGGGCGGGTGCCGTACAAGGGGCCCGCCGGACAGGTGATCCACCAGCTCCTCGGTGGCCTGCGCTCCAGCATGGGTTATCTGGGCGCCGAGCATCTGGAGGCCCTGCGCAGCCGCGCCCGCTTCATCAAGATCACCCAGGCCGGGGTGCGCGAAAGCCATGTCCACGACGTCACCATCACCAAGGAAGCACCCAACTACCGGGTGGAGTAATCATTATGCACGAGCGCATTCTCATCCTCGATTTCGGTTCCCAGTACACCCAGCTCATCGCCCGGCGGGTGCGGGAAGCCCATGTCTACTGCGAGATTCACCCCTGCACCATGGCTCTGGCGGACATCGTCGCCTGGCAACCCCGGGGCATCATCCTTTCGGGCGGCCCGTCCTCGGTCCAGGATCCGGGCGCACCGACGGTGGACCAGGGGCTCTTTGATCTGGGCATACCCGTGCTGGGCATCTGTTATGGTCTGCAACTCATGACCCACCTGCTGGGCGGGCGGGTGGCGGCGGCGGAACACCGCGAATATGGCCGTGCTCTGCTGCATATCCGCGAGGCGGTAGGCCCCTTTCTGCCCTTTGCCGGTGAACAGAGGGTACAGGAAGTGTGGATGAGCCATGGCGACCGTATCGAGGCCCTGCCGCCAGGCTTTCGCGTCCTTGCCGCCAGTGACAACTCTCCTCTGGCGGCCATTGGCGATCCGGCCCGCCATCTCTACGGCGTGCAGTTCCATCTGGAAGTCGTCCACACCCCGGCCGGCAGCGAGATGCTTACCTCCTTCGTGCGCGGGGTCTGCGGCTGTCACGGGCAGTGGACCATGAGTTCCTATCGGGAAACGGCGGTGGCCGCGGTGCGCCGGCAGGTGGGGAAGCGCAAGGTCATCGCCGCTCTCTCCGGCGGCGTGGATTCCGCGGTGACGGCGGTGCTCATCCACCGCGCCATTGCCGATCAACTCACCTGCATCTTTGTGGACAATGGCTTGCTGCGGGCCGGCGAGGCGGAAAAAGTGGCGGCGGTCTTCGCCAACTATCTGAAGATCCCTCTGCGGGTGGTGGATGCCAGAAGTCGTTTCCTCCAAGCCCTCGCGGGGGTGACGGATCCGGAACAGAAGCGCAAGCGCATTGGCGGCCTTTTCATCGAGATCTTCGAGGAAGAGGCCCAGGCCATCGGCGGTGCCGATTTTCTGGCCCAGGGCACTCTCTATCCCGACGTCATCGAATCCATCTCCTTCAAGGGCCCCAGCGCCACCATCAAATCCCATCACAATGTCGGCGGGCTGCCCGAACGGATGCGTTTGCAACTGGTGGAGCCCCTGCGCGAACTGTTCAAGGACGAAGTGCGGGAATTGGGGCGGGAATTGGGCATGCCCGAGGACATCATCCGTCGCCAGCCCTTCCCGGGGCCGGGCTTGGCCATCCGCTGTCTGGGCGAAGTGAGCGGTCCCCGTCTGGAGATCCTCCGCCGGGCCGATCGCATCGTCATGGACGAAATCCGCGAGGCCGATCTCTACGACCACATCTGGCAGGCCTTTGCCGTCCTCCTGCCGGTGCGCAGCGTGGGCGTGATGGGCGACTCCCGCACCTATGACGAAACCATTGCGCTGCGTGCCGTGGAGTCCGCGGATGGCATGACGGCCGACTGGGCGCATTTGCCCTATGACCTTCTGGAGCGGATTTCCAGCCGGATCACCAACGAAGTACAAGGCGTGAACCGCGTGGTCTATGACATTAGCTCCAAGCCTCCGGCCACCATCGAGTGGGAGTGAGGCAGTTTCGTAAATTTATTTTATTTTATTTAAAATATCTGGCGCCATTGATGGATTGTTCCACATCATCAATGGCATTTTTCATGGTATCTCCAAAGCACTGAAGTGGTCGAGAAGCGATGCCATGGATAGGGCAAGAAGCCACTCATGGTATCGAGGCATGCTGCGGCGAGACTCAACCGACATGGAACAGCAGGCGGTTTGATTTCATACCTGAAGTGGTATAGGCTGGTGGCATGGCAGAACAAGAAAAGCCGTTGATCTGGATCGGGGGGAGCAAGAGAGACCTGATGGCGCTTCCGCTCGATGTGCGGAAGTTCTTTGGTCACGCCTTGGACTTCGCGCAGCGTGGCGATCAGCACGATGCGGCAAAGCCGCTCAAGGGCTTCGGCGGTGCCGGCGTCCTTGAAATCGTCGAGGGCGATGCCGGCGGTACGTACCGGGCCGTCTACACGGTGAAGTTCGCGGAAGCGGTATTCGTTCTGCACTGTTTCCAGAAGAAGAGCAAGCGCGGGATCGCCACGTCGAAAGAGGACATGGACATCATTCGCGCCAGGCTGAAGGTGGCCGAGGCGCTGGCAAAGGAGCTACGACATGACTAAGCACATGATTGAAGGCATCGAGATCGAAACCAGTTCGGGCAACGTCTTCGCCGACCTCGGTCTGCCCGAAGCCGAGAAGCTCAAGATCAAGTCCGGTCTGGTGATTGAGATCACCCGCGCCGTGCGGCGGCTCGGCTTGACCCAGGAAGAGGCCGGTCGGCGCATGGGTATCCCGCAACCGAAGGTGTCGGGGATGATGCGTGGCGACTTCGCCAATCTCTCCGAGCGCAAGCTGATGGAGTGCCTGAATCGTCTTGGTTACGACATCGAGATCAATGTGCGGCCGGCGGCCGAGCCGGTTGGGCATCTGAAGCTCGCAATCGCTTGAACATGGTATTTTTCATGGCATCGTCTGTGGCGGTCAGCATGAAGTCCTTGCTGTTATTGGTTTTTTCTCGCTCGTTGATAATCGAGTGGGAATGAAATTGATGATAAATCAACAATATATCATGTATTAAATATAAAATGAATGAGGATTATCCCGCTGGGCCGCCGCTGGAAGAAGGCCAGGACGCCGTCGACCGCCACTGGATGGCGCAGGCCCTGGCGTTGGCGCGGCAGGCCGCGGATCTTGGGGAGGTGCCCGTGGGTGCCCTCCTGCTCGGTGCCGATGGCGTGGTCTTAGGGGCCGCCCACAACCAGCCCATCGGCCGCCACGACCCCACGGCCCATGCCGAAATCCTTGCCCTCCGTCAAGGGGCCGAGCGCGTGGGCAATTATCGTTTGGGTGGTAGCACCCTCTATGTCACCTTGGAGCCCTGTGCCATGTGTGCCGGCGCCATCCTTCACGCCCGCGTCCAGCGTCTGGTCTACGCCGCCGCCGATCCCAAGGGCGGCGCCGTCGTCAGCCTCTACCCCCTGCTGGCCGATCCGCGCATGAATCATCGGGTAATGTTGTGCGGCGGCGTTCGCGCAGAGGAGGCGGGCCTGTTGCTGCGCGCCTTCTTTCGCGCAAGGCGCGGCTAGGGTGTGGCGCCAACGCCCGGTTCGCTTCAATGGCCTTGTTGCCATGGATTCCGCCCTTGACGTCTGCGTCCATGCGATGCACATTTCCTCCGGGATGGCTTGGCGCAGCCGCTTTGCGCACGGCCCTGTTCACTCGTCCCCGGCAGTAGCGGAAGGAACGCCATGTTAAGACAGCAAGACCGGGAATGGCTCTTCCCGAACAATGGGCGCGGCTTGTATGAGATTACCGACGAGATTGCCCTGTGGCTGCGGGAGGCAGGTCTTGCCCATGGCCTCCTGACCCTGTTCCTGCCCCACACCTCGGCCAGCCTGCTCATCCAGGAAAACGCCGATCCCGATGTGCAGGCCGATATTCTCGCCTACCTGGAGCGGCTGGTGAGCGACGGTGACCCCCGCTACCGCCACCGCAGCGAGGGTCCCGACGACATGTCGGCCCATCTGCGCGCGGCATTGACCCAGCCGAGTATCAGCATCCCCGTCCGCAACGGGGCCCTGGCGCTGGGGACCTGGCAGGGAATCTTTATTTTCGAGCATCGCCATAAGGATCAGCAACGGCGCCTCATGGCGCATTTCATGGGGACCATGGGAGATCTTTGATGGACGATTTTCTGGAGCACTACAATGGCCTGCTGCGCGGTATCCGCGAGTGGTCGCGTTGGGACAGCTTTTGCGCGCAGGTTTCCGCGGCCGCGGATGATGGCTGGTTTGTCTATTATGTGGGCCAGGAGACGCCCAGCGCGCCGTTGCCGCGGGATACCTTCCGCCGGGTGCTTACGGAAATCGACGCCCTCCTGCATAAGGATCATCGCGAATCCTACCTCGGCATCGTCTACGTGGACGACTTCGACGTCCCCCAGTTGATCAAGATCTACGATCCCAACAATCTCGGCTCTTCCTGCGGCAGTAGCGGGCATCAGGTGCAACCGGGCTGGGTGCTGTCGCGGATGGCCCCGGTACCTTTGGGTGACGTGCTCCTTCCCGAGAGCCGCAAGCGCTGGTGGCGGCAGCTTTTTGCCCATTGAACCGCGCCTTGGCGCGACTCCTCCATCTCCTTGAAGCCAAACCGAGAGAAGCCCATGCAAGCCGATCTGAAGCCCCTGGAGTTTGACGGCATTCGCCGTCTCCTGGAAAAGCTTTGCGCAACGCCCTTCGGCGCCGAATCCGCGCGCAATATCGAGCCGGCGCCCAATATTCATGTGGCGCGGCGCCTGCAGGAGGCGGTTACGGCCGCTCGCTTCGGGCTGGATTCCGGGGAAGGGCCGATCCTGCCGGACCTGCCCGACATCCGTCCCGCCCTGCGTCAGGTGGCGGCCGCCGGTTCCGCCCTGGCGGGCACGGCCTTCCGCAATCTCGCCCGGGTCATTCGCGTCGGCGAGCAGTTGCGGCCCTATGTGGAAAAACGCCCGGCCCTACTGCCCACGGGGCCTGAGCGTCTGGATGCGGCGGCGGATCTGCTGCCGGCCATAGATGCGGCCCTGTTGCCCAATGGTCAGGTGCGGGAAGACGGCAACGACACTCTGCGGGGCCTGCATCGGGAGCTCAAGGCGGCGCGGCAAGGTGTGCAGGAGGGCCTGCAGCCCTGGCTGCGCGAACCCGGCGTCAAGGTGCATTGGGCCGGGCAGCGGGCCTGCCTGCATTTCCCCCAGGGGGGCGGGGAGCAGATTCGCGGGGTGCGGCGGGGCAGCGGTCCGGGGGGGCATGGCATTCTCATCGAGCCTATGGAGTTGGTGGCCGCCAATAATCGC
>NZ_RIZI01000132.1 GCF_003721225.1 Acidithiobacillus sulfuriphilus | reverse complement strand
CCCGCCATTCCGTGCCCAGGCCATCCGGCAAGGGACAGGGGGCAAGGCCGCGCAGGGCCGTGTAGAGGCGGGTCAGGCCGGCGCGCGCCTGCTCCAGGGCATCCTCGCCGTAGTTGAGGGGGCTGCGATAGTGGCTGGCCAAGATGAAAAAGCGCAGCACCTCGCCTTCATAGCGGGGCAGGAGTTCACGCACGGTAAAAAAATTGCCCAGGGACTTGGACATCTTCTCGTCATTGACCCGCACAAAGCCGTTGTGCATCCAGTGCCGGGCAAAGGAACAACCGGCCCCTTGGGACTGGGCGATCTCGTTTTCATGATGGGGGAACTGCAGATCGGCGCCACCACCGTGGATGTCAAAGGCGCAGCCCAGGGCGTCGGCGGACATGGCGGAGCACTCGATATGCCAACCGGGACGCCCATCCCCCCAAGGCGAAGGCCAGGCAGGCTCGCCGGGCTTGGCCGCCTTCCACAAGGCAAAATCCAGGGGGTCGCGCTTGTCCTCCCCCGCCTCCACCCGCGCGCCCACCGCCAGTTCGTCGATGGACTTGCCCGAGAGCCGGCCATAGTCGGGGAAGCTGCGCACGGCATAGTAGACATCGCCGTTGCTGGCCGCATAGGCATGGCCCTTGGCGATGAGCTCGGCAATGAGCCGCTGCATGGATCCCACATGCTCCGTCGCCCGCGGCTCCAGGTCCGGCCGCTGGCAGAGGAGGGCCGCCTCGTCCTCGTGCATGGCGTCGATAAAACGGGCGGTAAGCGCCTGAATGGGTTCCTGGCGCTCCAGGGCGCGGCGGATGATCTTGTCGTCGATATCCGTGATATTGCGCACATAGGTCACCTGCAAACCCCGGCCACGCAGGTAGCGCACCACCGTGTCAAAGGTGACCATGACCCGCGCATGGCCCAGATGACAATAATCGTACACGGTCATACCGCAGACATAAAGACCCACACGGCCCGGTAGCAAGGGGTCCAATGGCACCTTGCGGCGCTGCAGGGTGTCGTAGATGCGGATGGCCGGACCCGGCGCTGAAGTGATGGATGTGCTCATGGATTCCTCTTGAAAATCAATACGGCGAAGCTGCTGCAAGACGCGCCAAGGCCCGCTCCATCCCCATCAGGGGCAGAAGGGCGGCCAATTCCGGCCCATGCACACGGCCGGTGAGGGCCGCGCGCAAGGGCAGGAAAAGGGCCTTGCCCTTGCGTCCGGAGGCCGCCTGCAGGGTCTTTACCCAGGAGCCGTAGTCGCCGGCGACGGTCTGCAGGGTCTGCGCGGCGGCCGCCCAGAACTCCGGCGGCGTTTCCTCCAGGGCCGACCGGGCCTCGGCATCCCCATGAAAATGGCCGAAGCAGACCGCCGCCCAATGTTCCCCCTCCTGCGGCCGCAGGACATTGCCGCGCACGGCCTGCACAAAGGCCATACGCCGGTCCTCGGGCACCGAGGTCCGCAAGGCCGGGGCCAGCCAGGTCCAGAGACGCTCCGCAGGCAAGGATTGCAGGGCCTGCTGCTGCCAGTGCTCCAACTGCGCCGCATCGAAACGGGCCGGGGCACGGCTGATCCGGCTGGTGGCAAAGCCACGCGCCAGGGCCACCATGTCCATCAAGGCGCTTTCCGCATAATAATGGCCCAGACGGGCCAGATAATTGCAGACCGCTTCGGGCAGGAAGCCCTTCTCCCGCAGCTCCCGCAGACTGCCCGCTCCATTGCGCTTGGACAGGGGCTGGCCGTCGTCACCCAGGATCAGGGGGAGGTGGCCATATTGCGGCACCGCCAGTTGCAGGGCGCGGAGGATGAGGATCTGGCGCGGCGTATTGCTCAAATGATCCTCTCCGCGCAGGACCAAGCCCACCCCCATGAGGGCATCGTCCACCGCGTTGGCAAAGAAAAAGGCCGGCGAGCCATCGGCGCGACGAATGACAAAATCGCCAAACTCCGTGAGGGCATATTCCCGTTCTCCCCAAACCAGGTCCGGCACCCGCAATACCCCTGCATCAGGAATGCGAAAGCGCAGGGTGGGCACCTGGCCGGCGGCCTCCCGCGCTGCCCGTTGTTCCGCACTGAGATGGCGGCAATGCCCCCCATAGCGCGGCGCTTGCCCCGCGGCCCGCTGGCGCTGGCGCTCGGCCTCCAGTTCCTCGCGACGGCAATAGCAGGGATAGGCATCCCCCTGGGCCAGCAACCGCGCGAACAGATCCGCATAAATGCCCTGCCGCTCCATCTGCCGGTAGGGACCGTGGGCGCCCCCCACATCGGGGCCTTCATCCCAGTCCAGGCCCAGCCAGTACAGATCCGCCATGATGGCCTGGGCATAATCGGCGCGGGAACGCTCGGTATCGGTGTCTTCCATGCGCAGGATGAAAGCGGCATCCGCACCGCGCGCCGCCAGCCACGCAAAAAGCGCGGTACGGGCATTGCCCAGATGCAGGTATCCGGTGGGACTGGGAGCAAAGCGACTCGAAAGATTCATGGTGCTATAGTATTGCCCCATTGGCGGTGCCGCAATGCAGCGGAGGGAATCCGGGCATTGCGGAATACGCCCCATGAGTTGCCGCGGCGGGATATCCGCCGCACGACGGCATGAGACTTTTCCAATTGCTCCATCCAGGGAAGACGGAACGGCATGGCCAACAGGAACACTACGCGCAAACAGGCGCCCAAAGCACACGGACGGCACTGGGGTCGCTGGATCTTACTGATCCTTCTGCTGATATTCCTCAATATCGGCATTGGCGTCGGCATTTACACCTATCGGATCTGGCAAACCCTCCCGCCGGTACACGAACTCAAGGAATGGCGTCCCGACGAACCCTTGCGTATCTACGCAGCCAATGGCGAACTCCTGCAGGTGGTCGGCCCGCAAATGCGCTACGCCCTGCCCATCACACGGATCCCGGTGAAGCTCCAGGATGCCTTCATCGCCGCCGAAAACGCCCATTTCTATAGCGACAACCCCCTCTACTATCCGGTGAGCTATACGGGCATCCTGCGCGCCGCCGTGGTGGATCTCATCCACATGGCGCCGGTGCAGGGTGCCAGCACCATACCCGAGCAGGTCGCCCGCAATTTTTACCTTACGCCGCAAAAAACCATCTCCCGCAAGGTGGCCGAGATCCTCCTGGCCTACAAGCTTTCCATGCACTTCACCCACCAGCAGATCCTGGAGCTGTACCTCAACAAGATCTACCTCGGGGAAGGGGCCTACGGCGTGCAGGCGGCGGCACGCATTTACTACGGCAAAAACGTCAATCAGCTCACGCTGGGCGAAATGGCGACCCTCGCCGGCCTGCCACCGGCACCCTCCTACCTGAACCCCGTAGTCAACCCGAAACTGGCGGAAAAACGCCGCGCCTATGTCCTCAAGCGCATGGAAAAACTCGGCTTCATCACTGCCGACGAAGCCGCAGCAGCCCGCGCCGAGCCCATTCTCTCGCAGTTTCACGCGACGGCCAGCAATAGCGCGCCCTACGTCACCGACTGGATTGCCAACTGGCTGAGCCAGCAATTCGGGCCCGACTTCACCTATCGCTCCGGCCTCAAGGTCTATACCACCATCCTCCCCAAGGCGCAGGCAGCGGCCAATGAGGCGGTGGCCGTGGGGCTGGAAAACTACGACATGGGCCTGTCCAGCATGGATTCCAAGGCCTATCGCGGGCCGGTGGCCCAGCTCAGTGGCGCCGCGCTGCAGTCTGCCCTGGCGGGCAAACGCCCGGCCATGCTGCCGCCCCACGACCCCGCCAATCTCCAGTGGGGCGTGGTCACCGCGGCCGACGCCGGGAGCGCCTCCGTTTCCCTGGAGGGCAAGCATAGCGTCACCCTCAGCCTCAAGGACGTGAACTGGGCGCGGGCGAAACGCGGCGCACCGCAGCCCAAGGCCGTCAACCAGGTCCTCCATGCCGGTGATCTCATCTGGCTGCGGCCCTACGTTCATGCCGTTACCGCCGGGGCCGGTCAGGAATGGGGGGCCAATGTCTGGTCCAGCGGTGGGCCCAATAGCGGTTGGCAGCTCACCCAGATCCCCCAGGTCCAGGGCGCCCTGGTGAGCCTCAACAGCCGCACCGGCGCCATTCACGCCCTGGTGGGGGGCTTCAGCTATGAGCTCAGCCATTTCAATCGGGCCGTTTTCGCCTATCGGCAGCCGGGCTCGGGCTTCAAGCCCTTTGTCTACGCCGCCGCCATGGACGCGCCCGCCTTGCTGGCGGCGGGGAACAGCACCTATCTCACGCCCCAGACGCCCATTCCCGACACCCCCCTGTCCATCACCCTGCCCACCGGGCAAATCTATTCGCCCACCAACTACAGCAACCAGTATTCCAATACGCCCATCCCGGTCTGGGCGGATCTGGCCTACTCCCACAACGTCCCCAGTGTGCGCATCCTCATGGACATCGGGATCCCCTATGCCGTCCAGTACGTGCAGCGTTTCGGCCTGCCCGCCCAGCAAATCCCGGCGGTGCCGTCCATGGTCCTGGGTTCCGGCGATTACACGCCCCTGCAGTTGGCCCGGGGCTATGCGGTCTTCTCCAGCGGCGGCTTCCTGCCCACGCCCTATCTCATCACCAAGATCGTCAATAGCCGCGGCACCCAGATCTCCCTGATGAATTGCCCCCTGGGCTACGCCCCGCCTCCCCAGCAGACGGCCATCCCGCCGGGGGTCGCCTATCTCATGACCCAGATGATGCAGCAGGTGATCAAGATCGGCACCGGCGTGGCCGCCCAGAGCCTGGGGCGCAACGACATCGCCGGCAAGACGGGCACGACGAACAACGAAAACAACGCCTGGTTCAACGGCTTCAGCCCCAGGATCACCACCAGCGTCTGGGTCGGCTACGACGACAACCGGACCATGGGGCGGTGGGCCGCCGGTGCGCGCGAGGCCTTGCCCATCTGGATCCACTACATGCGCACCGCCATGGCCGGGGAGCCCGATATCGGCTTCTTCCGTCCTCCCGATGTAGTCAGCGCCGCCACCGCCAGCGACAGCAGCGCGGGCAGGAGGCAGATCGGGGTAAGCGACTATCTCGCCGGCTACCCGCCCATCGCCGCGCCCGCCGCTCCCACGGCCTCCACGGAAAGTGGTACCGGCACCGACCTCGGTACCCATCTGCTCAACACCATCAAGAGTCTTTTTTGAGGAGGATGGGCAGGCCCGGTGTCGGGAAGGAGAAAACGCACCCGTAGGAGCGGCCCATGGCCGCGACCTACTGGTAGATCGGTACGGATGGGTCGCGGCCATGGGCCGCTCCTACGCTATTGTGGCCGGACGGGAGCGTTTTCCGTTGAAATGGCAGCCTGAAAGCTCGGGCTTTAGATCAAGGCACGCCTGGCATTGGCAAAGAGTTGGCGCCAGGGGGTGGTCTCGTCCCATTCTTTGGGAAACCAACTCATCTGCACACTACGGATCACCCGTTCGGGATGGGGCATGAGGATGCTGATGCGACCATCGTCGTTGCAGAGACCGGCAATCCCCCCCGGGGAGCCATTGGGGTTGGACGGGTACCGGCTGGCCGGCCCGCCCTGGGCGTCCACATAACGCATGTTCACCAAGCTAGCCGCGGCCGTTGCCGCTGCATCGTGGGCAAAGCTGGCGCGGCCCTCGCCGTGGGCAACGACGATGGGCGCCATGGTTCCCGCCATCCCCCGGAAAAAAACCGAGGGGGAATCGAGAATCTCCACCATGGCCAGCCGCGCCTCGAACTGCTCCGAACGGTTGCGCAAAAACCGCGGCCAGTGCTCGGCACCGGGAATGATTTCGCGCAGTTCCGAGAACATCTGGCAACCGTTGCAGACACCCAAGGCCAGGCGCGTCTCGTCGGCAAAAAAATCGGCAAAGGCATCGCGCAGGCGGCTGTTGAAGAGGATGGACTTGGCCCAGCCGGCGCCCGCGCCCAGCACATCCCCATAGGAAAAGCCGCCACAGGCCGCCAAGGCTTGAAACCCCGTCAAGGCATGGCGACCGTCAATGAGATCGCTCATATGCACGTCCACGGCCTCGAAACCGGTCTGATGAAAGGCCGCCGCCATCTCCACATGGCCATTCACGCCCTGTTCACGCAATATGGCCACCCGCGGCCGGGCACCGGTAGCCACCATCGGCGCCGGCACGGGGCGCGCGGGCAGGCGGGCAAAGAGGGGCGGCTGCGTTGCAGTGCTCCCGGCAAAGGCCTCGGCAGCGCAGTCGGGGTGATCGCGCAGGGCCTGCATCTGATAGCTGTTTTCCGCCCAAGCCCGTAGGAGATCGCTCCCCGCCTCATCCAGCAGCGTCCTTCCGCCCTGGTACAGACGGATACGCCAGTCCGCCACGACGCTGCCGATCCGCAGTGCCTGTGCGCGCAGACCGGCCGCCGCCCAGATCTCCTCCACCCGCGTCCGTGCCGCAACGGGGATCTGCACCAGCACCCCCGGCTCCTCGGCAAAAAGGAAGGCCAGGGCATCGGCCTGCGCCGGCAGTTGCAACTCCACCCCCAGGCGGCTGGCAAAGGACATCTCGCAGAGGCTCGCCCAGAGCCCGCCGTCGGAGCGGTCGTGGTAAGCGAGCACCAGGCCCTCCGCCCGCAAGCGGCTCAAGGCCGAAAAGAGGGCACGCAACAGGCCTGCGTCGTCCAGGTCCGGCACCGTGGCCCCCATCTGGCCATAGACCTGGGCGAGTATGGAGGCCCCCAAGCGTCCCTGCCCCAGATCCACCAGCCAGAGTTCGGTATCGGGCTGGGCGGACCATTGGGGCGTCCAGGTGCGGCGCACGTCCGCCACCGGGGCAAAGGCGGAAATGACCAGCGACAAGGGGGACACCACCGCCTTTTCCTTCCCCCCCTCGCGCCAGACCGTCTTCATGGAGAGGGAATCCTTGCCCACGGGAATGGACAGATCCAGCTCCCGGCACAGGTCCATGGCTACGGCCCGCACCGTGTCATAGAGGGCCGCATCCTCGCCGGGATGATCCACCGCCGCCATCCAATTGGCCGAAAGTTTGATATCCCCCATTGCCCGCACATCGGCGGCAAAAAGATTGGTCAGGGCCTCGACCACCGCCAGCCGACCGCTGGCCGGCGCATCCAGGACCGCCACCGGGGGCCGCTCCCCCATGGCCATGGCCTCGCCGCAGTAGCCCACAAAGTCGCTGGCGGTCACCGCGCAATCGGCCACCGGCACCTGCCAGGGCCCCACCATGGGATCACGGCAAACCAGCCCGCCCACACTGCGGTCGCCAATGGTAATGAGGAATTCCTTGGAGGCCACGCTGGGATGGCGCAGGACGCGATAGGCCGCCTCCCGCAGGTCCATCTCACCCCGCTCCAGTTCCCGCCCCAGCGTCACTTGATGCCGGCTATCCCGCGCCATACGGGGAGGACAACCCAGCAAGGCCGCCATGCCCATCTCCACGGGCCGACCCTGGAAGAGTCCATCCTCCACAATCAGATCCTCTTCCTCCGTCGCTTCTCCCAGCACCGCACAGGGGCAGCGCTCCCTTGCGCAAAAGGCGAGCACCTGATCCAAGCGCTCGGGCGCCACCGCCAGCACATAGCGCTCCTGGGCCTCATTGCTCCAGATCTGCATGGGCGACATGCCCCGGTCTTCGCTGGGCACCGCCCGCAATTGCAGACACCCGCCGCGGCCGCCGTCATGGAGAATCTCGGGAACGGCATTGGAGAGCCCGCCGGCCCCCACATCATGGATGGAGAGGATGGGCGAATCCTCACCCAGGGCGATGCACTGCTCGATCACCTCCTGGGCGCGCCGCTCCATTTCCGGGTTGCCCCGCTGCACCGAGGCGAAATCCAGATCCTCATCCCCCTCACCGCTGGCTACGCTGGATGCCGCCCCCCCGCCGAGACCGATGAGCATGGCCGGTCCGCCAATGACGAGGATCTTGGTCCCCACTGGCAAGGGCTGCTTTTCCACCAGCGGCCGGCGAATCTGGCCAATGCCGCCCGCAAGCATGATGGGTTTGTGGAAGCCCCGCTGGATGCCACCGAGCTCCCCTTCAAAGACGCGGAGGTAACCGGCGATGGCCGGACGGCCGAACTCGTTGTTGAAGGCCGCCGCCCCCAGGGGTCCGTCACGCATGATCTCCAGCGCCGCGGCGATGCGCCCTGGGCAGCCGTAATCCCGCACCTCCCAGGGCTGGAGATAACCGGGTATGCGCAAGTGGGAAACGGAAAATCCCGTCAACCCGGCCTTGGGCTTGCCGCCCCGGCCGGTGGCCCCCTCATCGCGAATCTCGCCGCCGCTGCCCGTGGCCGCTCCGGGAAAGGGCGAAATGGCGGTGGGGTGATTGTGCGTCTCCACCTTCATGAGGATATCCATGGCTTCGTCGCCAAAGCCATAGACCCCTTGGGCGTTGCGGAAAAAAGGGCGGGCCTGATGACCCTCCATCACCGCCGCATTGTCGCGATAGGCCGAGAGGGTACCCTGGGGATGATGGCGATGGGTTTCGCGGATCATGGCGAAGAGGCTGAGATCCTGGTCCCGGCCATCGATACGGAAGCGGGCGTTGAATACCTTGTGCCGGCAATGCTCGGAGTTGGCTTGGGCGAACATCATCAGTTCGGCATCGCTGGGATTGCGCCCCAGGCCCCGGAAATATTCCGTGAGGTAATCGAGCTCCGCCGGAGAAAGGGCGAGCCCCAGGCCGACATTGGCCTGCTCCAGGGCCGCCGGCCCCTCCTCCAGCAAAGGGATGCGTTGCAGGGGGGCGGGATCGGGATGACGAAACAGGCCCTCCGCCTGGGCCAAGTCCAGGACCACCGTTTCGGTCATGGGATCATGCAGACGCCGGGCGCAGAGCCCAAGGAGATCCGCCGCGAAGGGCAGACCATCCGGGCTCAAGAGGGTATAGACGATGCCCCTCTCGATCCGCCGCACGCTGCGCAATCCGCAGTGATGGGCAATATCCGTGGCCTTGCTGGACCAGGGGGAAATGGTGCCGAAACGCGGCAGAACCACCATCTGCTGCCCCTGTGCAAGGGTATCCGCCGGACCCTCGCCATAATGCAGGAGACGCTCCAGCAGCGCGCGCTCGTCACCGGACATGGGCCCATCCAGGTCAACGAGGTGGATAAAGGCGGCGGAAAACTGGGCCAGAGCCACGCCCTGCTCCTGCAGCGCGGCCTGAATTTTTTGCAAACGAAAGGCGGACAAAGCCGGAGAACCGCGCAAAAGCAGCATGCTTACACCTTATAGGAAGTCAACGTGAAGCCAGCGGGCAAGCCATAGAGCCATCGCCCTCCGCGGGAGGACAGGACCAAGCAACGCGCATCCCCTCAGGACAAGGGCACACCCAGGCGTCGCGCCACCTCGACATAAGCCTCCACCACTCCGCCCAGGTTGCGCCGAAAGCGGTCCTTATCCATTTTTTCCAGGGTCTTGGCATCCCAGAGGCGGCAACCGTCGGGACTGAATTCATCGCCCAGGAAGAGTTCGCCCTCATAGCGCCCGAACTCCAGTTTGAAGTCCACCAGAATCAGGTCCGCCGCGGCAAAAAGCGCCGTCAGCAGCATGTTCACCCGCAGACTCCAGCGGCGCATGGCATGGATCTCATCCTCGCTGGCCCAACCGAAACTCAGGATGTGGGAAGTATTGATCATGGGGTCATGGAGGGCATCATTCTTGAGGAAGAATTCAAATACCGGCGGCTCCAGGATCAGTCCCTCTTCCACCCCCAGGCGCCGGCTCAGGGAGCCCGCTGCCCGATTGCGCACCACGCACTCCACGGGGATCATGTCCAGGCGCCGCACTAGGCTGTCGGTATCGTTGATCAGATGCAGAAAATGGGTGGGCACCCCTGCCGCCTGCAGATGCTCCATGATAAAGGCATTGAACTGATTGTTGACCTTGCCCTTGCTGGCCAACTGCTCCACCTTTTCGCCGTCAAAGGCCGAGGTATCGTCCTTGAAATGCAGGACCAGGGTATCCGGATCCTCCCCGGCATAGACGATCTTCGCCTTGCCCTTGTAAATCTGTTCGCCTCTGCTCATTGCGGCGCTCCTGCGGGGAAAACCCGCGCAAAGATACGATCAATATTTTTGGTATGGTAAGCCAGGTCGAAAAGATCGGCCAGTTCAGCAGCCGGCAAAAACTGCCGTACCTGCGGATCGGCGGCCAGCAAGGCCTGGAAATCGGCCCCCTCCTCCCACACCCGCATGGCATTGCCCTGCACGACGCGATAGGCATCCTCCCGCAACATGCCCCTTTCCGTCAGGGCCAGCAACACGCGCTGGGAGAAGATCAGGCCATGCATCTTGTGCAGGTTGCTCAACATCTGCTCCGGATACACCACCAGATTCTCCAGCAAGCCGCTGGCGCGATGGAGCATGAAGTCCATGACGATGCAGGCATCGGGCCCGATCACCCGCTCCACGCTGGAATGGGAGATATCCCGCTCATGCCACAGCGCAATGTCCTCCAGCGCCATGCCGGCATAGCCCCGCAGCAGGCGGGCCAGCCCGGTGAGGTTCTCCGAGAGGATGGGATTGCGCTTGTGGGGCATGGCGGAACTGCCCTTCTGGCCTTTGCTGAAGGGCTCCTCCGCCTCCAGGACCTCGGTGCGCTGCAGATGGCGAATCTCCACGGCGACCTTTTCGATGGAGCCGCCGATGACGGCCAGGGTATTGAAAAACTGGGCATGGCGATCCCGGGAAATGACCTGGGTGCTGGCGGCCTCGGGCTGCAGGCCCAGGTCGGCGCAGACAGCCTCTTCCACATCGGGGTCGATATTGGCAAAGGTACCCACGGCCCCGGAGAGCATGCCCACGGCCACCGTATGGATGGCCGCGAGGAGGCGCTCGCGGTTGCGCTGCGCCTCGGCATACCAGACGGCCACCTTGAGGCCGAAGGTGATGGGCTCGGCATGGATCCCGTGGGAACGGCCCATCATCACCGTATCCTTGTGCTTCCAGGCCAACCGGGCCAAGGCGGCGATGAGACGATCCAGGCCCGTGAGCAGGAGCTCGCCGGACTGCTTGAGCTGCAGGGCGAAGCCGGTGTCCACCACGTCCGAGGAGGTCAGACCAAGATGGATGAAGCGGCTCGCCGGCCCCACATGCTCGGCCACCGAGGTCAAAAAGGCGATGACGTCATGCTTGACCTCCAACTCGATCTCGGCGATGCGTTCGCTAGCAAAAGCGGCCTTGGCTTCGATCTCTGCCAGGGCCTCGGCGGGTATCCGCCCCCGTGCCGCCAGCGCCCGGCAGGCGGCCAACTCCACATCCAGCCAGGCGCGATATTTGGCATCCTGAGTCCACAAGGCCCCCATTTCCGGGCGGGTATAGCGTTCGATCATGACTGCCCCGCCGCCTTGGGGCTCAGTGCCGCCTGCAGCTTGTCGAGGATCTCGACGGACCATTTGCGGCCATCGCTGGCATCCCCGTGGGTGGGTTCGGTCTCCAGCACGCTGCCCTTGTCATTTTCCATACGCAGGAGTTTGACCCGCACGGCGATGGCCTGGGGCTTGCTGCTGCTCCCCCAGGTCTTCTTGAAGCTGTTGACGATCTGGTCGAAAATGCCCCCCACAAAACCCGCATGCTCCTGCCTTTGTTCTCCACCATTGCGAATATCCACCACCCAAACGCCAATGCCCTCGCTGGTGACCGGATAACCCATGCCTTGCAGCGCCGTTTGCACGGCAGGGACGGCTTTTGGCGGCAAGACATCCAATACCAGGTAGGGGCCGCGATCATCACGATAGCGGGTTACTTCCATCTTGGGCATCTCGGCCATAACGGTTTCCTGACTGAGCCGTTTTTGGATCGCCTGCATCAGGTCGCGATTATCTTCCCCATCCGCTGGATACTTCTCCCAGTTGGCATTGGGGTTGTTCCACCAACGCTCTTGGGCAATGGCCAGGACTTCCTGGCCCGACTCCGGCTGCGTCAGGGTAAAGGTATATTTTTCCCGGAAAGTCGGGGCAACGGTACTGCCCAGGATAAAAGACAGGCCCTCGCGGAAATCCCGCCAGCCGGTCTGGAGTTCGCCTTTTTCCGGGGAAAACTGTTCCACCGGGATTTTCTTCTCCGCCAGAACGGCCTTCACGCTCGCCCATACCTGTGCCGGTTGGGCGACCGTGCTGAGTTTCAAGTCGGCACCCGTACCACTCAGTACGGCCGCAGATCCCGGCAGCTTCTTTTCCTCCAGGGGCTGCTCACCGGCGGCCAGGCGCGGCGTAAATACGCCGAAACCTTCGGTCGTCGTGCCTGTATTCGCTGCGGCGGCTCCCGCTTCTGATCCCTGGGGGATGGTCACGCCCGGCTGCGGCGCGGTGGCCAAGAGGTCCGGCGGCACCTCCAGCGGCTTCATTACCTTGGCATCCTGGTAATTGGGTCCATTGCTGGACTTGAGGAAGGGAATCACCGAAGAGATGGTGGAACACCCCCCCAGACTCACACTGGCCAGAGCGGCAAGAAGCAGGTAACGACGCATGCAAAACTCCATGGGACGCGACATAGGCGCGAAAAAGGTCACAAACAATGCGCCTGACGCAGGCTCGCGCGCAGGCGTTCATGATAGGTCGGCGCCAGGGCCGTCAGCGGCAGGCGCAGACCGGGCCCGATACGCCCCATTTCCTGCAGGGCCCATTTCACCGGGATGGGGTTGGACTCGACAAAGAGGTCGCGATGCAGGGCGATCAGCGCGGCATTGATGGCCCGTGCGCGCAAAAAGTCCCCTGCCAGCGCGGCCTCGCACAACTCGGCCATGGCCCGCGGCGCCACGTTGGCCGTCACGGAAATGATGCCGCGCGCCCCGGCGGCCAGGGCGCCGAGGGCGGCGCCATCATCCCCACTGAAGACCTCCAACTGCTCCCCACAAAGATGGAGAATCTCCCCCACCCGCTCCACCTTGCCACTGGCTTCCTTGATGCCGACAATATTGGGCTGCGGGGCCAGGCGCGCTACGGTTTCGGGCAGGAGGTCGCAAGCCGTTCGTCCGGGCACGTTGTAGAGAATGATCGGCACCCGGCACTGGTCGGCAATGGTCGAATAATGTTGGAACAACCCTTCCTGCGTCGGCTTGTTGTAGTAAGGGGTGACCAGCAAGGCCGCGTCGGCCTTGGCCTCCATGGCCGCATGGGTCAGGATCACGGCCTCGGCCGTCGCATTGGCGCCGGTACCGGCAATGACCGGAACCCGTTCCCGCACCTGTTCCACCACTGCGGCAATCACCGCAATATGTTCCTTGAAATCCAGGGTGGCCGACTCGCCCGTGGTGCCCACCGCCACAATGGCATGGGTCCCTTCGGCAAGGTGCCATTCGACGAGGTCCCGCAGCCGGGGATAATCGACGCCGCCATCCGCCGTCATGGGCGTTACCAAAGCCACCATACTGCCATGAAACATGATGAAACCCCCGGGCGATCACAGCTTACCTTATCATGGGCGATGGTACTTGCGGGGGGCGCCCCTTGGCAAGAAACCCCGCAAGGTTTTACTCACCCGTCAAGGCGCATCCTTTGGCGCGCCGCCCAGTGCAGCAATTCCTCATGCTGCTTGGGCTGCAGGTCAAAGCGCAGGCCCACGCGCAACCAGAGGCTCCCCGCCTCTTCCACGCGCCGCCAATGGCGCAATTCCCCCCGGCTTTCCCAATCGAGGCTGCCTGGAGCCGAAAGAAGCACCTCCATGCCGGCACCGCGCTGCAAGGCCAAGTCCTCCATCCAGGGCAAACGCATTCCCAGTCCACCCCACCCCAAATCCACCAGATCGCCCAGCAAGTCCGGCTGCCCCGGACGGCGCAAGCGCACCTTCGCCAGCGACAGCACCAGGCGCCGCCAGTACAGCCGCTTTTGCAACTGATAAATGGTAGTCGGCCACCCAACCTGCAACGACTGGGAAAACAGTGCATGAATGGGGGCGAGAAAACCCAGCAGGAACTCCTGGGCACGGCCAATAACCAGCACCAGGCGTCCAGGGGCGAGGAGATCTGCGGGCGCTGGCGGTTCCGGAAGGCGCAATTGCAGCGTTTGTGTCGCCGGATCCACGGAGAGGAGATAACTGCTGCGATCCTGCCCCTCCTCACCTTCCAGGATCACGGTCAACACCCGTTGGGCGCGCTGCAGGAAGGTGAGCCCTTCCTTGGCCGTGTCCAGAGGCAACAAGGCCCAGCCCGAGAAAAGACGGTTGGCATAATCGCGCAGAGGGGATTCCCCCACGTCGCTGGCGCCCTCCTTTGGGGAGGGCTCATAATCGACAATCTCCCATGGAGGCATAACGGCTCCTATCAGCCACCCCGCGCTAGTTACCAGGCGGGCAGATCCCCAGTCCCGGCGGCACATGATCAAAGGTCAGCGGTTGGCAAGGAAGTCACGGCGAGCGGCGGGATTTGGCGCTCCCAAGGGGGTTCGAACCCCTGTTACCGACGTGAGAGGCCGGTGTCCTGGACCACTAGACGATGGGAGCGATGATGGGCGAATTATAAGCCTTTGCCGGCGAAAAGCAATTCCTGGCAGCGGCCGGTGGATTCCCCGCTCACGCCCCCATGATGGGCACCCGCAGGCGCTGTCCGGCAAAGGCCTCGCGGCCATCGAGATGATTGGCCAGGCGCAGGATCCTGGCGTTCACCCCGTAGCGTTTCGCCACATCCGCCAGGCTTTCCTCATGACTCACCACATGCTGGGCGCTGGACCAGCAGCTTCCGGCCGGCGGCGCCTTGACGAAATGGGCGACAATGGCATCGCGCATGGTATGGGCGAGGAGATCGCGGAAGGCGGGATCGCGCAAGTGCTGCTCTTCTTCGGGATTGGAAATGAAGGCGGTTTCCACGAGCATGGAGGGGACATCGGGTGCGCGTAGGACCACAAAGTTGGCGTGCTGTACCTGCGCATTGTGCAGATCTTCCACCCCGGCCAGACCGCGGATCATGACATCCGCCGCCGAAGCCGCCGAATTCATCGCCGCCGTTTGTGACATGTTGAGTAACACCTGATTCAGCAGCGGGTTGTGCTGACCCCCCTGCACGTCAGCAAGAATGGGATCTGCTGCGTTTTGCGTTTTCGCCAGCCAGCGCGCCGCCTCATTGCTCGCCCCCTTTTCGGAAAGGGCCCAGACCGTGGAGCCGCGCACCGTGCGCAGCGGAAAGGCATCCGCATGTACGGAGACAAAGAGGTCGGCACGATGGTGCACGCCCAGTTCCATGCGCTCCAACAGCGGCACATAACGATCGCTGTCGCGGGTCATCACCAAGTGTACACCCGGGGTTTGGCGCAAGAGCTCGCCCAGCCGGAGGCCGACGTCCAGCACCACATCCTTTTCCCGCGTCCCCATCTGGCCAATGGCCCCAGGGTCATGCCCACCGTGGCCAGGGTCGAGGCAGATGACGATGGGCCGGCCCCTCCCGGCCAACGGCAGCGCGGCCCCTGCCACGTCCCGCGTATCCGGCAAGAGGTCCAGCACCCAACGATATCCGGCATGACCCGCCGGGCGCATGCTGAAACTGCGCCAGTGGACCGCCCCTTGAATGGCCAGATCAACGGCAAGGCCCTGAGCGCTGCGCGCCACCTTGCGCACCCCCAGCAAGGATCCGAGCGGGCGCAATCTTGGGGTAGCGCTCCAGGAGCGGACCCCGGGAAGCAGTACCTGCAGGACGTCACCGGAAGCGCTCATCTGCGCCGGCGCGGCCAAGGGCCCACTCAGGTCGAAGACGAGGCGAACACCCGATCCGTGCGGACCGACGCGCACGCCGCGGATTTCCGCCGCCGCCGCAAAGGGTGCATGGAGGGAGAGCATGGCCGCCCCGCTCCCCAGCAGCAAGTGGCGCAGGAAACCGCGCCGCGCCCTCACGTGACGGTCTGCATCAGGCATATCAGCCATTTCGCCTCCCCTGCCAATCTATCCAGGCACAAGCATAGAATTTTAGTAAATAAAGAGTTATCTCTTTAATTTAGAGTGATCATGGAAGATGTCAAGGTTCCGGCGGCGAGACGGCGAGCAGGGACGGACAGCGTCATACATACTTGCCACCGCCCATGCAGGTGTGTAGTATTCACGGGCTGCCAGCGTCCCCATCGTCTAGCGGCCTAGGACACCGCCCTTTCACGGCGGTAACTGGGGTTCGAACCCCCATGGGGACGCCATTTCCAGCACTCCGATTTTTCCTTAGCGCTTGTACACCTTTCTGCGGAAAAGATCCGTCTTGCGCGACACCAGCCGGTCGAGAAAGAGCAGGCCGTCCAGATGGTCCATTTCGTGCTGTACGGCGCGGGCCTCGAAGCCGGCACATTCGTACACCCGATCCTCACCATGGATGTCTTGGGCCTGCACACGAATCTGCTCGGCGCGGATGACGTTGCCGGTGAAGTCCGGCACTGACATGCAGCCCTCGCGACCGACGGCGACTCCTTCCCAGGCGATCAGATCAGGATTGACGAGCACCATCAGGCCATGACAGTCGTCGCCCAGCTTCGCCCGCACGTCCACCACCACGATCCGCTGGAGGCGACCCACTTGGGGGGCGGCTATGCCCACGCCGCCGGGTCCGGCCCGCATGGTTTCGATGAGATCATCGACAAAAGCCCGAAGTTCCGCATCGAAATTCGCCACCGCCACTGCGGGGCGCTGCAACAGCGGGTCGGGATAGGTCAGAATCGGTAATACCGCCATCAGAGCACCACCGTCTCCAGAGGGTGAACGCCAATATCGATGGATTCCCTTTCCCGCAAAGGCGCCAGGACTTCCTGCACCGCCGCAATGCCCGCCGGGGCCCGGCCCTGAATCACCATGATATAGATGGGATGCTCCGGGCTGCCCGAACGCTCACTTTCCAGATCGACGATATTAAAGCCGATGCTCGCCAGGGCAGCCGTCACGCTGGCGACGATGCCGGGCCGGTCCGCGCCAAAGACCGTGACCCGCGTGTCCGGGGCGGCGCCGCCATCCGCGGCCACGCTGGAGAGGGGATCGAGATGAACGCGCAGATTGAGACGCTTGACCGCGGCATCCAGGGCCATCTCCACGGCGCCCAGGTCCTGGGGATAGGACAGCACCTGCATGATGGCAAAGTAACCGCCCAGGCGCATCATGGAGGCATCGCCAATGGAACAGCCGGCCGTATAGAGGGCCTGGGTGACGGCGGCGACGATACCGGGACGATCTTCGCCGATGACGGTGAGAAGGGCTTGACTCATTACTATGCTCCAATGGCGAGAAGTTTCGCCTGAACTAGATAACGGAAACAATATTCCAGCAATTCCAGATGATGCCGGGCTGCGGTCCCATCCCGGCCCCAGGCGGTGACGCCATGGAGGTGGATCAGGGCGCCCGGCACCGGGGGCAGGGCCTGGGCAAAGGACCGCTCCATGGCGGCGGCGATCTGCGGCACTTCAACAAAGTTAGGGAAGACCGGCAAGTCCACTTGCGGCTCGGCAGCAGCCACGCCGAGGCCCTTGAGCATCTCCAGGGACGGCAGACGGAGCAGTCCATCCACCGCAAAGTGCCCGCACAGATTGGCCTCCACCGAATGGACGTGATAGATCACCTGGGCGTCGGGCACCTGACGGTAAATGGCCTGATGAATGCTAGCCTCGGCCGAAGGCCGACGGCCGTCGGGAGCCCTATGCACCTGGCCGGTCAGATCCATTTCCACAAAGTCTTCCAGCGTGAGCCGATCCTTGGGCCGCCCACTGGCGGTAATCCAGAAACGATCCGCCCGGCTGCGCGCCGAA
>NZ_RIZI01000131.1 GCF_003721225.1 Acidithiobacillus sulfuriphilus | reverse complement strand
CGGCCCGGGCGGCGGCCCGCACCTTGGTGATCATGCCGCCGCTGCCCACATGGCTGCCCACGCCGCCCGCCATGCGCTCCAGGGCGGGATCGCCGGCGGTCACTTCGCTGAGCAGGCGAGCATCGGGATGCTGCCGGGGGTCGGCGTCATAGAGGCCGGTTTGATCGGTGAGAATGACCAGGAGATCGGCTTCCAGCAGGTTGCTTACCAAGGCCGCCAGGGTGTCATTATCGCCAAAACGGATTTCTTCGCTGGCCACGGCGTCATTTTCATTGATGATGGGGATCACCCCCATTTCCAGGAGGGTGCGCAGGGTGGCGCTGGCGTTGAGATAGCGGCGCCGATCGCGGAGATCCTCATGGGTGAGAAGCACCTGACCACCGTGAACTCCCCCTTCCCGCAACCATTCTTCATAGACCTGGATCAGGGCTGCCTGGCCGACGCTGGCCGCTGCCTGCAGTTGATTGAGGGCCGTGGGCCGCGACTTCCAGCCCAGGCGCTCCATGCCGGCGGCTACGGCTCCCGAAGAGACGAGAACGATTTCGACGCCTTTCTGCCGCAAGGCGAGACACTGCCGTACCCAGGCATGGATGGCGCCATGGTCCAGACCCTGCCCGCCATTGGTGAGCAAGCTGCTGCCGATCTTGACCACCCAGCGCCGCGCCTGGTTCATGGTCGCCCGCTTCACCACTCTTCCTCCTCTCCCCCCTCCTCCCCGCTGTTCAGGGACGGCTCGTCGTCCTCATCCCATAGGCCAATGGCCTCGGGTGGCGGTGGCGGCGGGAGTTCGGCCAGGGCCAACCAGACCTTGCGCATGAGTTCCTGACAGCCGGCGCCGCTGGCGGCGGAGATGAGGAAGGCCGGGTCCTGCCAGTCCAGGTTCCGGCAGAGGGCCTGGAAGTGGGACTGGGCCGTCTCGGGGGTAAAAAGGTCGGCCTTGTTGGCCACCAGCCAGCGCGGCTGCGCAGCCAGAGTTGGACTGTAGGCGGACAGCTCGGTCTCCAGCGCCCGCACCTGCTCGGCGGGTTCGCCGCCGTCGACCGGAGACAGATCAACCAGATGCAGCAGGAGCCGGGTGCGGGAGAGATGTTTGAGGAAGCGTGTACCCAGTCCGGCACCCTCGGCGGCACCGGGAATAAGGCCGGGGATATCGGCCAAAACGAAGGATTCGTGCTCGGCAATGCGCACGACGCCCAAGTTGGGATACAGGGTGGTAAAAGGATAGTCGGCCACTTTGGGACGCGCAGCGCTGACGGCGCGAATCAGGGTGCTCTTGCCGGCGTTGGGCATGCCGAGCAGGCCCACATCGGCGAGGAGGCGCAATTCCAGGCGTAACTGGCGTTCCTCGCCGCTGCCGCCCAGTTCATGCTGACGCGGTGCCCGGTTGGTGCTGGATTTGTACCACATATTACCGTGGCCGCCGCGGCCGCCCTTGGCCACCAGCAGGGTATCGCCGTCGTGGCGCAGGTCACCCAGGAGTTCGTGGGTATCGTCGTCATAGACCAGGGTGCCGATGGGGACGGTGATGCTCAGATCGCGTCCGCCCCGCCCCGTCATCTGCCGGCCGGCCCCCCCATGTCCATTTTCCGCCCGAAAGCGGCGCTGATAGCGGAAGTCGATCAGGGTATTGAGGCTGCCTTGGGCGACCAGGGTGACGTTGCCGCCCCGCCCGCCATCGCCCCCGTCGGGTCCGCCGAAGGGGATGAATTTCTCGCGGCGGAAGCTGACGGAGCCATGGCCGCCGTTGCCGGAGCCGACGGTGATGCGCACTTCATCAATGAATTTCATAGAAAAACCCCGCGCCGGACAGTCCGGCGCGGGGCGCTCCGACGCTGGCTGGTCAAGCCGGCGAAACGACGCTGACGGTACGCACCTGGCGCGGGCCCTTGCGCTCGAATTTCACGACACCCTCGGCGGTGGCGAAGAGGGTGTGATCCTTGCCTATGCCGACGTTGACGCCGGGATAAAACTGCGTGCCCCGCTGCCGTATGAGGATGTTGCCGCTGATGACCTGCTGTCCGGCGTAGCGCTTTACGCCCAGACGCTTGGACTGGGAATCGCGGCCGTTACGGGATGAACCGCCCGCCTTTTTGTGTGCCATGACGCTGCTCCTTAGGCCTCAATGCCGGTGATGCGAATTTCGGTGAAATATTGACGATGGCCCTGCTGCTTGCGGTAGTGCTTGCGCCGACGCATCTTGAAGATCTGCACCTTTGCCGCGCGGCCCTGGGCGAGTACGGTGCCCTTGACGATGGCGCCATCGACATGGGGCATGCCGATCTTGACATCGGCGCCGCTGCCCACCATCAGCACGCGGTTGATGGCCAGCTCGCTGCCTTCTTCCAACTCCATCTTTTCGAGCCGGAGCTTGTCGCCCACTGCCACCCGATATTGTTTGCCGCCGTTTTCGATGACCGCGTACATCACAAACCTCCAAAATAAGGCTTTGCCGGAAGCTTCCGGAAAAGGGTAGTAAGATACCGGTAGGAGCGGTCACTGGTCAAGTGGCCTTGCCGCCGCCTCCCGAAAACGCCTTGACAAGGCTGCCCTGCGATGCCGACAATCCTTTGCGCGTGCGCTTTCCGCCAGCAAATGGGATCATTTTGGAGCAAAAAGTGGCGATGGATTTGGAAGATGTCAACCGCTTGGTGCGGTCCGATATGGTGGCGGTGAACATCGTGATCCAGGAGCAGCTCCAATCGGCTGTGCCGACCATCCCGGCCATGGGGGCCTATATTATCGGTGCGGGCGGCAAGCGGTTACGGCCCATCGTGCTGCTCTTGAGCTGCCGCATGGGGGGGGAGCATGGTACGCGGCCCATTCCCCTGGCGGCGGTGGTCGAGTTTATCCATACCGCAACCCTGCTCCATGACGATGTGGTGGACGGCTCGGAACTGCGGCGTAGCAATGCGACGGCCAACCAGCTTTGGGGAAACGCCGCCGCGGTGCTGGTGGGGGATTTCCTCTATGCGCGCGCCTTTGAGATGATGGTGAAGGATGGGGACATCCGGGTGATGTCCACCCTCGCCGAGGCCACCAGTGTCATTGCCCAGGGCGAAGTGGCGCAATTGGAAAACGCCAACGACGCCGATCTCCAGCCCGATGCCTACTACGCGGTGATCGAGGCCAAGACGGCCAAGCTCTTCGAGGCGGCGGCACGCCTGGGCGCCATCCTCAATCAGGCCGATCCCCAGCGGGAGGCGGCCCTGGCCCGTTATGGATCCTTGCTGGGTACGGCCTTCCAGTTGGTGGATGATGCCCTGGATTATTCGGTATCGGCGGAACAGATGGGGAAGAATCGGGGTGACGACCTGGCCGATGGCAAGGCGACGCTGCCCTTCATCCACGCCATGCAGGAAGGCTCGGAGGCGGAGCGGGGGGCGCTGCGGGATGCCCTGAGCAGCGGGGATCGCGCCGGGCTGGAGCGGGTCCTGGAAATCATTGCCAGAACCCGGGCGATTGATTACACTCTGGACATCGCGGCGGCTAAGGCGAAGCAGGCTCAGGCATGCTTGGCCGGCTTTTCCGACGGCCCGGAACGTCGGGCCTTGTCGTTTCTTGCGGATTTTGCCGTACGTCGTGAATTTTAGTGGGAAAACGCGCGGGGCGTGGCTCAGCCTGGTAGAGCGCCGCCTTCGGGAGGCGGATGTCGGAGGTTCGAATCCTCTCGCCCCGACCAAAACATCAAAACGTCCGGTTATCCGGGCGTTTTTTTATGGGCAAAAACCGGGGGAGGACAGCAGGAAATGGGCATCGCTCCTGCCCTTTTGCCAAGCGCCGTTGCCCAGGGTGCCCTGGGGCGGCAGGACCACCCATTTTGTTCTATAACCCATTTTGATGAGGCAGGGGTAGGGGGAGGTGACCGTGTTGCGTTATTGCTTTGGATGCCTTGGGGTGGCGTTGCTTTTGCTGCTGACGGCCTGTGCCCAACAGGTTCCCCTGGCGCCCATGGTGGCCGCCGCCCCACCACGGCCGGTGGTGACCCAGAATCCGGCCATTGCCTTGCACGCGGCGGAAGCGTTACAGAACCGTTGGCAGGCCAGCCTGGGCCAGGGCGGGCAATATTCCGGCAATTGCGTGCGTCTGGGTTTGCAGCAAAGCCCCATGGCCGGCGCCTGCTGGAGCAATCTGGCCAAAAGCTATGGAGAATCCGCCCGCGACTTTGCCGCGCCCGGGCCCCGTTTCCCGCCGGCCGTTGCCGAGGATATGGCCAAGGGTCGGGCGGCCGCCGCGCGTTTTTTTGCGCTGGCCCGGTCTTGGGCAAGCGCCTGCGCCGCCATGCCGGCGGGTCACTTGCGGGAGTGTGACCGTCCGCAACTCTTTGCGCTGATGCAACGGGAAAAGATAGAGGCCAACACCGCCTTTCGCGCCGGGGTCCAGCGCTTGCGCGGGCGTCCCCTGGCGGCCGGGGACCGGTGAACGGGTATTCCGGACCTTGTCCGATGGCGAAGCCCCGTGGTGGGCGCCTGGCTGAGGGGGTTGCTCCAGCATGATGAAATGGTTGTTCCTGGTGGCGTTGCTCGCCGTGCTGATTTATCTTTGGCGGCGCCGTGTGCCGCGCGGCCGGGGCACGCCATCCGTCGCCCTGGTGCGTTGCGCGTGTTGCGGCGTGTGGCTGCCCCATTCCGCGGCGATCCATCGGCAGGATGGTACGCATCTTTGCCCGTATCACTCCAAGGAGGATTCGTGACGGTTTCTGCCCCAAGGTTGCGCCCGGCGCTCTATGCGCTTTTTCCTTTTTTGGCCTACTTGCTGGCGTGGTATTACAACGGGCAATTGATCCCGCTCCTGGCGGGCAGCATGATTCTCCTGACGCTGTGGGGTGCCTGGGTGTGGTGGCCGCGCCTGCGGGAGGGCTTGCCCTGGCCGCGGGGTTTCCTGCCCGTCTTCATGCTGGCCTGGCTGATCTGGTTTGGGGCGACGCTGTTCTGGAGCGGGGTGCCTTATACCAGTTGGTTCTATTTTTGGGTGCTGGGCTCCCTGCCCCTGGCCTTTCTGGTCTGGATCGCCTTGCCTGCCGATGTGGCGGAAGGGGCGTGGCGCTGCTTGTGGTTCGGTGCGGTCGTGAGCGCGGTGGCGCTCAGCCTCTATGCCCTCTGGCAATACGATCACTGGATGGGGCGCGGGGTGGGGCTGACCAACCTGCGGCCGCTGGGCCCCCTGCTGGATACCAACAGCTTTGCGGCCTGGTTGAACCTGCTCTTTTTCCCGCTGCTGGTGGCTTATTTCAGCAGCGATGCCCAGCGCCGGGAGCGCTTTCTTTCTGCGCGGGTGCATTGGGTCAGCCTGGGTTACCTCATCACCATCGTCTTGCTCCTGCTGGCCTTTTTTTCCACCAACAGCCGGGGCGGTTTCCTCGCCTGGCTGTGCACGATGCCCATTGCCCTGTGGGGACTGCGCCGCCAGCCGGGGGCGCGGGGCCGCAGTTTCCTGGTGCTGGGTCTGGCGGCCATCGCCTTTTTCCTTTTCGGGTATGTGCAGGGCTATGACCTGCTGGGCCATCTGGCCCCCGGTTTCATTACCCATAATATCAGCACCGTTTCCCGTGGCCTCATGTGGCTGGCGACCTGGCATATCTTTTTGAGCCATCCCTGGCTGGGTACGGGCCTGGGGAGCTATTTCCTCTATTATCCGGCCTATCGCCTGCCGGGAGAGCTGGCTTCGGCGGGAACCTACGCCCATAACGATTACATCGAGTATCTGGCCGAAGGCGGGTTGATCAACCTCGGCTTTCTCCTGGTCTTTGCGGGGGTCTTGATCTTTGCGCTGGTTGGCCTGCTGGCGAAGGGCGGGAAGGCCTTGGGACTGGCGGACGATAAACGTTTGCAGGCACTGGGCCTGGTCCTGGGGGTGTTCGCCATCACCGGCCATGCCTTGGGCAATTTCATTTTCTACAATCTGCCCTTGAGTCTCCTGGGCGGGCTTTTCCTGGCCCGCGCCTGGCAGATTTTCGGGGCGCGCGGCTGGACGGCACCGCTGCTGCCGCGTATGGGGATCAATCATCCCTTTATTGTGCAAACGGTGTTGGCCATCGCCCTGGTGGCGGGGTCCTGGAACCTGGTCTGCGACGGGCTCAGTTTTTCCTTGTTGAGTGATAACGCCTGGTTGAACCGCTGGATGCCCAATGCGGGCCAGCGGGCGGTATTCCTGCTGCGGGCGGCAGACTGGCTGGCCTTGGCCCGCCCCCTGGCTACGCAACCCCATGTCTATCTGGCCAATACCTATTTGAGCCTAGCGACGAATGACCGTGTGCTTGACGAGAAAAAACGCCGGGAATTGCTGCGGAGCGCGTTGCATGAATACCAGGAGAGTCTGGTGGGCATTCCACGTCAGGGTGGAGTGTGGAACTCCATCGGCACACTCTATCTCAGCGAAGGTAAACTGCTGGGTCTGAGTACGGATGCGGCGCGGCGCGCCGCCCTGCTGGCCTGGCGCAAGGGCTTGGCCGTCGATCCCGAGAGCGTTGCCCTGCGCACGCAGATCGCCGAGTTGGCCTATCTCCTGCCCGGCCATGTCCAGGAGGGCCTGGCCTTTCTGCGCGCGGGTCTGCACCGCCCCCTTTTCCCGGATTCCCGCAGCGCCCTGCAGATGAACATTGCCATGACCCAGTGGCGCGCCCATGACGCGGCCGGTGCGCGGCAAACGCTGGTCCGCTTGCTGCGGGAGAACCCCGCCTACACGCCGGCCGTGGGGCTTTTGCAGTCGATGCTGCATCCTCTCCCTGCTCAGCCAAAGGAGCCCTGACGATGGAAATACCCGCCAGCATCTTTCGTGAATATGACATCCGCGGCGTAGTGGGACGTGATCTCACCCCTGCGCGTGTGGAGGCCATCGGCCGCGCCATCGGCAGCGAGGCGCGGGCCCAGGGGCTGTCGCGCCTGGCGGTGGCCAGGGACGGCCGGCTGTCGGGGCCGGAGTTGGTGCAGGCCCTGCGCAACGGTTTGCGGGCGACGGGCTGTGCGGTGCTGGATGTGGGCATGGTGCCGACGCCGGCCCTGTATTTTGCCATCCACCACCTCCACGCCGACGGCGGGGTCATGCTGACGGGCAGCCACAATCCGCCCAATTATAACGGCTTCAAGATGGTCCTGGGGGGCAGGACCCTGCATGGGGCGGCGATCCAGCAGATCCAAGCGCGCATTCGCGCGGATGACTTTTGGGCCGGGCCGGTGGGGGATGTCGAAAACGAGGAGATCCTCCCCGCCTATGTGCAGCGCATCGTCGGCGATGTGCATCTTGCGCGCCGGCTGCGCATCGGCATGGACTGCGGCAGCGGTGTAACCGGTGTGGTGGCCCCGGAATTGTTCCGGGCCCTGGGTTGTGAGGTGCATGGACTCTTTACGGAGGTGGATGGCCATTTTCCCCATCATCATCCCGATCCCAGCGAGGAGAAAAATCTCCAGGATCTCATCCGCCTCGTGGAGGAGCAGGGACTGGACCTGGGGCTGGCCTTCGATGGCGACGGGGATCGCCTGGGGGTGGTGGCGCCGGGCGGGGAGATCATCTGGGCCGACCGGCAGATGATCCTCTTTGCGCAGGATGTCCTGTCACGGGTGCCTGGGGCGCCCATCATCTTTGACGTGAAATGTTCCCATTTCCTGCCCGAGGCCATCCGCGCGGCGGGCGGTGTGCCGCTCATGTGGAAGACGGGGCATTCCCTGATCAAGGCGAAGATGGCGGAGCTGGCGGCGCCGCTGGCGGGCGAGATGAGCGGCCATATCTTCTTCCAGGAACGCTGGTATGGCTTTGATGACGGGCTTTATGCCGGCGCCCGCCTGTTGGAGATCCTCAGTAAGCGGACCGAGGCCCCCGGCGCCGTGTTGCGCGCCCTGCCCAAGGGCTTCAGTACGCCGGAACTGCGGGTGGAGCTGGCGGAGGGGGAGCATTTCGCCCTCATGGACCAGATCCGCGCCGGGGCTGCCCAGCGTTTTACCGATGCGACGCTCATCACCCTGGATGGAGTTCGCGTGGAACTGGCCGATGCCTGGGGGCTGGTGCGGGCGTCCAATACCCAGCCGGTATTGGTCTTGCGCTTTGAGGGTGACAGCGCCGCCGCCCTGGCGGCTGTTCAGGAGCGTTTCCGGGAGCTTCTGCAGGCGGTCAAGCCGGGGGTGACCCTGCCGTTTTGAAGGCATGGCAGGACTGCCGCCCAGGAGGAAGGGATGGATGCGATGAACGTGACAAGGGCCGTGGATGGGGCGTTTTGCCGGGACCTTTGGCCCAGGGCCTTAGCGGTGGGACTCGGGAGAAAAAAACGCGCTATCAACCGCAGAATCTAGGATGAAAGGGGGCGAAATGCCGGTGCCAAGAGGTCCAAGGCCTTTTCCCAGGGCATTGCCGCACTGGCGGGCGGGCCTGCTCTTGTCGCTTCTGCTCCTGGGCATGGGTGGCGTCCTGCTGCGCGATGTGCAACTCCAGTGCTTCCAGACCCGGGCGCTGCGCGCCCAGGGGAGGATGCGCTATCTGCAGACTCGGCCTTTGCCCGCCGGGCGCGGGATGATTTACGCCCGCAATGGCGATCCGCTGGCGGTGAATGTGCCGGCGGTCACCCTCTGGGTGGATCCGCGGATATTCCGGCAGCATCAGTCCCAATGGGGGCGGGTGGCCCAGGTGATCGGCATGTCGCCGCTGGAGTTGAGTACGCGGGTTCGGCAGGGCGGGGCGGATTTTGCGTATCTGCGGCGGCAGGTATCGCCCTCCCTGGGCAAGGCGGTGCGCGCCTTGGGCATCCCCGGACTCTATGTCCAGGCCACCAGCCGGACCTATTATCCCCTGGGGGCGATGACCACGCCGCTGCTGGGTCTGGTGCACCTGGATCACCAGGGGGCCGCTGATCTGGAACTGGGCTACAATCAGTGGCTGGCGGGTAGGCAGGGGCGGGAGCGGGTGCTGGTGGATGGCCAGGGACAGGTCCTGCGCGTCCTGCAGGAGGCCGAACATCCTCAGCCGGGACATAATCTGCACCTTACCATCGACCCGCAAATCCAGTATTGGGCCTATATGACACTGCTTGCCGCGCAGCAGCATTTTGGTGCCAAGCTAGGCTCGGCCGTAGTGATGAATGTCCATACCGGGCAGATCCTGGCCATGGTCAGCGTGCCTTCCTGCAATCCCAATGGTCGCGGGAGTTGCAGCGATCCTCTGGATTATGCCAATAATGCGGTGCACCAGGCCTTTGAGCCGGGCTCGGTGATGAAGCCGTTCATGGTCGCGGCGGCGTTGACCACCCATAGCATCCAGCCTGACCAGAATTTCAATGTCTCCCATTGTCTGCCGGTGGGCGGCTTCTGCATTCGCGATGACGTGGTCCACCACGAGTTGAATGTCGCCCATATTCTCAAGTATTCCAGCGACATTGGCGCTGCCAAGATCGCCCTGCGCACGCCGCGGGAGGCCATTTATGACATGTATCGGGCGGTCGGATTCGGGCAGGCGCCGGGGCTGGGTTTTGTCGGTGAAACGGGTGGTGTCCTGCCCGACTGGCATGGCTGGGGGCGGGCGCGCCATGCCACCATTGCCTTGGGCTATGGCGTGTCGGTGACAACCCTGCAATTGGCCGAGGGCTATGCCGCCATCGCCAACGGCGGCTACCATGTCCGGCCCACCCTCTTGCTGGACCAGCCGGTACAGCGCCGGCGCATCATGCCGGCCGGGGTGGCCAACCGCTTGCGGCGCTGGCTGGAAGGGGTATGCGCACCCAATGGCACGGGCATCCTGGCGGCCATTCCCGGTTATCGCGTGGCGGGTAAGACGGGTACGGCCAATATGGCCAACGGCAAGGATGGTTTTTTACACAATGAGACCAATGCTACCTTTGTCGGCTTCGCCCCCGGCTTCGCCCCGGATTTGGTGATGGCCATATCGCTGCGCGCAAGCAAGCGTTATTGGAACTTTGGCGGGGTGGAATCGGCGCCGGTCTTTCGCGTGACCATGCGTCACGCCCTGGAGGAAATGAATATTGCGCCCCGCTGGTGCGGCCATCGCGCCTGCGTTTCACAGGCGCGGAATATCACCGCCACGCAGGCGGAAATCTGGGCAGAAGGGGGTGGACAATGACGGGCAGGGAGAAATGGGTGGTGGCCATTCTGGCGGCGGGGGTCTTTGCCATCCTCCTGGGCATTTTCATCATGGCGACGCGGACGCGCATCCCGGTCTCGCACATCTACGTCAATGCCCAGGGCGCGCACCTGCTGGCCCAGGCCGGAGAGGGCGCGACCGCGGCGGCGGACTGGCCCGGTGCCTTTCGCGCCAACCCGCAGGCTGCCGATGCGGCTTTCTGGCCTACGGCTACTCTGGACTTCGGTGGTGGTCACAGCGTCATCGTGCCGCGCCGGGATGTGCTGCTCTGGGTCTATCGTGGTTAGGCAGTCGTTCTGGCGTCAGGTGTTGGCGGGCCTGGGCTGGGTTCTGCTGATACTGCTGGCCGTGGGGCTGCTGCTGCTGGTGGATGCCCTGCTTCTCATTCCCGGTCTGCTGCTGGCCTATGGGGCAGTGGGTCTTTCCTGGCGCTGGCAGGGGGTCATTCCCGATCCCGTCCACATCCCCGGCCCCTGGCTGAGCATGGCGGTAGGCATCATCGCCACGGCCTTGCCGGCCGTGGCGGACGGCTTGCTGCTGCAGGTCTTCCTGGGGCAACGCCACCGCCCTTGATCATGCATGCGGCCGTTGGCGGAGGGGTTTTAGGATTACCCCGTCGCGTCCAGGGCAGCCTTTTGTTCCAGGGCTTCCCAGCGCTCGTAGGCCGTGGCCAGTTCCCGGGCGGCCGCGTCCGCCTCCGCCTGTAAGGTCCTGGCCGCTGCCAGGTCCTGATACACGGTCGGGTCGCTCAAGGACTCGGTAATGGCTGCCTGGCGCTGTTCCAAGGTCTCGATGCGGGCGGGTAGTTGGGCGAGTTCCTGGCTTTCCTTGTAGCTCAGGCCCTTTTCCTTCTTTGCCGTGCGTCCCGCGCTGGAGCGAGACTTGCCCATCTTGCGCTCGGCCGCTCCCGCATCCGCCCGCTCCCTTTGCCAGCGCAGCCAGTCACTGTAACCACCGGCCATACTGGTGAGCTGTCCATCCTCGCCAAAGGCGATGACCTGGGTGACGACGTTGTCGAGAAAGTCGCGGTCGTGGGAGACCAGGAAGAGGGTGCCGGGGTAGTCCTGCAGACGTTCTTCGAGGATCTCCAGGGATTCCAGGTCCAGGTCGTTGGTGGGTTCGTCCAGGACCAGGATGTTGGCGGGCTTGGCGAAGAGGCGGGCCAGCAGTAGACGGGCGCGCTCGCCCCCGGAGAGGGCCTTGACCGGGCCGCGGGCGCGGGCGGGGGGGAAAAGGAAGTCCTGCAGGTAGCCGAGGATATGGCGGCGCTCGCCGCCGATGTCGATGAATTCGGCCCCATCGGCGATGACATCGGCGACTCGCGCTTCGGGGTCGAGGGCGGCGCGCATCTGGTCGAAATAGGCTACCTGCTGGCGGGTGCCCCGCTCCAGGGTGCCGCTGTCGGCTTGGAGATCGCCGAGGATCAGACGCAGCAGCGTCGTCTTGCCGGCGCCGTTGGGTCCGACAATGCCGACGCGATCGCCGCGCTGAATGCGCGTGCTGAAGTCGCGGATGATGGGGCGCCCGCCGTAGCGGAAGGAAACATTCTCCAGATTGGCAATGAGTGCCCCGGAGCGGTCCCCGCTTTCGATGCGCAAGGCCGGGCCGCCGCTTTGCTCGCGGCGGGCGTCCCGTTCGCCGCGCAGGCGTTCCAGGCGGCGCAAGCGGCCCTGATTGCGCCGGGCGCGGGCCTTGACGCCCTGCCGCGCCCAGGCCTCCTCCTCGGCCAGTTGCCCCTCCAGGCGGGCATCGGCGGCGGCCTCGGCGTCAAGGATCTCGGCCTTGCGCGCCTGGTAGCCGCTGAAGCTGCCGGGAAAGCTGCGCAGTCGGCCGCGGTCCAATTCGATGATGCGGGTGGCCAGGCGGTCGAGGAAACGGCGGTCATGGGTGATGAATACCAGACTGCGGCGGTCGCGCAGCAGGAGTTGCTCCAGTCCCTGGATGGCGGGGAGATCGAGGTGGTTGGTCGGCTCGTCGAGAAAGAGCAGTTCGGGTTCGGCGATGAGGGCGGCGGCAATGGCGACGCGCTTGCGCTGGCCACCGGAGAGGTCGCCGACCCGGCCGCTGGCGGGCAGGCCGAGGCTGTCGCGCAGGGCCTCGGCCTTGTAATCGATGCTCCAGGCGTCGTGGAAGTCGGCGAGTTCGTGGGCGGCGCTGGTGCCGGCATCGGCGGCATTGACGCGATTCCAGGCGTCATGGCCGGATTTGATGGCATCCAGGATCTCCTGCTGCGGATCCAGTACCGGCTCCTGCGCCAGATAGGCCCGGTGGATCCCGGGGGCAATCCACAAATTGCCACTATCCAGCGGATAGAGGCCCGCGCAGACTTGTAGGAGGGTGGATTTGCCTTCGCCATTGCGACCGATGAGGCCGACCCGTTCCCCCGCCTCCAGACTCAAGCTGGCATCATCCAGCAGGACCCGGCCGCCCCATTCCAGGTGGCCGTTATCCAGTTGCAGGATCGCCATGTCAGGCCGTCCCGGCAGGCTGCGCCCACGCGGTGGTGAGCAGTCGGATAAGAGAAAAGGGCATTACAATCTCCTCGGGATGGGGCGATGGCGCCACGGCCACCTGTACCGGCATGGATTTTTTCTTTAGCATGCCATTATGACCTCGCCCTTTACCGAAGAACAACAGCGTTTTTTACGCTTGCTCGAACTCCCCGTACCGGGCCGGCCGGTGGCAGGGGTGTGCGCGTCGCCCCAGGCCGGGCCGGCCAAGGCCGCCGCGGCCGCGCAGCCCCCCCGTGAGGATCCGGCACCCGCCGCGCCGCCCCCAACGCCGCGCAAGCCCGCTATACCGGCAGTCTTGGCCAGCCCGGCCGCGCCGCCCACGGTGCCGGATGCACCCCTTCGGGACATGGCCGCGCAAGAGCGGCGCGAGACCGTCATTGCCGGCCTTGCCTGGGCAGATCTCGCGGCCATGGTGTCGGTCTGTCAGGATTGTCCCCTGGGGGCGACGCGCCAGCACGCCGTCTTCGGCGCGGGCAACCCGCAGGGACGCTGGCTCTTTGTGGGCGAGGCGCCGGGGGCCGAGGAGGATCGGCGGGGCGAGGCCTTTGTCGGCCGCGCCGGACAACTCCTGGATGCCATGCTCAAGGCCATGGGCCTGGAGCGCGGCCGGGATGTCTACATTGCCAATGTGCTCAAATGCCGCCCGCCCAACAATCGCGATCCCTTGGGCCCCGAGGTCCGGGAGTGCCTGCCTTACCTGCATCGCCAGATCGCCCTCGTTGGTCCGCAGATCATCGTCGCCCTCGGCCGCTTCGCCACCCAGGGCCTGCTGCAGGTGGATACCCCCCTCAACAAGCTGCGGGGCACTGTTCAGCATTACGGTGACATCCCCGTGGTGATCACCTATCACCCCGCCTACTTGCTGCGCAATCCCATCGACAAGCGGCGCGTCTGGGAGGATCTCAAAAAGGCGCGCCAGGTCTTCCAGGAAGCGGGCGGGGCATTGCCAGAGGCGCGCTGACGGGCCAGAATGCGGCAAACACTGCACGGAGCTTTCCATGTTTGACAATCTCACCCAAAAACTGACGCAAACGTTCAAAAATTTGCGCGGTCAGGGCCGACTGAGTGAGGAAAACATCAGCGAGGCCCTGCGCGAGGTACGTCTGGCCCTGCTCGAAGCCGACGTGGCCCTGCCGGTGGTCAAGGACTTCATTGGCCGGGTCAAGGCCAAGGCCATGGGCGAGGAGGTAACGCGCAGCCTGACGCCGGGACAGGTCTTCATCAAGATCGTCCATGACGAACTCGTCCACCTCATGGGCGACCACAACGACCGCCTGGACCTCAGCGCCCGCCCCCCGGCGGTGATCCTGCTCGCCGGCCTGCAGGGTTCCGGTAAGACCACCACCAGCGCCAAGCTCGCCCTGTGGCTCCAGGAAAAGGAAAAGAAGCGGGTGTTGCTGGTGAGCACCGATGTCTATCGCCCCGCCGCCATGGAGCAGTTGGCCCATCTCGGGCGGGATATCGGCGTCGACGTTTACCCTACCCGGGCCAACGAGCGGCCCGTCGATATCGCCCGCCGCGCCCTGGAAGAGGCGCGGCGGCGCAACGATGATGTGCTCATCGTCGACACCGCCGGCCGGCTCCATATCGACAGCGAAATGATGGCCGAGGCCCAGGAGTTGGCGCGGGCCGTGAACCCCGTTGAACTGCTTTTCGTCGTCGATGCCATGACCGGTCAGGATGCCGTCAATACCGCCAAGGCCTTTGACGCGGCCCTGCCGTTGACGGGGGTGATCCTGACCAAGACCGACGGCGATGCCCGCGGTGGGGCGGCCCTCTCGGTGCGGGCCGTTACCGGCAAGCCCATCAAGTTTCTCGGCGTCGGCGAAAAGGTGCGCAAGGGCCTGGAGCCCTTCCATCCCGAGCGCATGGCCTCGCGCATCCTCGGCATGGGCGATATCGTCAGCCTGGTGGAGCAGGTGCAGCAGGAGGTGGACGAGGACCAGGCCCGGCGCATGGCGGACAAGCTGCGCAAGGGCAAGGGCTTTGATCTGGAGGACTTTCGCGAGCAGTTGCGCCAGCTCGACCGGATGGGGGGCATGGCCAGCCTCATGGACAAATTGCCGGGCATGGGTGAACTGCCCGCCGAGGTGCAGGGGCAGTTGCAGGACAACAAACAGTTCCGCCGTCTGGAGGCGATCATCAACTCCATGACCGCGGAAGAACGGCGCCATCCCGATATCATCAAGGCCTCGCGGCGGCGGCGCATCGCCCTGGGCTCCGGAACCAACGTGCCGGAAGTGAACCGCCTGCTCAAGCAGTTCGAGCAGATGCAGAAAATGCTCAAGAAAATGGGCAAGGGCAAGGGGGGGCTGAGCCGTCTCCTGGGCATGAATCCCAAAGCGATGATGAAAGGCGGTCTGCCCTTCCGTTGACGCCTGGTTTTAGTTACTATACGCGCCTTTCCCGCGACAGGATCTCGGGCATTGGCTAAGGAGAAGACATGGTAGTCATTCGTATGGCCCGGGGCGGCGCCAAGAAGCGGCCCTTTTACCACATCGTGGTGGCGGACAGCCGTAGCCGTCGTGATGGCCGTTTCATCGAGCGTCTGGGCTTTTACAATCCCCTTGGGAGCCAGCCCGAATTGCGCATCAACCGCGAACGTGCGGCTTACTGGCTGAGCCAGGGCGCGCAGCCTTCGGATACCGTTGCCACTTTCCTCAAGAAAGAAGGCGTGAGCAAGACGGGTGTCGCCGGCGCCTGAGCAGCCTGCCTGGGTGGTGCTGGGACGCATCTCCGGTCTCTACGGTGTGCAGGGTATGGTCAAGGTCTTCTCCTATACGGAGAACCGGGACGGCATTCTGGATTATGCGCCCTGGTATCTGGGCGCCGAACATCGGCCGGTAGCGGTGCTGGACGGACGCCTCCAGGGCGCGGGCGTGGTGGCTTTGCTGGAGGGCGTGCGGGATCGCGAGCAGGCGCGCCTGCTCATCGGTCAGGAAATTGCCGTACCCGCCCAGGCATTGCCGGCGCTGGAAGAGGGTGAATATTACTGGAGCCAATTGCTCGGCCTGGCGGTAGAGAATCGGGAAGGACAACGGCTGGGTGAGGCGGCCGGCTTCCTCGAAACCGGGGCCAACGACGTGCTGCTGGTCCGCGATGCGGCGGGTCGGGAGCATCTCATACCCTGGTCGGATGGGGCGATCCTGGCGGTTGAACGGGCGCAGGGACGGATTCTGGTGGACTGGCAAGCCGATTGGTGATGCGCTTCGACGTCATCACCATCTTCCCCGAGATGATCACTGCCTATTTCCAGGCGGGCGTGATCGGCCGGGCCTGGGCGCGGGGCTGTTTTGCGATCCATACCTGGAACCCGCGCGATTTTGCGCCGGATCGGCACCGTACGGTGGATGATCGGCCCTTCGGCGGTGGTCCGGGCATGGTCATGATGGCGCCGCCCCTGCTGGCCGCCATCGCCGCCGCCCGGGCGGCCAACCCGGGGGCGCCGGTCTGTTATCTGTCGCCCCAGGGGCGGCCGCTGCAGCAGCCGGCGGTGGGCCGGATGGCACGGCGACCGGGTTTGATCCTGCTGGCCGGCCGCTATGAAGGGGTGGACGAACGGGTCATGGCGGCGGTGGACGAGGAATGGTCCATTGGCGACTATGTACTGGCCGGCGGCGAACTGCCGGCCCTGGTGGTAATGGAGGCCGTAGCGCGGCTGCTTCCCGGGGTACTCGGACATGTGGACTCGGCGGTGGAAGAGAGTTTTGGCGAATCAGGCCTGCTAGACTGCGCCCATTATACGCGGCCGGAGTTGATGGACGGGTCGCCGGTGCCGGAGGTGCTGCTTTCGGGCGACCATGGGCGCATCCGCCGCTGGCGGCTGCAGCAGTCCCTGGGGCGAACCTGGGAACGCCGGCCGGAGATCTTGGCCCAGCGCGGTTTGCGGTCGGGCGAAGCGGAATTGTTGGAAGAATATCGCCGTCAACGCGGTGAAACGCAGTGTGACCAGAGGGAAGGAGTTGGGGATGAACATCATTGACGAAATCAATCGCGAACAACTGACGGCGACCATGCCCGAGTTCGCTCCCGGTGACACCGTCGCCGTGCATGTGAAGGTGAAGGAAGGCGAGCGCGAGCGCGTCCAGATCTTCGAGGGCATCTGCATCGCCCGGCGCAACCGGGGCCTGCATTCGGCCTTTACGGTGCGCAAGATCTCCAACGGCGAAGGAGTGGAGCGCGTCTTTCCCATGCATTCGCCGAATATCGCCAAAGTGGAACTGAAGCGGCGCGGCGATGTGCGCCGGGCCAAGCTCTACTACCTGCGCGGCTTGTCCGGTAAGGCGGCGCGGATCAAGGAAAAGCTCGGCTAATGACGGAGCGGACGGCGCTGGAGGCATTCCGGCGCTGGCGGGAGGCGGGAGCCGCGGGGCAAGGGGCCATTCTGGCCGATCCGGCCCAACGCCGGGAGGTCTGCGAAGGATTCCAGGCTTTTTTCCTGCCCTATTGGTGGGGGGAGGTCGCGGTACCCATGTCCTTGCATGGGGTTCTGGATCTTTGGGCCCTCTTTGCGGCCATGGGCGAGATCCCCGGCGATCATTTTGGCGCCTTCCTTACTGCCCGGGAAAAAGAGCTCAGCCCTCCCGGACAGGCCTTGCCCGATGCCTTGCAATGCGCGGCGGCGGAGCCTTTGCCCATTGACATGGAACTGGACCTGCTGGCCGCGGCCATGGAGGAACGGGATCTGGCCAAGGCCGCGCCCCTGGTCTTCAGCATGGTGGAAGACGAGGGCGCGCGCCGTGCCCTGCTGGAGCGTCTGGGGCAACGCCTTGCCGATGACAACTACGAGCAGGGTTTGCGGACGATCCTTTTTGCCCAGTGGCGGGATGCGGGGGCGGGGCTGTCGCCCCGGAGCT
>NZ_RIZI01000130.1 GCF_003721225.1 Acidithiobacillus sulfuriphilus | reverse complement strand
CAGTAGACCCGCCTGCAGGCGGTACCGGTTTGATCCATAAATCTTGCTGCGTACTAACGGCATCTTCCTTCCTCGATCTGCTGAATGGAGCGGTTGCCACGTTATTCAAGGCAAACCTTGGCCTTCCGCAGGCGGAGGTCCTGACGGGACCGGCGTGGCCCTGGGCGTATCCAGGCCACGGGCGCTGATCCAGGCCAGGCCGATCCCCAGGAGGGCCAGCCCGGAGAGGGCGGGATAACCGAGAAACTGCACCAGGGGCCCGCCCAGGAAAGTGCCGATCACCGTTGCCACCGCCGCGGCGGCGTTGAACAAGCCCATGCCGGCCCCCTGACTGACGGGGGTGAGGTGGGCGGTCAGATCGGTACCGGCAATACTCAGCAGCGGCCAGGCCATGATGATGCAGACAAATCCGGCCAGCCCGGCCAGGGTCTTGGAAATGGGCAAAAAGAACACGACGAAAAGCATGGCAAAACCAAAGAGGCGCAGGAGCAGCGCCCAGCGATACACCCGTCCCGCTCCATAACGTCCGGAGAGCTGACCGCCCACCGTATAAAGGACCAAGGCGAGGGCAGCCGCAATGGCGTAGGTGAGGGAGGTCAGGGCCGGCGCCACGCTGTAGGCCTTTTGCAGGGCCACGGGAAAATAGGCGAAAAAGGCCGCCACCCCGAAGGACAGGGCGAACCAGGAGAAGAGAAATCGGCCGAAACGGGTATGAAGGACGTTGCCCAAATGGCGCAATCCCCCCAGGGACAAATGATGGGAAAAACGCAGCAGACCGCCCCCCTGGAGCTCCGTGCGTCCGAAGGCCGCCAGAAACCGCCAATCCAGGTCATGGCGTATACGGGTGCCGATCTCGGCTACCGAGGCATGACGCTGTGCCGCCACCGGCAGGCCCCGGGCGCCCAGCCAGAGGGCAGGCAGCAAGGCCGCCGCGGAACAATAGAGCCCCAAACGAAAGTTACTGACGAAAATGCCCGCCAGCAAGAGCCCCGCTACCTGTCCCCCGCCATTGAAGGTCTGCAACCAGCCGATGCGTGGTTCCCATTCATTCTGGGGGTGAAATTCCACCACGAAGAGAGTGGCCACGGTGGCGACCGCAGCGGTCCCGGCACCCGCCAGAAAGGACAGCGCCGTCCAGGGCAGGATCTCGGGCAGGAAAGGCATGGCCAGCAAGGCGCCCATGAGGACCAGAAATCCGCCAAAGAAGAGGGCTCGGTGGGCATGTCGCCCATCGGCCAGGCTGCCCCAGAGGGGCGAGCTGAGCAGGCCCAGGTTGTACCCGCCCATGACATAGGCGACCCAGCTCAGGTGCTGGGTCAATCCCACGATCATGAGGGGCAGGAGGATGGGCAGAATACCGGAAGAAATGGCCCCTAACAGGGCGTAGGCGCCAAACCAGGGCGAAATCCAGCGCCCGGGTTCGCGCAGGGTGGCACGCAAGCGTTCCATGCGCTGATGCAGATCGTAGTGGTTGCGCCCTTTCGGGCTGGTCATCACAATGGCTTCGCCATGATTCATGCTTTCTCCTTAGGCGCCGGGATGCAACGCGATGCACAAGGGGTACGGCAAGGTTCCCTATTCTCTGATGAGGATACGGCCCGGTGGTTCCCCCGGGGGAATCGTCAGGAGATCGTCTGACGTTTTACCGCCGGCGCGGCGGTCGGGAAGGGGTTAACGGAGGCGGCCGGCCTGCCCTGCAGGACGGTCAGCGGATGGGGATCGGGGCGGTCGGCGCTGTGGCGGAGCCAGCCCTGCGCCCCAAAGAAGGTAAAGGCGAAAAGCAATACGATAAGCGCGAAAAATGCCAGGTCAAAAAAAAGGGAAGATTGCTTCATCGTCATGGGGAAACACCTCGCTCGGGATGGTCTGCTGTTGACGGCTACCGTGCCTCCGGCGCCGGCGCTGGAAAATCCGCAGGAAAAGGGAAAAAACTCTAAAAAATATGCATCAACGCATGGATGAAGGCGTTGATGGACGGGAATTCCGGAGGCGTTGGGGGGGGCAGGCAACCCGCCAGAAAGTATCCTTCTCGTCCTTTCTGCCCAGCATCCGCCAAAGTGCCGGTCTGAGGGTCGTAACGCGCGCGCACCACGTCGGGGGGCTGGAAGAAACCCAGATCGGGCTGTTTCCGGAGGGCGCTTTTCATGTAGTGGACCCAGATGGGGAGGGCTTCGCGGGCGCCCGCCGCCCAGTGGCCCATGCCTTGGTTGTTGTCGTAACCCACCCAGACCGTGGTGACGATCCGCGGGTTGTAGCCGGTGAACCAGGCATTGTCCTCGCCGTTGCTGGTGCCGGTCTTGCCAGCCAGATCATGGCGATGGAGGATCTGCGCGGCGACGCCGGTACCGCCGCGGATGACGCGCTCCATCATCCGCGTGAGCAGAAAGGCCACGCCGGGGGGGATGGCGGTCTCCCGCGGCGGAGGCGTGTAGCCCAGAGGGCAATCCAGCAGGGAAATGCGCCCCCCGTTGGCGGTTTCGATGCGGGAGATGAGGTAGGGCTTGGGGAGGAAACCCCCGCTGGAAAAGGCGGCGTAAGCCCGGGCGATCTGCATGGGCGTGAAGTCGCCGGCGCCCAGGACCATGGAAGGAACCCGTGGGATCTGCCGGGCGGGGAAGCCGAAGCGCTGCACATAGGAGACGGCATAGGGGATCCCGATGTGCAGGAGGATGCGCACGCTGGGGACATTGTGCGAATCGGCCAGGTCTTCCCAGACCGGGAAAGGCGTATGGGAAAACCGCTTGCTGTAGTTGGTCGGCTGATAGACCTGTCCATCGGCCAGCCGTACCGTCAATGGCGTATCCTTGATGAGGGAGACGGGCGTCAGGAAAGAGGGATTGCCCGCCGCCTGCATGGCTGCCCCATCCATGGCGGCGGCGTAGACAAAGGGCTTGAAACCGGAGCCGGGCTGGCGATAGGCATAGAGGGCACGGTCGAAATGACTGAGTTCATAGCTGAAGCCGCCGGTCATGGCGAGGATGGCGCCGCTATGACTATCCAGCGATACCAACGCCCCCTGTACCCGCGGAATCTGGGTGAGCTGCCAGCCGGGATGGCGGGGGGTGTGCCAGACCTTGGTCCCCCAGACGGGATTGCCGGTACCGGCGCTGACGGCAGTCACATAGGGGCGCAGCCAGATGAGATCGCCGCGCTGCAGGACCTGGTCCACCGCTGTGGGGATCCGCCCTTCGGGCGCGGAGCGGGCCCAGTCCACATCACGCAGGGAGAGATGCACCGTACTTTGCCCCTCCAGGGCCACGGTGGCGCGCCGCGCACCGGCTTCCAGGACCGCTCCCCAGCGCAGGTTGGCCGGGTCGTGGGGCGGGAGGATGGCCGGCCGTTGTCCCGCCGCGGCTTGGCGCAGGGCCGCTCCCCGGAGCTGGGCGATGGGACCGCGCCAGGCCTTGGGGTCAAGACTGTCCAGGCCCATGGCATAGTTCTCCAGTCCGACGGCCATATCCCGGTCAGCGGCGCGCTGGTCTTGGGGGTGGATGGTGGTGTAGACACGCAGGCCATGGCGATAGGTGAAGTCCGGGCCGAACTGTTTTTCCAGCCACTGGCGGATCCAGTCGGTGGCATAGGGGGCCATATTGCTGGCGGGCGCATGGTAGGCGGTACGGATGGGCTCGGCGAGGGCGGTCCCGAGGGCAGCAGGGGTGATATAGCCGCACTTCTCCATTCGCCGCAAGACATAATTCCGCCGCATCCGTGCCAGCTTCGGATCGCGGATGGGGTTGAAGGCCGAGGGCGCCGCCGGCAATCCGGCCAGGGTGGCCATCTCGGCCAGGCTCAGGTGATCCACGTCTTTCCCATAGTAGACCCGGGCCGCCGCCTGCACGCCGTAGGCCCCTTGGCCCAGGTAAATCTTGTTGAGATAGAGGTCGAGAATTTGCGCCCGGCTGAGGTGGGCAGCGAGCTTGTAGGCAAGGAGGATCTCCGCCATCTTGCGGGTGATGGTCTTTTTGCGGGTCAGATAAAAATTGCGCGCCACCTGTTCGGTGATGGTGCTGGCTCCCTGCACCGGCGCCAGGTGCACCAGGTCCACCCAGGCCGCACGCACGATGCCGGGATAACTCACCGGGTAGTAGATGGGATTGTGGCTGTAGAAACGCGCGTTCTCGGCGGCGATGAATGCCTCCTGCAGCCGTAGCGGAATTTTCTGCAGGGGCAGGGCGTAGCGGATCTGCGGGCCGATGACCTGCAGCAATTGGCCGTTTTCGGCATAAATGCGCAGGGGCTCTGCGGGATGCCAGTCCTGCAGCGCGCTCACCGCCGGCAATTGTTGCCAGAGGCGCCAGGTCCAGATGCCGACACCGGCGATGAGATTCACGCCCAACAGGAGGACGATGAGCGCCAGCCAGCGCCACCACTGGTGGCGTTGCGCAGGTGGGCGGGGGCGCGGCGGCATGAACACTGCCCCCTAGATCCGGTTGCCAGCCCAGGCCACGGCTAGCGGCGCCATCAACCCAGCCACGCTTCGGCCTTATGGAGGATGCGGGTGAGCCACCCGGCCGGCTCCACCGCGTTTTTGGCAGACACCGGGGCCGTCTGGAGTACCTTTCCGTGCCAACGCAGATCCAATGTCCCCACCGCTGCGCCTGCCCGGAGGGGTGCCTGCAGATGGGGTGCCGGAACAAAGACCGCGTGGACAGCGCTCGCCTGGTTCGACGGAATACTCACCGTTACCGGCGCCGTGGTCATCACCTGCAAGCGTTGGGGACTCCAGTCCTGCTGGTGGAGGGTGGCGACGGTCTGACCCGCCCCATAGAGCTGGCGGTCCTGCCAACCCGCCCAGCCATAATGCAGGAGGGTGCTGGCAGCGGCGGCAGCAGCGCTGCGGGACGGCGCGCCGAGGACCACGGCCACCAGGGTGCGGCCGTCCTTGGTGGCGCTCACGTCCAGGTTCCAATGTTGCCGGCTGGCCAGCCCTACGCCCAATCCGTTTACCCCACCCCGGCCCACCAGGGGATTCCAGTTGTACTGGGTAATGTGGTTGTAATGATAGGACGGTTGACTCGTGATCCGGACGATACCGGGATCGGAACGGATCAAGTCGCAGGACAGCCGGGCCAGATCCAGGGCGCTGCTGCGCTGACCGGGCTGCGGCAGCCCATCGGGATTGCGAAAACGGGTCTGCGTCAATTCCAAGATCTGGGCATCGTGATTCATGAGCTGCACAAAGCTGCCCACGCCGCCGGCCACGGCCTGGGCCAGGGCAATGGCCGCGTCGTTACCGCCATCGATGAGCAGGCCATCCTCCAATTGCGCCACATCTACCGCCTTGCCGGGCTGAAGAAACATCCGCGAACCGGCCACATGCCAAGCGCTGGCGGAGACCGGCACCCCCTGATGGGCATGAATCAGACCCTGGCCCTCGGCCTGATGCAGCACATAGGCGGTCATCAGCTTCACCAGCCCGGAAGGATTCAGCTCCCGCGTGGGCGCTTCGGCCGCCAGCACCTGCCCGCTCTGCACATCCATGAGCACGGCGGCCTGCACCCCGGCGAGCTGCGGAGCCGGCATGGGCGGTGGCGGCGGCAGGGTAGGCAACGGCGGCAATGCCGCCGCCCGGGCAGAGTTCAGGGCGAAGGGGAGCAACAGGACCAAGGTGTAACGAAGCGAAATCGGGCAGCCTTTCATGCCCTATTGGGAGCGCTGGGGGATGAAAAAGTTCCCGAAGGCCAGCCCGATGCCGCGTCACTTTGGCGCGTTTGCGGTAACGCCCTTCTCTACAGGGTAGGTATGCACAGACTAGGCGGCCGAATCATGGGGATGGATGCTCCGATGGAGCAAAAGCTCATGCCATGGGCCGAATTGCGTTGCCCATTTCATCACCGTAGCGCAGACGTCGAGCTTCTCGGCTGCCAACTGCATGCGCCCCCCGCTTGCATGACGGGGAAAGACGGCATTCTGGTATCGCCAAGGGATACCCATGACGAACCAAAACGGATTGGTATCCTACAACCTTGGACCCCCACGCCTTTGTTTGATCCGGGACATGAGGAGTTTACAATGTACCTTTTCAATATCCGGATGGCCAAATAAATGCGTATGCGTGAAAGCTTCCAGCGCGCCCATGTCTTTCACCAAGACATGCATATGCAAACTACACATATCACCCATAATGTACAGACTTGCAACCTCTTTCTGTTCGGCAAGGGTTGCCGCTAAATTTTCTATAGCTTGAGCGTTTACCTGAACATCGAAAAAAGCAGAAACACTTTTGTCCAAATGGCCGGGGTTTACAACTATTGTAAACTTTTCGATCAGCCCATCTTCCACCAGCTTCTGCACACGATCCCGTGCGCTTGCCCGGGAAATTCCGATACTTCTGCCGATATCCGCAAATGACATCCTGCCATCCTCCACGAGCAGAGCAAGTATTTCCCGATCGGTATTATCCATGCCATATTTCTCGCTAGTAAGGAAGGCTGCCACCGGCTGATGGCCAAATCATAGATTCCATAGCTATATGAAATTAAGGAGCATATTAACCGCTAGGCAGAGGAGGAGTAAAGCGAATATACGTTTGAGCCGGCGCACGGGAAGACGATGTGATAAATGAACGCCAAACGGCGCGAATAGCACTGCGGTACTCGCTATTCCCAGCATAGCCGGCAAGGAAACATAGCCAAAACTGTCCGACGGCAATCCGGGCCGCTGAAATCCGGACACAATGAAACCAATGGTGCCAAAGATCGCCAGGCCAAACCCCAAAGCCGTTGACGTGGCTATGGCCCGACGCAAGTCCACATTACACCAGTTGAAGAATGGAACCGTGAGCGTGCCACCGCCAATCCCCAACATCGCGGAGAGCGCACCAATGCCCGTACCGATGCCCAGAAGAGCTACGGGACCAGGCAGGGTACGATGGGGCGCCGGTCGCCATTCAAAAAACATTTGCACCGCCGCCGCCACTAAAAACACGCCGAACATCGCTTTCAATGCCAGCCCGGGAATCAGCCCGGCCAGATAACCGCTGATGAGGCTCCCGAGAATAGTCGCCGGAGCAAGTTTTCTGGTCAGATTCCAGTCAATTGCTTTTCGTCTATGCTGAGCATATATTGCCGACATGGAGGTAAATATAATTGTTGACAGAGAAGTCCCGATAGCCATATGTGCTGCCATGCCTATGGGTATGGCGAGAACACCAAAGATAAAAATCAGGATAGGGACCAGGACGATCCCGCCGCCAACCCCTAGCATTCCAGAAATTATGCCAGCGAATGCTCCAGACAGCAAATAAAGCCAGACGATGTTCATGCTCGTACCCATAGTTATTAGAGTCCTAATGCAGCGCCATCGCTGCGGGGGTCGCTTGCTGCCTCAAACGCGCCGTCACCCCCTATCCGTATCATGCCGGCATGACCGAATACGGAGGAATGCTTTGCTACCCACTCCACAGGATGCCCTTTCATTTTTAGCTGGTGAAATGCTTCCGCTGTATAACCACGCTCCAATTTAAGACCAGGTGACACATCTCCCCACGTTCGGCCAAGTAACCACCGCGGGCTACCGATTGCCTCGGTTAACGACATGCCATGATCCAACACGCGGCTAGCAAGGGCTGCTTGCGTTTGCGGCTGCCCTTCCCCGCCCATGCTTCCGTATGCCAAGTGGACTTTGCCATTTTTTATATACATAGCGGGATTAAGAGTATGAAATGGCCTTTTCCGCGGTACGAGTACGTTGGCGGAGCCTCGGTCTAAGCTGAATGAGCATCCACGGTTTTGCCAGAGTATCCCCGTATCACCGGCCATGACGGTGCTGCCGAATTCGTAATACAGGCTTTGGATGACGCTGACGGTCCGGCCTTCCCGATCCGCGACGCCGAACCAGACGGTATCGCCCGGACCCGCTCCATCGCCATAGGAGCGCACCATACCGGGATCGATTCGGCTGGCAAGCCCGTCCAGAAAATCCGGAGCAAGGAGATCATTGACGGAGATGGACATATAATCTGGATCTGCGATGTAATGATCGCGCAACGTAAAGACGAGCTTGGTCGCCTCCACGGCATGGTGTAGGTATTCCGCACCGAATGGGTCCATCCCCGCAGTTCCGGTCCGCTCCATGAGAGCCAACAACATAAGGGAGGAGAGCCCTTGCGTTGGTGGCGGAAGGTTGACAAGCTCTCCTTTCCCATAAGAACAGCGCAACGGTTCCACCCAACGGGCGTTGAAAAAGGCAAGATCCTGGGCGGACAATGGCGATCCTTGCTCGGCCAAGCCTCGGGCCATGCGTGCGCCTAAATCGCCTCGATAAAAATCCTCTGCGCCAGACCGTTGCAGTTGGGTCAGGCTTTCGCCCAAAGCGCGTTGCCGGAGAGTGGAGCCGACATCAGGCGCATGGCCATTGGCCAGAAAAACTGCCTGGAAGCGGGGGGTAGCGTTAACCATCTCCATTAATTTATCGGTAAGAACGAGATGTAGACTACGGCTAACGGGACATCCGTTGAAGGCATACCATACGGCGTCGTCCAATAAGTCCCCCCAGTTTCTGGTACCGTCCCAACGCTCCCGGCTATGTACATAGGCAGCGTCCCAGGTGCTGACTGCTCCAGCTACGGTGTTCGCAGCCAGAGGGCCCCGTTCGGGGATCCGCTGGCGACCGCCGGCCAAATAATATTCTGGATTAGCCAACCGCGCAGCGGTTCCGGCACCATCCAAGCCGAGGACTGAGCCATCGGCATTCCCGATAAGCCAAAAAGCATCTCCCCCCAACCCGGTCATGTGCGGATAAACCACCGATAGCGTTGCCGCAATGGCAATGGCTGCTTCAATGGCATTGCCACCATTGTCAAGCACCCTGAGCCCGGACTGGCTGGCGAGTATATGCGGTGCGCTCACCACCCCGTGTTCGCTAGCGGCGCCAAGCGTTGGGGTAAAAACTGGCCTGTTGCCCAGCGTCCTGTCGGTAAACATTAAAATATCCCCTGAATTTACCTGAAGTTATTAGGCGTTCGCCGGTACCACACGGGTAGCAGGTGCATTGACACGGTCCAGCCAACGTTGGCGCATGGGCCTTAGAACGAGAAGCGCGAGTAGGGCCGTGATGATATCCAAGACGATAATCGACCCGAATACCGGCATCCAACTGCCGGTGCTTTCGTGCAATAACGCCGCGAGAGGGCCGCCAAGGACAGATCCGACTCCCTGCGCCATGTACAGAAACCCGTAATTCGTTGTGGCATGTTCCGTCCCGAAGGTATCGGTCAGCGTGGACGGGAAAAGCGAAAATATCTCTCCCCAGCCGAAGAACACAAGACCAGTAAGAACCACAAATACTGCCGCGTTCTCATGGAACGAAAACAGAAGAAAAATTGCCATTGCTTCCAGCAAGAAAGCTATACCCATGGTGTTTTCACGGCCGATATTATCAGAGATCCAGCCAAAAAACGGGCGGGTAAAACCATTAGTGATGCGGTCAAGGGTCAACGCCAATGGCAAGGCAGCCAAACCGAATACCAGCGTTTTGGCTACACCAAAATCGGCAGCAAATGCTCCCATCTGTGAAATAACCATCAATCCCCCTGTAGACATCAACACCATCATGAAAAAGAGCAACCAAAAAACCGGTGTCTTCAGCATTTCCCCGGGCCCTACGTTACGCCGATTTTGACGGTTCACCGTAGCCACCGCCACGGTTTGCACAAACCCAGCCGGTGGTAGGCGTAGGCCTTGCGCGGCAAGGAGCGTTATTCCACCCAACAGCACCCCAAATATTATTAGCGTATACTCATATCCTGATTTGTTGATCATTGTTGAAATTGGGAATGTCGTGATAGCGGCACCGAAGCCATAACCAGCGGCAACCATCCCCGCTGCCATGCCCCGCCGATCCGGAAACCACCGCACCATTAGGCCAACTACGCCAACATAGATGATCCCCGTACCGATACCGCCCAGGACACCATAGCTAAGATAGATACTTAAAATATCGTGGGCATAAGCCGCGAATATCCAACTGCTACCGGTGAGAATTGCTCCGATACTAATAAGCTTGCGCGGCCCGAAGCGTTCAATCAGATATCCTTGCAGCGGCGATAGCCATGTTTGTAACACAACCAATATCGCAAATGTGACTTGGATAACGGCCAATCCTCCGCCCACTGACGATTGCAGCGGTTTGACAAACAACGTCCAGACATACTGCGGACTGGAAATGGCCATCATCGCGATGACACCCAATATCAATTGCACCCAACGGGTGCCAAGTCTGGCTTCCCAACCGCGCCCAGTCATAGCTTCCGGCATGTGGCACCTCCTCCAAACAAAAATAAGCAGAAACACCCATGGAGGATGGAAGGCAACAATCATGCCGATATCGACAGGCTTTGGTCACGCACCATATCGGCATCATCTGAAAAATATAACCACCTCAAGGCGACAACTGTGTTCATTGGCACCGGCAATCTTGGGAAATGCTCCCTATCCGCCCTGCAGGGCAGGACAAATAATTTATTTAATCAAATGGTTATGAATAACCCCGCGAAAATGCCCGGCATAGCCATAGGAGACTCTGGAATAGCTTCTCCGTGCATCGGCGCAATCCAACGACTTTCACCCTGGGGACTTTTCCGCAGGCTGGTTCATGGTTTCTTAGCTCCCAATCATACCGAACTGTCAGGCTAGATAACACTCGATCAAAATCGTGACAATCCGCACTTCATTGGTGCAAAGATTAATTTTTTGGTGCAAACATACATTGGATTAAAAACCCGGTTAATTATGTTTATAAATTGCGGTTATCGCCAATTACTGGAGACATACGCGACTATCTGTCAGCTTTTTCATTCAGATGTAAGTTCGCGCACCTGGCCCGTGCTGGCCAGGGCGGTGCAACAATGCGGTTGGCATCGACTGGTGAAAGGCTCGGCAGGGGCTGCCGCGCACCTACCGCGCAGGTAGATTCCTGCAAGGCAAAGGACAGATGAAGATTTGGCATGCCTATTGCTGTCGGATTTCATAGCAGGGTCTGCCGGACGTGGCGGCTCACTTGACTGGGCTCCCAAGCGAGGTTAATGGCCCCGACCGATGAGCGCTTAGGCTTACTGCAAGGAGAGAAACATGCGATTGGTTAAAGAAATATTGGGAGGGATGGCCATCATGGCTATGGGGGTCTCCGCTTGGGCAGAGACGCTCACGGACTTTTTTCAGCAAAGCAAGGTGGACGGCCGGATTCATTCTTATTACTTCAGCAGACTCTAACGATGCCTATTTGGATATCAGCTATTTTCCCAAAGGTTCCCTCAAGGGATTGTCCATCCGCGACCGCGTGGAGGTAAATAACGGTGGCCAATATCTGGCCCCGAACAACCGCAGCTTCGTCTATAATCGGGTGATGCTGACCTACCAATTCTGAAGATCCACATCTTCAACCGGGCGATCACGGACAATGCCCGCCGTAGGAGCGCCATCACGCTCGACCATCCGATGGCCTCCGGTCGCTCCTACCGAAGATAAAATGGCACGCCGGATCAACTCCCCTCCCGCCGCTGCAGATAGCGCTGCAGCAGGGTATTGGTGGAGCTGTCGTGCCGGAGGGATTTTCCGCCATCCTGGATATCGGCGACGACGCGCTGGGCGAGGATCTTGCCCAGTTCCACCCCCCATTGGTCAAAGGAGTCGATCCCCCAGATGACGCCCTGGGTGAAGACGCTGTGTTCGTAGAGGGCGATGATGGCACCCAGGGTGGCGGGGGAAAGGGCGTCGGCCAGGAGCAGGTTGCTGGGCCGGTTGCCCGGGCAGACGCGGAAGGGGATCTGCGCCTCGGCGGCACCCTCGGCGCGCAGGTCCGTGGCGCCCTTGCCAAAGGCCAGGGCCTCGGCCTGGGCAAAGAGGTTGGCCATGAGCAGGTCATGCTGGTTCTGGAGAGGGCTCAGGGGTTGGCAAAAGCCAATCAGGTCACAGGGGATGAGACGCGTGCCCTGATGAATGAGCTGGTAAAAGGAATGCTGGCCGTCTGTGCCCGGCTCGCCCCAGATGATGGGGCCGGTATCCACTGCCACGGGCTGCCCCGTTTCATCCACCCCTTTGCCGTTGCTCTCCATCTGCAATTGCTGCAAATAGGCGGGCAGGCGGGCGAGATCATGGGCGTAGGGCAGGATGGCCTGGGTCTGGGCGCCAAAGAAGTTGTTGTACCAGACGGAAAGCAGGCCCAGCAGGACCGGCAGGTTCCGGGCCAAAGGCGCCGTCTGGAAATGTTCGTCCATGGCGCGGAAACCGGCCAGCAGTTCGGCAAAATGCCGCGGTCCCACCGCCAGCATGGTGGACAGCCCGATGGCCGAATCCATGGAATAGCGCCCGCCCACCCAATCCCAGAAACCGAATATGTGCTCGGGGTCCATGCCGAAGGCGCGCACCGCCTCGGTGTTGGTGGACACCGCCACAAAATGCCGGGCCACCGCCGCCTCGCCGAGCTTGGCCACCACCCAGGCGCGGGCGGCGTGGGCGTTGGTCATGGTCTCCAGGGTGGTAAAGGTCTTGGAAGAGATGATGAACAGCGTCTCGGCGGGGTCCAGATCCACCGTGACATCGAGGAATTGGGCACCATCAATGTTGGCGATAAAGCGCACGTCCATATCGGCATGACGGAAATTGCGCAGGGCGCGCCAGGCCATCTCCGGGCCCAGGTAGGAGCCGCCGATGCCGATATTGACCACATGCCGCAGGCGCTGACCCGTTGCCCCGCTCCAGCGGCCGTCGTGCACCTTGTCCACAAAGGCGCCCATGCGTGCCAGCACTTCCTGCACCTGCGGCACGACATTTTCACCACCGGTGTGCATGACCGCCCCGGCCGGGGCCCGCAGGGCGCAATGAAAGGCGGCGCGGCCCTCGCTGCGGTTGATGATTTCACCGGCGAACATGGCGGCCCGCCGCTTGGCCAGACCGCACTCTTCCGCGAGACGGATGAGCAGCGTGATGGTTTCATCGGTGATGAGGTTTTTGGAGTAATCGAGGTACAGTCCCGCCCCCTCGGCAGTGAACCGGCGGCCGCGCTCGGGATCGGCGGCAAAGAGTTCACGCAGGTGCTGGGCGTGCATGCTTTGCCGATGTTGTTCCAGGGCATGCCAGGAAGGCAGCGCGGTAAGGCTTTGGGACATGGGGCACTCCTCCGATGCGGCGCATGGTGCTACGCCTCCAGATTAGGCTGCGGAGCAATGTGATTCAAGGGAGAAAGCAACAAGCCGGCGGTGCCCTAGGCACCCTGCAGGCAGGGCGGGCACGCCGGTCCGCCCTGCCGTCTTATGCCCCATCCTCTCCTCCTTGACGCTCGCAAGGGGCTCCTTTATGCTTTTTTCGACAAGGCGATGGGGTCCGCCTGATAACCGCCATTCATGGCTGATGACTCCTACCGGGTGCCTCGCAAGGGGTTCCAAGCTTTTTCGGTGGGAGCTACTCATGATCGACCCTGTCCTGCTACAGCCACGCCCAGCCATTCCGCTGCTCCCCCTTGCACGGCTTCACTGCCATCCGCGAGAAAAAGCCTATTGCGCCCGTGGGCTGCCCATTCCAGCCCTATTGCCACCCCTGGATTCATTCACTACGGGATAAGGACATGACCCTTTTTTATCTTGCCGTTTTTGCCCTCCTCGGGGCCTTTGCCCGCTACGGGCAAACCCTGGTCATACAAAGTGTTTTCGGTCGGGGTTTCCCCTGGGCGACTTTGTCCATCAATGTGCTGGGCTCCTTCCTCATGGGTTTCCTCTTTTTCCTGACCCTGGAGCGCATCAGCATCAGTCCCGCCCTGCGCACCGGCATCCTCACGGGCGGGCTGGGAGCCTACACGACTTTTTCGACCTTTTCCCTGGAGAGCCTGGTGCTCTTCGAAAACGGCGAGGCCTGGAAAGGGGGCCTATATGTACTATGCTCTGTAATGCTGTCCCTCGCTGCGGCGCTTTTGGGGGCCTACCTCTCCCGCAATCTTGGAGCCTGAAGATGACGAACGTAACGATGGTCCGGATCTACATCAAGGAAGGGGACAAGCATCAGGGGCATGACCTCATGCGTGAAATTTTTCATCTCCTCCATGAACAGCACAAGGTCCATGGGGTGACGGTTTTCCGCGGCGTAGCCGGTTTCGGCAGCAAGGGGGAGGTCCATGCCGACGACCTCCTGCGCATGACGGTGCATCTGCCCCTGGTACTGGAGTTTTTTGACGACGCCGCAAGGGTCGCGGCCGTCCTTCCCACCATACAGAGCATGGTGCCGGCGGGGCATGTGGTTTGGTGGCAGGCCAACTGCGCTACCGCCACGCCCTAGGGACCTGCGGAAAAACAGCAAAGCGGTTCAGAACCCCGGTCTTCACTCAAGCAGGAGGAGCTATCCGTGAAAGATTTGCGTAGTACTTTTCTGGATCATCTGAAAAAACATCTCCAGGGACCCGCCATTCCGCTGCGCATCGTCTTCTGGGACGGACATGAATATGCCTTTTCGCCCACGCCGCTGGTGACCATGCACATCCATTCGGCCAGAATCCTGTCGCGGATGGTCATGGGCAGCGCCCTGGATGTGCTGGGGGAGGCCTATGTGGAAGGCGACGTCGGCATGGAGGGACGCTATCAGGACCTCCTCGCCGTAGCCGAGGCGGTGGGCGACGCCTTTCCCGGCAAGAAATCCGCCGGAGGGAAGGGCTTTCTCTCCCGCTGGGGCTGGGCTCAGGCCCACAGCAAGGCCCGCGACGCCGAGGCCATCCGCTACCATTACGACGTCTCCAACGACTTTTACCGCCTCTGGCTGGATCGCAACATGGTCTATTCCTGCGGCTATTTCAAAACCGGCACTGAGGACATTCACCAGGCCCAGGAACAGAAGCTGGACCACATCTGCCGCAAGCTCCATTTGCAACCCGGGGAACGGCTGCTGGACATCGGCTGCGGCTGGGGCGGGCTACTCTCCTGGGCGGCGCGGAATTACGGTATCCACGGGGTGGGCGTGACCCTCAGCGAAGAACAGTTCGCCTATGCCCGGGAACGCATGGAACGGGAAGGGCTCGCCGACCGGGTGGAGATCCGTCTCCAGGACTATCGCGACATCCCCGAGGAAGGGGCCTTCGACAAGGTCAGTTCCGTGGGCATGTTCGAGCATGTGGGGCGGGCCAAGCTGGGGGAGTACTTCGGGGTCATCCGCCGGGTGCTCAAGGAGGGTGGTTGGGCCATGAACCACGGTATTACCGCTCCGCAACAGGATGACGAGAACGGCCATCACCAAGGCAGCGATTTCATTGACAAATACGTCTTTCCCGACGGCGAGATCCCCCACCTCTGGCGGGTGGTCCGCGAAATGGCCGGCCAACACCTGGAGGTCCTGGACGTGGAAAACCTCCGTCCCCACTACGCCCAGACCCTCATCCACTGGGTCCGCCGCCTGGAGGAGCGCAAGGACGAGGCCATCGCCATGGTCGGCGAGAAACGCTACCGCATCTGGGCCATTTACATGGCGGCCTCGGCCCACGCCTTCCAGCGCAACTGGTCCGCCCTGCATCAGGTCTTGGTGGTCAAGCAGGAACAGCTTGGCCTTACCCCACGCCCCTGGGAGCGTCGCTACCAGTATGTGGACCACAGCTATCGCGAGGCGGAGGTGAACTGGGGAGAGGTCTAAAGCCCATGGCCACAGGCCAAACGGCCTTTGCCGAAGACCTTGCCGTAGACTATATCCTCAGTCGCCAGGATGCCGATGGCGGATTCTGTTTTTATCGCGCCTGGGGGGTGGAGGAGTCCACCGCGCCGGATACGTTTTATGCCGTGGCCAGCCTGCAATGCCTGGATCGGGAGATCCCCCGGCAGGACCCGCTCATCCGTACCCTGCGGCAACAGCAATCGACGTCGGGCGATTTTCCCTCCCTCACCGTGGCCTACTTTGCCCTGAGCGCCCTGCGCCGCCTGGGCGCGGACCCGGTCCATGATCCGCGGCCGGCCCTGGAGCGATGGATGCGGCGCTTGCCGGGTGCCGGGCTGGTCCCGGATCGCTGGTCCAGCGGCCTGCGCACTATCGCCCGTTGCGTGCGGCTGGCGGCGGACTGGTCGCTTCCCCCTTCCGCCTGGGAGACGGCCGCCCTGGCGCTCCTCGCCCTGAGCCACGATACAGGGGGCGGCGGTTACGGGGTGAAGGCCAACCCCACCGACACCTATCACGCCCTCCTGCTGCAACGCGCCCTGGGCAAGACCATAACGGCTGCCAACCAAGCCTTCGCCCATCATTGCGAGGACCCGGTGCTGGGCATACGCATGGCCCCGGACAGCGCCAGCACCAACATGGAGACCATCCATGCCGCCCTGCGCACCTTTTCCCTCCTGAACGAAAGGCCCCGTTTCCCCGCCGCCATCGGGCAGTTCCTCCGCCGCTGCCAACATCAGCAAGGGGGATTCGGCCGCACGGGGGATGCCATCGCCACCCTGGAGTCCACCTGGCGGGCCATCGCCATCCGGCAGGACCTCCGTCATTGGGCGGATAACGCCCTTGGCCCGTAAACGACATGACCTTAAAAACGGCAGTTCCTGGAGCGTTTCGCCGCGACCTTGGGCCTACATGGCCGCCACCCCCTTATTCCAATTTGCGTTATAAACAGTGATAATATGCGATGTTTCTTAGGGGGGTCATGGCATGGCACGTCCAGCAGGTGGAATAGAG
>NZ_RIZI01000013.1 GCF_003721225.1 Acidithiobacillus sulfuriphilus | reverse complement strand
CAAAAACCCCCTGAATCGGGCCTTGGCTTTCCTCTACCGGCCGGTGATCCACGGTGCCCTGCGCGCCCCCTGGATGATGCTGGTCATCGCCCTGCTGCTCACGGCCACCCTCTATTACCCCTGGGACCGCCTGGGATCGGAATTCATGCCGCCCCTGGATGAAGGGACGCTGCTCTACATGCCGGTCACCCAGGACCCGGCGGTCTCCATCGGCCAGGCAGCCATGCTCCTGCAGCAGACGGACCGCATCCTCAAGACCTTCCCCGAGGTGGAAACGGTCTTCGGCGAGGCGGGAAGGGCCCAGACGGCGACGGATCAATCGCCCCTGTCCATGTTCGATACGGTGGTGAATTTGAAGAATCCCGACCAGTGGCCCGCCGGGATGACCATGCACAAGCTGCAAAGCAAGATGAATGAAGCCCTGAATATCCCCGGCCTGTCGAATATCTGGACGCAACCGCTCAAGGGGCGGGTGGATATGCTGACCACCGGTCTCCAGACGCCGTTAGGCATCAAGGTCGGCGGAACGGATCTCGATACCCTGAACCGCCTGGGGCAGGAGCTCCAAACGGTTTTGCGCAAGGTCCCCGGCACCCAAAGCGCCTACGCGGCCCGGGTCACCGGCGGCCGCTACATCGTCATCCACACCGACCGCGCCAAGGCCGCCCGCTACGGTCTTTCGGTGGCGGATGTGAACCGTCTGGTGGAGACAGCCATCGGCGGCGAGGTCCTGACCACTGCGGTGCAAGGGCTGGAGCGCTTCCCGGTGGATCTCCGTTACCCCCGGGAACTGCGCCAGTCCCTGTCCACCCTGATGGAAAGCCGGGTCGCCACTCCCAGCGGCGCCCAGATCCCTCTGGCCCAGGTGGCCGACCTCCGCATCGAGGGGGGCCCCGCCATGCTCACCAGCGACAACAGCCGCCTGAATAGCTGGATCTACATTGATCTGAAGCCCGGCACCAACATCGGTGCCTATGTGCCCCGCGCCAAAGCCGCGATTGCGAAGGCCGTCGATCTCCCGGGAGCTTATACCCTCTCCTGGGTAGGCCAGTATCAGGTCATGGAGCAGGCCGCCAA
>NZ_RIZI01000129.1 GCF_003721225.1 Acidithiobacillus sulfuriphilus | reverse complement strand
CGACGTATAGGGGGGAATTGGCGGGTATGGCCGGCATTCCCGCCACGGGGGCGGGAGAGCTGGTGGCTGGTGTCCTGGCCAGGGCCTGTCCAGGCAGCAGGAAAATTCCCAGCAGGCCTAACGCAGAGAGAATTTGCGACGATCTGTAATAGTTCATGGGACGCATTCCATATCGGCATGGGTGAGGGAAGGGCGGCGCCAGCCTGCGGCGCCGCCAGCGGAGATCAGGGACGATAGCCCGGCACGTTGATCTTGATGCCGTTGCTTAAATACGACATGAAGTACTCCAGATTACGGTAATCCACGCTTTCCAGAGGCTGCGGTTCGGCTCCTACATTCTTGTTACAGCCCTCTATGCGCTTCTGTAAGGTGTTGACAGAAGACCATGCCGCCCGATAGCTGGGGAAGTGCGCGCTCTCGCCTAACACGGGGGAAATGATCTGGTCACGCAGATATTTGCCGGGATAGGCAACGTGGCAAGATGCGCAGGAAAAATTCAATTGACCGCGCTTCATGAAGTAATATGCCTTGCCTTCCTCGAAGGCCTTGGTGGCCGCAGGACCCGAAACCTGTATGGCCATGGGCATACCATTGGACAGGGAAGTCAGATAGGTTTGCAGGGCGACCATGTCGGGGCTGCCATATTTGAGTGGCGCTTCCCCGTTTTCGCTGCGGCAGGCGTTGATGCTGGTGCCGATGGTGACGACGGTCTTGGTTTTGTCGTCGAAGTAAGGATAATGGGTGGCGACGCCCTTGCCGCCATTGGGATAACAACTGGCATAGGTCTTGCCGTTCTTGAACGGGATATCCCAGAGTTTCTGCCCGGCAGAAAGGGTAAGATCGCCAGGATTGAATTGCATGGCCTCCTGGTATTGACTATACATCTCTGGATTAAAGGCGTAAGAGCCTATAGCATATTTCTCCAAAGGTATATTGGGGAAGCGCTGCTTGAAATATTCGTGGAATTGTTTCAAGGTTTCATCAGGACCTACCTTGATATTGCCCAGATCCCACCAGTTGACCGCTTGGGCCGCACCACTGATGCCGGTGAGCCCGGCGATTGAAAGCGCAATCAGCCACCGCTTCATGGTCTTTCCTCCTCTATCAAGCGGGGCGGTAGATCCGCCCCGATCACTCAGCTTACCGTGAGTTTGGATTCCGCACTCCAGTCGCCATTCTGGTTATCCTTCCATACCACTTTCAAGGTGCCGTTGTCTTCGGCTCGCATCTTGAAGGCGAGGAATGGGTTTGCGCTCACCGCAGTGCTCCAGTCGATGTCGAGCAAGGGCTTGCCGTTGAAGGTGGCCGTAACGGTCTGGATGAAATGGGCGGGAATCAGTTTGCCGCTCTTGTCCTTGGTCAGCCCCGTGAGCATGGGGTGCATGATCAGGGAGCGGATTTCAACGAGTTCTCCCTTCTTCGCCGTGCTGGGCATGCGAAGCATTGGATTGCCGATATTGTCTGCCATGGTTCAGTCCTTTCGTCTCGATTGGTTATGGAGTTAGCCGCCGCAGCCGCCGATGGTGACCTTGACTTCGCGGGGAGCGGAAGCCAGAAGCTCGCCCTTGCTGGTCTTGGCGATGACGCGCACGTTGTCGGTCTTGGCCATTTTGATGCGTTCCTGGATGTAGGCCTGGCCGGAAGCCGGCGTAAAACTGAACTGGCTTGCCAATGGCGTCGGATTGTGGTCAACAAAGAGATATACCGTAGTAATATAGTCGTCCGCCGTCATGGGCGAATCCACCTCGATGGTGACGGGGACGGCACCGCCGTTTTCGGCGATGGAGGGGGCGGTCAGCTTGACCTTGGGAGAAACCGGGACATCGGTTTTGCCGACGCTGGCCATCATGGCGTCGTTCAGGACTTTGGCATCAAAGGCTTTGGCCGGCCAGCCCGAGACATCACCGGCAAAGGCGAGCTGGGGGCGCAGCAAACCCAGCCCCGCCGCCGTTGCCACGGCACCGGTAGCAAGAGTTGCGCTCAAAAACTGACGTCGTTGCATGGTGTTTTTCGTCACGACTAATACTCCTTTGCAAGTATGTTATTTCAATGACCATAAATAGTCGGCAATGAGGCCCAATTCCTCATGGGTGAGTACTTTGTTTTTTCCGAACTCGGGCATATTGGCGTAGGGAAACATCTTTTCCGGATCGGCAAGGAATGCCACCAGTTTTTCCTTGGTCTGGAACATTTGTTGGAAAGTAACGCCCTTCATCGGTAGGGCCGGCCCCACATCGCCGGCCATGGTGCCACCCGGCAGGGCATGACAGGCGAGGCAGTTGCCCTTGGCCCGATCGAAGGCCAGGGTGCGGCCGGCGTCAATGTTTTTCGTCATGTCGGCGCCCTCGGCCAGGGCCGATGCGCCAAATGGAACGATGGACATTGCTCCGATAACGAGGGATCGGGTGATGTACTGCAGCAAATGGATTTTCATGGACTCCTCCTTTGGCGCATCCGTTGCCACGGGGGCGACGGTTTTCTTTAAGCATGTTTCATGCCATTGCCAGAACGACACCGGTGCCTTTGTTTATAGCACAATTCACGGCGTCTGCCAGACAAGGTAAGGATCTGTTGGAGAAGGGCGGCGATTGGTACTGTGCCAAACGGACCAGCCTGCAGAAAGGGTGCGGACGTCCCGGCTCAACCTTCGCCGCTGTCATCCTCGCCGTCCTGCTCCCCGAGGAGGCCGATGTTTTTCATGCGCGTGCGTAACTGCTTGCGGCTGATGCCGAGGAGGACGGCGGCCTGGCTCTGGTTGAAACGGGTCTTTTCCAAGGCGCCCAGCACGGTCTGGCGTTCCAGCGCCGGCAAATCGAAGGGGCCGGCACCGGGAACATCACCGCCCTCGCCTTGGGCCTGGTGCAGTTCGGCGGGCAGATCCGCGCGTTGGATAACCCCGTGACGATTGAGGACCACCATCCGTTCAATGAGGTTTTCGAGCTGACGGATATTGCCGGGCCAGTCATAGGCTTCAAAGGCGACCATGGCTTCCGGGGTGATACTCATCGCCGGCCGGCCGATGGCCTGGCAAACCTGCCCCAAAAAATGCTGCACCAGGGGGGCGATGTCGGCCCGCCTTTCCCGCAGGGGCGGGATATGGAGGGGGATGACATTGAGCCGATAGTACAGATCTTCGCGAAAACGCCCTTCCGCCACGGCCTTGGTGATGTCCACATGGGTTGCCGCAACAATGCGCGCCGACAGGCGCACGGGCTGATGGGTCCCCAGGCGCGTGAACTCGCGTTCCTGCAGCGCCCGCAGGAGCTTGACCTGCATGGACAACGGCATGTCGCCCACTTCATCGAGGAAGAGGGTGCCGTTGGCTGCCAGTTCGAGTTTGCCGGGTTGGGAGCGCGTCGCGCCGGTGAAGGCGCCCCGTTCGTAGCCGAAAATTTCGCTTTCCACCAACTCCAGGGGGATGGCCCCGCAGTTGAAGGCCACAAAAGGCTGCTCCGCCCGCGGCGAGGCCAGGTGCAGGGCCTTGGCTACCAGTTCCTTGCCGGTGCCCGATTCGCCGGTGATGAGCACATTGGAGGGGGCGGGGGCCACCAGATCGATGATCTCGAGAAGGGTTTCGATGGCGCGGCTGATGCCGATCAGGCCGTGGCGGCGCGGCTCCTGGCGCATGGGCGGCAAGGGTGTGCCGAAGCGGCTGAGGGTCTGGCGAATGAGGGCTATGAGTTCCCCCTCATCCACGGGTTTGGTGAGGTAGTGCTCGGCACCCGCCTTGATGGCGTTTACGGCCTGTTCAATCTCGCCGTAGGCGGTGGTAATAATGAAGGGCAACTGCGGGTAGCGCTTTTTGACGGTGCGCAACAACTCGGTCCCGGAGATGCCCGGCAAACGTTGATCCGATAGGATCAGGGCGGGCATGGCCTCGTTCAGCCGCTCCAGGGCCTGTTCGGCGCTCTCGGCCTCCATGGTGCTGAAGCCCTCGGCGTTGAGGACGGCAAGCAGGACGTGGCGGAGATTCTTTTCGTCTTCGACCAGTAAGATGGGCTTGGGCATGGGGTCGTATTCTCGCAAGGTCAATAACGGTTCAATTTTGTTGGGGGGGAGGATGGGGATGACGGGGCAGACGCAGCACAAAGTCGGCGCCCTCGGCGCTGGGACGCAATTCCACCTGACCATCATGCACCATCATGATCTTGGTCACCACTGCCAGTCCCAGCCCGCTGCCCTTGGTTTTGGTGGTGACGTAGGGCTTGAAGATGGTCTGGATCTTGTCGCCGGGAATGCCGGGACCATTATCGCGCACGCCGATCAAGACCGATTGGTCGACATCGGCGACGGCATATAAGGTGATCTCTCCGCCCGCGGAGGGTACGGCATCAATGGCGTTCAGGAGCAGGTTGCTGATCGCTTGCTCCAGCAGCGAAGCATCAAGAACGGCGTGGAGCCCGGGTGCGCATTGTATGGATATCCCGATGGATTTGGCTTCGAGATCGGCGCCGTGGCGGGCGGCGCTGCGGGTGAGCAGGGGCAGGATCTCGGCCTCCACGCGCAGGGCGGCATAAGGCCTGCCGAAGTCGAGAAAGCCCTGGGTCATGTCGTAGAGGCGCTTGACTTCCTCCTCGATGATGCGGAGGAACTCGTCGCGGTTCTTGTCGTCACCATAGCGCACCAAAAAGCGCGCAGCGCCGCGCAGGGAAGAGAGGGCGTTGCGAATCTCATGGGCCACCTGCGCCGACATTTCGCCGATGGTGGCCATGCACTGCATGGCCTGCTGGCGCCGATGCAGTTGATTCAACTCGTTCAGATGTTCGCGCAGACGGGTTTCCACCCGCTTGAAGGCGAAGTCCAGACGATGGAGCTCGTCACCTTCGATGTGCGGCGGTGCGGGTGTTGGCCGGTCCTCCGTGCGGAGCTGCGCTTCCATACCCTCGATCTCCCCGAGAAGGCGCAGTACCGGCCGGGTCACCGCGCGGCTTACCAGATAGGCACCCAGTAAGCCCATCAGTGCGGTAATGCCGCCCAGGATGAGTAAGCGATTTCTGGTCCTGTCCAGGCGGGCGTTGACCAGGGCATGGATTCTTCCCGAGTTGCCATCCACCCAGACCGCTCCAAGGCGCTGGCCACCGGCGACGATGGGTGCATAAAAACGGGTCCCGCTATAGCCAGCGGCGTTGGGGAGCGGGCGATGCTGAATTTGGCCCAATCGGGACAAATTGCCGCTGGCCACCACGATGCCTTGCCGATCGGCGATGGTGATGCGCTCCACCAATGGGTTGCGCGCCTCGGCAAGTTTGCCCAGGGCGCCGCCGTCTTTCAGGAGGAGAGGATCGGTGGCGCTAGCGGCGAGATTGCTGGTCAGGCGTTGCAATTCCGTCTGTACCTGGCCGGTAAGGTCATTGCGGACGGAGCTATAGAGGAAAATGGCAATGAGGGCGTAAATCAGGGCGATGACCAACAGGACGAAGATCATGCTCTTTGCCGGCCAGGTCAAGCGTTGCCAAAGCCGGCCGGGAAGTTCAAGGAGCGCGTTGCGGGCCGGCGGAAAAGGGGCGGTTGTGCGGTCCTGCACTACGCCGATGTCGGGATGGGCGGACTTGCGCCTCGCCCGGCCCGGATAAAACGCCTTTTCGGGCATTGCGTTGGTGGCGATTTCGGGCGCGGGCCTATTCATGGGGGATGGGGATAAAACGCGCAAAGCCCGCACCGGAGAGGGCGTTGGGTGCCAGGTGAAGCATGGCCTGGAGGAGTACCTGCCGTTGCGCCGGCGAAAAATGGCGATTCACCGCAAAGCTCCACGGTGCCGCCGTGCCCACCGTCATCAGGACGGTCCACGCCCCGGGCAGAGCCTGGTCGAGGGAGCTAAAGGTGGCCGCCCGTACGACCCCAAGGTCCGTCGATCCATTGGCGACACTGGTGAATACGGCACGCTCCGATCCCACCGCCTTCCAGATAAAAGGCTGCGTTCCCCGCTCCCGGCTGTGCAGCGCCGGCAGCGCCGCCTCGCGCGCGCTGCAGTAAGGTCCCGCATAGGCTATGCGCAAAGGCGGTTGCAGGGCCTGTACCGCCAGGGAAACGGGCTCGCGGGCAATGATGGCAATGCGTTGCGCGCTGGGATTGGGTAGCGAGCGGGCCAGGGGGGTCATGGTGCGCCGCTCTGCCGTCACCATGGCAGGCGTCAGCAAGCTGAAATCATAGGCGCCGCGGCGGCCCTGCTGCACAAAGTCCTGCTGATCGGCAGGGATGACCAGGCGCACGGGGCGGCCAATGGCCCGCGCCAGGGCCTCCCGCAGGGGGGCAAAAATCTGGTAGGCGGCCATGGGGGTATAGGTGGGTGGAATGGCGAAGCTCATGGCCATGGAGTTGCGCTTGGGCGTGAGCGCCACGCCGAAAAGATCCGCATAGAGGGTGCGCAGCACGGCATAGTCCCCATCCTGTACGGGTTGGAATCCACGCACCATACCCGCCAACGCCGTCATGGCCGCCGGCGCATTCCGGGTCGCGGCCAGCAAGGCCGTTGTCAGCCGGGCGCGCAGCGGCGCAGGCACTTTTCCCGAGGCGGCCAGCAAGTCGCCGGGCCCCACGGGCGCCTGTCCGATCACCCGCAGCGTGCCTGCCCGCAAGTACGGTGCCGCCACATTCTCCGCCACGGCAGTGGCATCATAAAAGCGGGCGGCCACGTCCATGAGAGCGCTCTGATCGCTTCCCGTTTGCCGAAAGACGTGAAAGTCCTTGGGCGTCAGCCCGGCCTCCTGCAACAGGGTGAGGGGGATCAGGGAGGATGCCGCGCAAGCGGGATCCCCCGCGACAAAACTGGATCCGCGCAGTTGCAGGACGTTATGGATGGGGCTATCCCTGCGTACGAGGATGACGCTGCGGTCGCCGCCCGGTGTAGGGTTCACTTCCGCCAAGGGGAAATAGCGATCCTCATGGGCGACCTTGAGATAGGCAATGGGGCAAAAAAACGTGACCTGGGCGACGGGCATCTTCGCCTCGGCATAAAAGCTGTCCAGGTTGGCGCTGAAGTGCAAGGTCACCGTTTCTCCCGTTGCCTTGCCCAGATAGGCCGCCAGGGGGGCAAAGGCCGCATACATGGTGGCGGGGCTGCTCACCGGAGGCAGCAGTAATCGCAACTGTGCTTGCGCCGCCGGGCTGAAAACGAAGAAGATAAGACACAGCAGAATGCGAATGGGGATGATCATGGCAATGTCCCGTCTCCAGACAATAGTTCCATAATCCTAGCAAAAGAGGTGCCAAGTTGAGTCAAGAACCGCCGGTGTCGGACGAGTTGAGCCATTTCAATCGTTCTGGTCACGTGCATATGGTGGAAGTGGGGGGCAAGGCCGCAACGACCCGAACCGCCGTTGCCGAAGGGTATATTGTCATGGCAGAGGGTACCCTGGCCAGGATCCAGGCTGGCAGCATGGGCAAGGGGGATGTGCTGGGTGTGGCGCGTTTGGCTGCCATCCAGGCCGCCAAAAAGACCTGGGAGCTGATTCCCCTGGCTCATTTGCTGGCGCTCACCAGTGCGGATATCGAATTTCGCAGCGAAGCAACCCCCCCACGCATCGTCTGTCAGGCGCAGGTGCGCTGCCTGGGGCAGACGGGTGTGGAGATGGAGGCCCTCACGGCAGTAACCGTTGCCCTGCTCACCGTCTATGACATGTGCAAGGCCATAGATCGCGGCATGCAGCTCCAGGGCATTCGCCTCCTGCGTAAGGAGGGCGGCCGCAGCGGACTATGGGAGGCAGGTCAATAGGGTGCCGCTGCCTCCACGGCCTCACTTTCCGCGATGGGGCGAAGAGCTGTAACGCTCCATGAATTCCCGATCCTTCCAGTTGGCTTCCTTCAGGATTTCATCGGGGATCAGGTAACGGTCCTGGGGCGCGACGTCCTGCGACTTGACGATGCGCAGCACATCGGCATAGGCGAGCTTGCGCAGCAGGCCGTCCTTGTCGGTGGCGCGAACGATCATCGCATCATTGAAAAGGGCATAAATGTAGAAGTTGCCCGGGCGCAGTTTGCCATCCTTGTCGCGCCAGGCCACGGTCATGCGCATGTGCTCTTTGAAATCGCTTCGGTTCATGGGGTGTCTCCTTCGATTGAACGCCAGCTAAACTAATCACCGCAGCGCCGGCAAAGCAAATAAGCCCTGTTTATTACAAAATCAAAAACGCTGAGTTGCTTTATCGGTGCCTGCTCAGCCACCATCACTCCCACGGAAAGTCTCCAAAACACCCCGGCCGCCACGTGCTTCCCCGCACCGGCGGTCGCTGCGCAGTTCTTTGGACGTCTCCCTATGCAGCAGTTTCAGAGCCCTACGGCATTAAAGATGAGGTGCAAATGGCTACCGTCATGCAGTTTGAAGATCACGGCAAGCAGGAAATCAAATATACCACGTGTTACATGTGCGCTTGCCGATGTGGCATCAAGGTCACGGTAGAGGATAACAAGGTACGCTTTATCCAGGGGAACCGGAACCATCCCATCAATCAGGGTGTGCTCTGCGCCAAGGGCTCGGCGGGGATCATGAAGCAGTACTCCCCCGGCAAGCTGCGCAACCCGCTCATCCGCAAACCCGGATCCGAGCGTGGCGCCGGGGAGTTTGAGGAGATTTCCTGGGATGAGGCCCTGGAACTGCTGACCAAACGCCTCAGCCATATCCGCGCCACGGACCCCAACAAGCTGGCCTTCTTTACCGGCCGCGACCAGATGCAGGCCCTCACCGGCCTCTGGGCCCAGCAGTTCGGCACCCTCAACTGGTCGGCCCACGGCGGTTTCTGCTCGGTGAACATGGCCACTGCCGGGCTGTACATGCTGGGCCATGCCTTCTGGGAGTTTGGCGACCCCGACTGGGAGCGGACCAAATACTTCATGCTTTGGGGCGTCGCCGAAGACCACTCCTCCAATCCCATGAAGATCGGCCTGGAGAAGCTCAAGCGCCACGGCGGCAAATTTGTCGGGATCAATCCGGCGCGTACCGGTTATCAGGCCATCGCCGACGAATGGGTGCCCATCAAACCGGGTACCGACGGCATGTTCGCCCTATCCATGGTGCATGTGTTGCTCAACAACGAACTCTTCGACTGGGATTTCCTGGTGCGCTATACCAACGCCCCCTTCCTTGTGGTCAATACCCCGGGACAACGGGGTGACGGCCTCATCGCGCGCGACGCCGATGGCCATCCGTTGGTTTGGGATCTGCGGCAGGAGGCCTTTGTCAACGGCATGCAGGCGGGCATCTCCCCGGCCATGTTCGGTGAATTTGCCGCCCCCGATGGCCGTCCCGTGCGCACGGTCATGTCCATCCTCGCCGAAAAGTACACCGACGAGCAGTTCTCGCCCAAGAATGCCAGCAAGATCACCGGCATTCCCGCCGAGACCATCGAACGCCTGGCGCTGGAAATGGCCCATGTGGCCTTCCAGGAAAGCATCGAAATCGAATGCGAATGGACTGATTGGGCCGGCCGCAAGCAGGATCGCTTCATCGGCCGCCCGGTCTCCATGCATGCCATGCGCGGCATTTCCGCCCATTCCAACGGCCTGCAGTCGGCGCGTGCCATCCACCTCCTGCAGGTCCTGTTGGGCACCATCGACTGCCCCGGCGGGTTCCGCTCCAAGGCGCCCTACCCCAAGCATGTCCCGCCGCCCAACAAGCCGGCCCAGGACAGCGCGCCCAATACCCCCTTGAAATCCTTGCCCCTGGGTTTCCCCACGGCACCCGAGGACCTGGTCATCGACGCCGATGGCAACCCCAGGCGGATTGACAAGGCCTACTCCTGGGAGGCGCCCATCGCCAATCATGGCTTGATGCACATGGTGATCACCAATGCCGTCAACCATGATCCCTACGCCATTGATACCCTGATCTTCTTCATGGCCAACATGAGCTGGAACTCGACCATGAACACGGCCAATGTGCAGGAAATGCTCAAGTCCAAAGACGAGCAGGGCGAGTACAAGATCCCCTTTCTGGTGGTGGTGGACGCCTTTCACTCGGAAATGGTCAACTTCGCCGACCTGGTGCTTCCCGACACCACCTATCTGGAGCGTTACGACGCCATATCCCTGCTCGACCGGCCCATCTCCGAGCCCGATGCCGTGTGCGATTCCATTCGCCATCCCCTGTTGCAGCCGGATCGCAACGTGCGGCCGTGGCAGGAGGTCATGGTGGACTTGGCGGGACGGCTGAAATTCCCCGCCTTCACCCGTGAGGACGGTCAGCCCAGGTTTAGCGGATACAAGGACTTCATCATCCATTACGAGCGCGCCCCGGGCATCGGTTTTCTGGCGGGATGGCGCGGCAAGGATGGCAGCAAGAGCCTGCGCGGCGAGCCCAATCCCGAGCAATGGGAACGCTACATCGAGCATCAGGGCTTCTTTCAATACCATCTGCCCGAGTCCATGCGCTACTACCGCTTCGCCAACAAGGAGTATCTGGAGTTTGCGCAGCATGCCGGCTTCAATCCGACGGCCAATCCCATCGTCATCGAGCTCTACTCCGAGACCTTCCAGCGCTTCCGTTTGGCGGGACAGGGCCTTTATGACGGTCCCCAGCCCAAGGATCCCGCGGATCGCGAGCGCCTGGCCAGATATTTCGATCCCCTGCCGGATTTCTACGAGCCGCTGGAGCAGCAGCGTATCGACAAGACGGAATATCCTTTTTACGCCGTCAATCAGCGCCCCATGATGATGTACCACTCCTGGGATAGCCAAAACGCCTGGCTGCGCCAGATCATCGCCCAGAATTTCCTCTACATGAACCGCAAGAAAGGGGAGCAACTGGGGATTGTCGACCAGAGTTGGGTCTGGGTGGAATCCCACAACGGCAAGATCCGCGTCCAGGTGAAGCTCATCGAGGGTTGCCAGGAAGATACGGTCTGGACCTGGAATGCCATCGGCAAGCAGCCGGGTGCCTGGGGCCTGAAGCCCGATGCCGCGGAGGCTACCAAGGGTTTCCTCATGAATCACCTGATCTCCGAATTGCTTCCCGAAAAACAGGGGGAACGGCGGATCACCAATTCCGACCCGGTGACCGGCCAGGCCGCGTGGTATGACCTGATGGTCAAGGTCTACCCGGCGGCCCCCGGTGAGGAAGGGGTCTGGCCGACCTTTGCCACCATCAAGCCGATCCCCGGCGCAAGGCCTGCGCCGGACGTCTTGCGCTACCATACGCATCAGCCCGTCAACCTCAAATCGTGACGGGGCAAGGAGAGCACTCATGCGACTAGGACTGGTTATTGACCTTGATACCTGCGTGGGCTGCCATGCCTGCGCGGTCGCCTGCAAGGAATGGAACACCAGCGGCACTACGGCACCCCTGACGGACTATGATCCCTACGGGGCACGGCCGTCCGGGGTGTGGTTCAACCGCATTCGGCATTACGAAGTGGGCGAGTACCCCCACAACAAGACCATCAACTTCCCCATGTCGTGCATGCACTGTGAAAACGCCGAGTGCGTTACGGTCTGCCCGACGGGGGCCTCCTATAAGCGGGCCGAAGACGGAATCGTCCTTGTCGATCAGAACAAGTGCATGGGTTGCAACTACTGTTCCTGGGCCTGTCCCTACGGCGCGCGGGAACTGGATCGGGTCTCCGGGACGATGAAGAAGTGCACCTTGTGCATCGATCGCATCTATGATCGGGAGATACCGGAGGAAGAACGGCAACCGGCCTGCGTCCTCACCTGTCCTGCCCATGCCCGCATGTTCGGCGATCTGGACGATCCCGAGAGCCCGGTCGCCCGGGCGGTGCGTCAACGTGGCGGCTACCAGTTGATGCCGGAACTGAATTACAACCCCACCAATCACTACCTGCCACCCCGCGTGCACGCCCCCATCCCCACCGACGACCTCAAGAAAAAAGCGGTCCGCAAGGTGAAGGAATGGGTGAACCGCGTGGTTGAGCGTTAAGGAGAAAAACATGCATCCGGCCCTCGCAGTTATTTTTCTGACGCTTTTCTCCGGTGGCGGTTTCGGACTCATGGCACTGACCGCCATCGTCAACGATTTCCAGATCGACGGCGGCCTCTCCCCCATGCAGACCATGGTGGCAGTGTTGTTGTCCGTCCTCTTCGTCACCATCGGCATGCTGTCCTCCACCGCCCATCTGGCCAACCCGAAGAACGCCTGGCGCGCCTTTACCCGCTGGCGGACCTCCTGGCTCGCCCGCGAGGGCGTCTTCGCCGTGCTGTACTATCCCTTCGCCATGCTTTATCTGGTATGGGTGTTTTTCACCGGCGGATCGGCGGATGTAACGGGTCTGTTGCTTGCCAATGTGGCCGGCGCCCTCGGCCTGATCACGATTTTCTGCCAAGGCATGATCTACGCCTGCCTGCGCACCATCCGCCAGTGGAATACGCCCCTCGTTCCGGCCAACTTTTACGCCATGGGTCTTGCCATCGGCGCGACCGTGCTGGCGGCTTTGCGTATCGCTACGGGTGGGCCGGCGCAGACGCTGGTGGGGATGGCCGTTGCCCTGCTCGCCGCCGCCGCCGTGCTCAAGGGCATCTACTATTTCTGGATCGCCCGTCCTAACGGTCCCACCATCCGCACGGCCACGGGCTTCAACCGTTCCAACGTGCGCATACTGGACCAGGGGCACACCTTCGGCACCTTTCTTACCCAGGAGTTCGGGCACACGATTCCCGCCGCCAAGGCCAACACCATCAAGTTCCTCATGTACCTCTTCGCTTTTGTGATCCCCGTATGGGCACTGGCCCTGGCTTTGTCCCTAGGACTTGGCAGCCTGGCGTGGCTGGCTGTCGTATCGGTCTTCTTCGGTATCGGGGTGGAGCGTTGGCTCTTTTTCGTCGAGGCCCAGCATGTGGTTAATCTTTACCATGGTCGTCAACAATGTTGAATGTAAGGTTGCAAAGGGTCTAAGATGGAACTAGATGCGAGGCCTATGCCGAGCAAGTGAAAATGCCCCGTTTTTCTCTTCCGGGACAGGTGCCCCTCGTCTAGGAGTGATCCATGTTGCTACCCGCCATTTCCGCAATGGACAAGGAGGCTGATCTCATCGATCAGTTTGGTCGGCATATCAGCTACTTGCGTGTCTCGGTCACGGAACACTGCAACTTCCGTTGTGAATATTGCTCCCCCGAAGAGGGCACCCCCTACTTCGATCGCGACGACCATCTGCGGGTGGAGGAATACGATCGACTCATCGGCCTTTTTGCCCATCTAGGCATGCGTCACATCCGCTTCACCGGCGGTGAACCCCTCATTTATCCGCACCTGCTCTCCCTCATCGAATCGGCCAAGCGCCATGGTGTCGGCAAAATCAGCGTAAGTACCAATGGCTTGCTGCTGGGCCGCCTGGCGCCAAGGCTGGTGGCGGCGGGGGTGAATAACCTCAACATCAGTATGGACAGCCTTCATGCCGACACTTTTGCGGTCATCACCCGTGGTGGTGATCTAGGCCGCGTGCAACAGGGGATTGAAGAGGCGGTAAAGGCCGGGATCCCGCGCATCAAGATCAACGTGGTCCTGCTCCGCCAGCGCAACGGCGCAGAGTTGCCCGCGCTGGTCGCCTATGCCATTGGCAAAGGGGTGGATATCCGTTTCATTGAAACCATGCCGCTGGGTGTCGCGGGATCGGAGGCCCAGGATGGGCAATATCTGAGCGCGGAAGAGGCGCGGCGGCTCATTGCCGAACGCTATCCCCTGGAGCCGGCCGAAGCCCAGGCCGATCATGGCCCGGCCCGCTTGTTTCGGGTCCCGGGGACGCAGACCCATGTGGGCTTCATCACGCCCATCAGCGATAATTTCTGCGCCACCTGTAACCGGGTCCGGCTCACGGCCGGCGGGCGGCTGGTGTATTGCCTCGGGCAGGAAGCAGGCATTGATCTGCTGCCGCTCCTGCGCGGCGGCCAGGGCGATGAGCATATCGCCGAAGCGCTGCGCAGGGGAGTTTGGCAGGACAAGCCGCTGAAACATTTTTTTGTCAGCGATCCCGGGCGCTCCGCGCGCATCTTCATGATGCGTCTGGGCGGGTAGGGGCATGGGTGCAAGGCGGCGCGTGCTTGGTGTAAACTCTGGCGTTAATCGTATTGTCTATGGAAGAACACCTTATGCACGGCTTTCAAGAAATTACCCCTGACCAGCTCAAGGCACTGCGTGAGGAGGGTGAGGCGTTTACCCTGATTGATGTGCGCTCGCCGGCAGAGGTGGCGCGGGGCATTATCGATGGTGCCCAGCATCTCCCGCTGCATCTCTTGCCCATGTCGATCCAGAAGCTGGATAAGCAAAGTCCCATCGTGTTTTACTGCCTCAGCGGCGGACGATCTGCCCAGGCTGCCGCCTTCGCAGCGGCACAGGGGTTTAGCCAGGTCCTGAATCTGCGCGGAGGTATTTCGGCCTGGGCCAGCAGGGGTTTTCCCATAGCGCCCCCGGCCAATCCATAAGGGGATACTGAAATAGGTGGGGTTAATCATCAAATCAAAATATTTACCTTGCTGTCCCTGTCGTTCCTGATAGAGTTCAACCAGTAGTAAATCAGAGATCACTAAACCGAGGAGGTAACCCATGGTACAGGAAGATAAAGTTCTCGACGCGCGCGGCCTCAACTGCCCGTTGCCCATTCTCCGCACGAAAAAGGCCCTTGGCGAATTGACCGCCGGTCAGGTCCTAAAGATCGTGGCTACCGATCCCGGTGCGGTCAAGGACTTCGAGGCCTTCTCCAAGCAGACCAAGAATCCGTTGCTGGAACAGGCCGAGGCCGGCGGTGAATTTGTCTTCTTCATCCAAAAGGCCTGACCAGAAGGGCTGACATTTACGGACTCGATACCCACATGGGTCTGCGCTAGGAGCGAGTTATGGACGAAAAAAAATTGGCCATCATTGCCACCAAGGGAACCCTTGACTGGGGATATCCTCCCTTCATTCTCGCCTCCACGGCGGCGGCTTTGGGGTATGCGACGGAAATATTTTTCACCTTTTACGGTCTGCAACTCCTGAAAAAGGATCTCGGCCATTTGCGGGTCAGCCCCCTGGGCAACCCGGCCATGCCCATGCCCGTCCCCATGCCCAATTTTGTCATGGCCCTGGTGCCCGGCATGGAAGCGATGGCTACTTCCATGATGAAAAGCAAGATGAAGTCCAAGGGTGTTGCCAGCCTTGAGGAGTTGCGCGAGCTTTGCGTTGAGGCGGAAGTGCGGATGATCGCCTGCCAGATGACCGTCGATCTCTTCGAGTTCGATACCTCGGACTTCATCGATGGGGTCGAACTGGGTGGCGCGGCGCTCTTCTTCGAGTTTGCCGGCGAGGCGGACATTACGCTGTTCATTTAAATGGATCGCGGTGGTGCCAAGGTTGCATTGGCGCAATGGTTAAAGCAAGGAGCGAGTAATGGCGACTTACGCTGAGATGAAGGGGATGTTTGACGAGGTCCGTGCGGATTTTCGTTACGATCACGAGCTAAACGGCTGTTTAAATTGCGGGATTTGCACTGCAACCTGCCCCTCCGCACAGTTTTATGATTATAGTCCGCGGGAAATCGTACAATTGCTGTGGACCGAAAACGTCGAGCAGATCTACGACGCCATGCAGGAAAAGATCTGGGCCTGCGCCCAATGCATGACCTGCGCTGCTCGTTGTCCTTTCAAGAATTCTCCCGGCGGCCTCGTCATGATCATGCGCGAGGTATCCATTCGTCATGGCATGCAATCGGCCAAGGACGTATTGCGGCCCTTCGGGCGCGTCATGTTGAAACTGATCACGACGGGCAACCAATTGTCGCCGGACATGATTCAGCCGGATCATTTTCCCGACTGGGGCCCCAACATTCAGAAGGTTGAAGGCGATTTGCGTGTGCTGCGCAAGGCGATCCCGGTGCGCACCTTGCAAACCACGGATACGGCCTGGGAGGTCTCGCTCAAGACTTCCGTGGAAATGTATACCATCTGGGAAATGACTGGTGTTCTGAAATCCCTCGAAACCATGGATGAGAATCTTTTTGACGTAATCGAAGACTTCATCGATGAGAAACGGGAAGATTACGAAGACTGGCTGGAAAAGCAGGGCGACAAGGATTGAGGAGTGAATAATGACTGAAAAAACACAGCAGGGTGTGGCCGGACACGGCGCCTTCTTCCAGGACACCAACCTCTCCGCCCAGGAGGCCGAAGCCGCGACGGCCTGGGTGCGCAGCCATGTGGATCGCCGCAGCGTCGATCTGGGCGAACGCATGGACGACATTCGCGAACATATGTGGGAACTGGAGAAGGAAGGCGAGATCATCGTCCACCGCATCTCCGATGCGCACCGGCCGGAAGAGGTGGATACGCTCTTCGGCTGGAAAAAGCGCATTCCTACCAATCAGCTCTGGCACCACAAGAGCTGCGGACAGTGCGGCAACATCCCCGGCTATCCCACCAGCCTCATCTGGTTCATGAACAAGCTGGGCATCAATTACCTCGACGAGACCGACCAGACCTCCTGTACCGCCTGGAACTACCACGGCTCCGGCATCGGCAATGTGGAATCCCTGGCCGCCGTCT
>NZ_RIZI01000128.1 GCF_003721225.1 Acidithiobacillus sulfuriphilus | reverse complement strand
AACGCCCAGGGTGGAGGGATTGGTCAGCATGATGCCCGCCGTATCCGGACCCAGGGCCGCGTCCAGGGCAGCCAGATCCAGATCGCCGTCGGGACCGTTGGGTATCTCCACCACCGTAAAGCCCGCCATACGGGCACTGGCCGGATTGGTACCGTGGGCCGCCGTGGGGATGAGCATGCGCTTACGCTGGTGGTCACCGCGAGTGTGATGATAGGCGCGGATCATGGCGACCCCGGCCAGTTCCCCCTGCGCACCCGCCGCCGGGGTCAGGCTCACCGCCGCCATACCCGTCACGGCGGCCAGCCACTCCTGCAGTTCCCACAAAATGCCCAGCAAACCCTGCATGGCCGGGGCCGGGGTCTGCGGGTGGAGGCGCGCGAAACCAGCCAGCATGGCCCCTTCATGGGCAATGCGCGGGTTGTATTTCATGGTGCAGGAGCCCAACGGATAGAAATGGGTGTCAATGGAAAAATTGCGCTGGGACAGACGGGTGTAATGACGCACGACCTCCAGTTCCGACGGATTGGGCCAATGGAGGGTATCCCCGCGGAGCAATGCCTGGGGAATGTCCGCCAAAGCTTCCGCCTCCCCCATCGACCCATGAACGGGGTCCTGCTGGTGGTCATAGGCAAAAATGAGCGGTGTGGGATTCATGCGGGCAGATCCTTCAGGGTCACTAATAGCGCATCGCGATAATCCAGCAGATCCTCATCACTGGCAAGTTCCGTCACGCAGACCAGCAGATCCCCGGCCTCGCCCATGCCCCAGTCCGCGAGACAGATGCCGGCCAGGATGCCGCGCTCCAGCAGGGCATCGCGTACCGCCCGGGCGGATCGGGGCAGGCGCAGGACAAATTCATGGAAAAATGGACCGGGGAAAGGGAATCGGGTGCCAGGCACGTCCGCCAGCAGGTCCCGCAAGCGGCGCGCCTGCGCATGGCAGGTGACGGCCGCCCGGCGCAGCCCATCACCGCCCAGGGCCGCCATGTGGACGGTGGCAGCGGTGACCATGAGCCCTTGGTTGGTGCAGATATTGCTGGTCGCCTTGCCGCGGCGGATGTGCTGCTCCCGCGCCTGCAAGGTCAGGCAAAAGCCCTCCCGCTCCTGGGCATCGACAGTGCGCGCCACCAGGCGTCCGGGCATCTGCCGGACATGGGCCTTGCGGCAGGTGAGGAAACCGAAAAAGGGGCCGCCCGCGGACAAGGGAATACCCAGGGCCTGCCCCTCGCCCACCACCAGATCCGCCCCCTGCCGTCCCCAGGCGCCGGGCGCCTTGAGGATTGCCAAGGCCAGGGGGTTGACCACGGCAATGGCCAGCATCCGCCGGGCGTGGGCCCAATCGGTGAGGGTATCCACCGCCTCCAACCCACCAAAGGCGTTGATCTGCGGAATGATGAGCGCCGCGCTGTCGCTGTCCCCTTCCGGTAACCGCATGCGCCCCGTCTGCCGGTCATAGGGCACCCCCAGCAAGGGGATCTCCTGCCAGCCCAGGATGCTGTCCAAGACCTGCCGCCAGGCAGGGAGGAGATTCTCCGGGACGAGGATGGCCTTGCCTTCCCCGCGCAGGCGCAGGGCCATGAGACAGGCCTCGGCCAAGGCGGAGGCGCCATCGTAGAGGGAGGCATTGGCCACCTCCGTCTCCGTCAGCCGGGTCAGGAAGCTCTGGTACTCGTAGAGGATCTGCAAGGTCCCTTGACTCGCCTCGGCCTGATAAGGCGTATAGGCCGTATAGAGCTCGCCCCGCCCGGCGATCTCCCAGACGATGGCCGGGATATGGTGGGCGTAAGCGCCGCCACCGGCAAAACAGCGCAAAGGGATATTGGCAGCAGCGCGCTCTTCCATTTCCCGCCGCAGCGCCATTTCCCCAAGCCCAAGGGGCAAAAGTAGATCGTGGCTCCCCAGCTGGGCGGGCACCTCGTCGAAAAGGGCATCCAGATCGGCGATGCCGATGGCCGCCTGCATCTGCGCCACCTCATCGGGGCCATGGGGGATATAGGGCATTCAGGCCTCCGCGATACGGGCGTAGGCCGCGGCATCCAGCAATCCGTCCCAAGCGGTGGCATCGGCATTGACAACCATGATCCAGCCCCGTCCGTGGGGGTCTTCATTCAGCCATTGCGGGTTCTCGCCCAAGGCTTCATTGACCTCCGCCACCGTCCCCGAAATGGGCGCATACAGATCGGCGGCGGCCTTGACCGATTCAAGCACCCCGCAGGGATTACCCGCCCGAATCTGGCTACCCAGCGCGGGCAACTCCACGAATACCAGGTCGCCCAGGAGTTCCTGGGCATGATCCGTGATGCCCACCCGATAACGCCCTCCGCCGATATCCTCCACCCACTCATGGGTCTCGGCGTAACGCAGATTTTCCGGAACGGTACTCATGACGACTTCTCCTTGGATGGTGAAAAATTGGGCCGCCCAGCGCGCCAGAAGGGGGGCTTGACGACCAGCGCGGGGTGACGCACGCCGCGCACGGAGACCCAGAGCCGGCCGCCCGCGCTGGGGGCGGCGCTCACCCGGGCCAGGGCGATGCCCCGGCGCAGGCTCGGCGAAAAAATCCCGCTGGTGACCTCTCCGCAGGGCCGGCCGTTGGCGTCCTCCACGGCATAGCCGTGACGGGGAATCCCCTCGTCCAGCACCAGGCCCACCAGCGTCCGCCCCACGCCCGCGGCGCGTTGCGCCTCCAGGGCGGCACGACCAAGGAAATCCCGCTCCCCGCGCAGGTCCACGGTCCAGCCGAGGTTGCTCTCCCAGGGCGTGACTGCCGGGCTCATGTCCTGGCCGTTGAGATTCAACCCCGCTTCCAGGCGCAGGCTGTCCCGGGCCCCCAGACCACAGGGAACGGCACCGCGATCGCGCAAGCGCTCGGCCAGGACGGGCGCCTGCTCCGCCGCGAGGATCACCTCCACACCATCCTCACCGGTATAGCCCGTCCGCCCCACGAAGACCCCGCCCAGGGCATGCCCCTCCATGGCCGTAAAGGACGCCAGGGCATTCAGGACCGGCAAGTCCAGGGCCTCGGCCGCCAGCCCCCGGGCCCGGGGGCCCTGCACCGCCAGCATGGCCAGCTCGGGGCGCTCCCGCAGATCCACCCGCCAGCCATGGGCGGCAACCAGGTTCCGGAAGTGGGCCGTGTCGGCCTGGGCCGTGCCGGCGTTGAGCACCACCCGATAACGGCCGCCACCGCGGGCATAGACGATGAGATCATCCAGGATACCGCCCTGGGCATTCAGCACTGGGCTGTACAAGGCCTTGCCGTCCTGCCCGTCGAGCTTGGCCACGTCATTGGCCAAAGCATACCGGAGCAAGGCGCGCGCATCGGGCCCGCTGATATCCAGCGGCCGCATGTGCGAGACATCAAAAAAACCGGTCCCGTTGCGCACCGCCTCATGTTCCGCCAACTGGGACCCATAGTGGAGCGGCATCTCCCAGCCCGCGAAGGGCACCATGCGTGCGCCATGGGCACGGTGCCAAGCAGAGAGGGGGGTATGTTGAAGGGCTACGGCCACCCCTGCGTCGGCGCTCATAGGGCCAGTGCTTCCCGGCACAAACCCTCGATACCCGCCTCGCCCGTCCCGTCCCGCCGCAATACGGCCAATACGGCACCGGAGCCCGTCGGGGCGAAGACCAGGTCCTGGCCATCCAGATCCACCCGCAGATGGCGCACGGCGCCGCTGGCCAGATTGTTCGATAGCCGGTTGGCGAGGGCGCACATCCCCGAAGCCAGGGCGGCCAGGGTATCGGCCAACTCCTCCTCCATCCCCACCGTCGCCAGGGGCACTCCCTCGCGGCTGATCAAGGCGGCCGCCCCAACCCCAGGCAGCCGCCCCACCAATGCCTGCAATTGCTTTTCCGCTGCTTCCACCAGTTACGCTCCTGTGCTGATACCGCGCTTATACCCCACTGCCCTTTTTCCCACCGCGTTACGGCATCCTCTCGCCATGCACAGAGGCCGGATGCTCCCGCGCCAAACAGTCCATAAAACCACCCACGAGGCGGCCTTCATCAAAGGCGGTCTCCTGCAGTTGCCGTCTGCCCTCATCACCCAGGCGCCGCCGCAACTCCGGCTCCCGGGCCAGCCGGGTCAACAGGCTTGCCAGGGCAACGGCATCGCCCTCGGGAAAGAGAAAGCCGTTGCGTCCGTCCTGGATCACTTCGCGAATACCACCGCTGCCACTGCCCAGCACCGGCACCCCGGCGGCCAACCCTTCCACTAGCGCCAGACCCAACCCCTCTCGCCGCGAGGGCAAGACATTCACATCCATCAGCCCATAATATGCCGAGATATCGTTCTGAAAACCGGGAAAAATCAGCCAGTCGGGACGCGCGCCATGGGCCTGGGCCATGGCGCGCAGGGCTGCGTGATCTTCTGGATTGGGCGGGCCCAGCAGCAGAACGCGATAAGGAAAATCCAGCCGCGACAGAGCCGCGAAAAGCACATCAAAGCCCTTGGGATGCGCCACCTCGGGATGCCAGCCCGACCAGCGATCGAAACGGGCCACCATGCCGACGCAAAAAGGCGCCGGATGGACATCAAGGCCGAGACGGGCCCGCAACACGCTGATGGCCGGGGAGTCTGCCGTGAAAAAAGACGAGAGATTGCGGCCCGCATAAAGGCGGGTGACCCGTTGGGCAGGATAGCCGCTGGCGATGAGACTCTCGGCGATCACTTCGCTGGCGGCCAGTTGATGCGCCACCCAGAGCCGCTGCCAGGGCGCCCAGGGCAGGGCCGGCGGGCGCATGATGCAATGACGCATGAACCACAAGGGGGCTTGCAGGCCACCCAGGGCCTTGGCCGCCAGGGTCAGATGCCGGGCTGGGGAATCATGGGTGAGTACCAGATCAACCCCCTGCGCCGCCTGGCGCAGGGCCCCCAGCGTCGCCGCGCTGAAGGGGGAAAATGACTGGGCAAGGGTAACCGCCCGCCCGCGCAGGCGTTCCCCCTGATGGCGCACAAAACCCGGAGGCACGAAGAACGCCACCGCAAAACCCCGCTCGTGGAGGCCATCGGCCAAAGCCAGGGCAACCTGATCCGCCCCGCCACGGCCATCACCACCCAGGACCTGCAAGAGGCGAAGCCGTCCGTTGCCAGTCCGCACAGGCCCAGCCGAAGAGCGAGGTGCCGGCATCAAGGGCAGCATGGTCCGCTCCCAGGAGCAGTGCCCCAGACCTCCGGCGCCATGCTTGGCCCCTGCAATGCCCGGGGCGTGGCAGCCGTCATGCGCCGCCCTTCTCCCGCGCCATGGCCACCAAAGCTTCGCGCAGGGTCTGCACATCCTGCACCGGCGCCGGGAAATCCACGCGCAAGCGTTGGCCAGCGCAGTCCAGATCCATCCCTTCCGGATCGCAGGCCAGCATTTCCGCCGCCGCTTCTTCTCCCGGCAAGCCGCCAAGACGGCGACAATAGGCAGCTACGGCCTCACGATGATCCGCATTCATGTGCGCCACCACGCCCGCCTCGGCTACGGAGAGATCGCCTTGGACGGGGAAGGCATGGGCATCGCCATCCACCCAACCCATTTCGCCGAAACCGGCAATCAGACGCACCCGCTCCACCTGCAGCGTATAAAAATGAAAACCGGGCAAGGCCAGATAGCGGGTAGCGCTGGGCAGGAGGCGCAGCAGCCGCGCGCGCAGGGCGTCGTCGGGTTCCGCCGCCACGACCCGCCCCAGGAGTGTCATCCGCGCCGCCGCCAGGAGATCCTGCCCCGGCTGCCAAACCAGCAGCGAGGCGCGCGGATCGGCAAGCAGACGCCGCGTGTGTTCCGCCAGGTGCGAGAGGAGAAACCAGGGACTGCCCTGGTGGTCACAGGCATAATGCAGCGCCGACGCAAAGGGCATGCCTTCCGCATCCAGGGTCGCCAAGGCACCCTGATAATGGGAACGCAGCAAGTGCCGGGCCCGCTGGGCAGCGTCTTTCATGGTCAATCCCGAAAATTGCTGAACTGGAGGGGCAGACCGAAATCCTCCCCGCGTAGGGCGGCAATGACGGTCTGCAACTCGTCCCGGCTCTTGCCCGACACCCGCAGTTGATCCCCCTGAATGCTGGCTTGCACCTTGTGTTTGGCGTCCTTGAGAAACTTGACCATGCGTTTGGCCGTTTCCGTATCCAGCCCCACCTTGAGTTGGCAAACCTGCCGCTCCATGCCCCCGGCGGCCGCCTCCACCTTGCCCAATTCCAGCGCCTTGAGGTCGATACCGCGCTTGACCAGACGGGCCGTGAGCAAATCCAGCATCTGCCCGAGCTTGTACTCGTCCTCGGCGAGCAGGGTGACCTTGCCCTCTTCCCGTTTCATGGTCGCCTTGGAGCCCTTGAAATCGTAGCGGGTGGTGATCTCCTTCACCGCCGCGTGCAGGGCATTGTCCACTTCCTGAAAGTTCAACTCGGAAACCACATCAAAGCTCGGCATTTTCGCTCACTTGTGCATGGATGAATGCTGATGGCCAACGGCCGGCGCGACCCCATGGCTATGGCCCTCGCGCGTTCCCGCCCGGCAACCGGGGCAATCCGTGACCCAACGCATGCCGGTAGGCGTGATCTCCCGCTTCCAGAAAGGCGCGCTGGTTTTCAACACGTCGATGAGAAAACGGCAGGCATCAAAGGCCGCCGCCCGGTGCCGCGCCCACACCGTCACCTGGACGATGCGCTCGTTGGGCCCCAAACGCCCGAAGCGATGGATGATCAGGCTGTCGAGGATGTCATAGTGCGCCCTGGCCTCCGCGCTGATGCGCTCCAGTTCCCGCTCGGTCATGCCCGGATAGTGCTCGATCTCCATGGCCAGGATATCCGCCGCATCGCTGTAATCGCGCACCGTCCCCACAAAACTCACCAGGCCACCCGCGCCGCGGATGCCTTCCTGGGGAAAGGCGTTGATCTCCGCCTGGGAGTCGAAATCCGCCGCTTGCACCTTGACCAGCATTTCAGCCCCCTGTCACCGGCGGGAAAAAAGCCACCTCGTCGCCATCGCTAACCGGCGCCGTCATGGCCACATGGGCCATGTTCACTGCCGCGAGGAGATGCTGCCCCCCCAGATGCACCCCCGTCTGCGCCTCCACCGCCTGCAGGACATCGGCCACGCAGGCCCCGTCCCGCGGCAGCGACAAGCACAACTGCGCGCAACCCAGTTGCTCGCGGATACTGGCAAAAAACTTGACCTCGATCATAGCGCCCAGATCACCTCTATACCGTTACCATGATCCATGGTAACGCCCGCCCCCACTTCCTTCAACCGCAAGGGCGCTTGCCCCTCCAATGGGCACAATGCTAATTTGCAGTCCATAGGCAACCACCCCGGGACTGATCCCGGGCCCGCCCAGCAACCAGGAGGAGCGCAGCATGCAGACGGAACACCAGGACCTGAAAAAGGAATTCCCCCAACTCGCGGCCCGCATGGACGCCCTGCAGCAAAGCAATACGCACTTTGCCGAAATCTTCGACGAGTTCAACGCCCTCACTGCGGAAATCGAGCATATCGAACGCAACGACGCCGCCACCGGCGATAGCGCATTGGAAGGAATGAAAAAACGCCGTCTCGCCCTCAAGGACGAACTCTACCGCATGGCATCGGCCTGAGCCGAAAAACGGCAAATCTTCACGATGGGACAGCGCAGCAAATCCGCCCCGCCGATTGCTGAGCGGAAAAAGGGGAGTTGGTACGGTGAATAATTCCGGCGCCCTCCATCAACACACCCCGATGATGCAGCAATACCTGCGGCTCAAGGCCGAGTGTCCGGAGGCCCTCCTCCTGTACCGGATGGGGGACTTTTACGAGCTTTTTTTTGCCGACGCCGAAAAAGCGGCACAACTCCTTGATATCACCCTCACCAGCCGCGGTGTCAGCGCCGGCCAACCCATACCCATGGCCGGCGTACCCGTGCAAAGCCTGGACACTTATCTCGCACGGCTGGTGAAACTCGGGCAGAGCGTAGCCATCTGCGAGCAGGTGGGGGATCCGGCCAACGGCAGGGGCCCGGTGGAGCGCGCCATTGTCCGGGTGATCACTCCCGGCACCATCACCGACGGCGAACTCCTCGACGCCCGCAATGAACCCCTCCTCCTCGCCGTCTGGGGCGAAGGACAGCGCTGGGGTCTGGCCTGGCTGGATGCCGCCGGCGGCCGCCTGACCGTTCGCGAAGTAGGCGGGCCAGCGCTGGCGGACGAAATCGAGCGCCTGCAGCCGGCCGAGATCCTCTGGCCGGAAGGTGAGGTCGTTCCTGCCGCCGGACGCAGCCGGGCGCGCTTCCTGGCCAAGACCGCCTTCCAGGAAGCCCGGACCCACGCCACCCTCCTCCGCCATTTCGGCGCGCGGCTACCCAGCTTTGGCTGCGCCGACCTGCCTCTGGCCCTGCGCGCGGCCGGGGCCATTCTCGCCTACGCCGAAACCCAGCTACATCGGCCCTTGACCCAGGTGCGCCGGATCCACCCCCAGCGCCCGGAAGAAGAACTGCACGTCGATACCACGGCCCTGCGCGCCCTGGAGGTCCTGGACAGCCTGCAGGGCAACGGTCCCAGCCTCTACGGCGTGCTCCAGCACACCCAGAGCCCCATGGGCGCGCGTCTCCTGCGCCGCTGGCTACTCCGCCCCTTGCGCCAAGGGCGGGAACTCTCCAAGCGCCATGATATCGTCAACACCTTGATTGCCCAAGGCTTCACTGCCCTGCGCAAGGCCATGAAGGGCCTGCCCGATGGCGAACGCCTCCTCACCCGCATCGCCCTGAAAAGCGCCAGCCCCCGGGATATGGCGCTGCTGCGGCAGGTACTCCAGCACCTGCCGGCGCTGCGCGAGGCCCTGGAGGCCCTGCCCCACCCTGCCCTGTGCGAGGCCCTGGCAAAGATTCCCAGCTTTACCCGTCTGTACGAGCGCCTCTGCCGCGCCCTGGTGGACAACCCGCCCGTCACCCTCCGGGACGGCGGCGTCCTGCGCGCGGGTTTCGATGCCGAACTGGATCGCCTCAACAGCCTCAGCCATGACCTGCAAGGGGTGTTGCGGGATCTGGAACAACGGGAACGGGCACGTACGGGCATTACCCAGCTCAAGATCCAGTTCAACCGGGTCCATGGCTTCTATATCGAGGTGGGGCGCAGCCATCAGGGTCCCCTGCCCGCCGATTACCGGCGGCGGCAAACCCTCAAAAATGCCGAACGCTATATCAACGATGAGCTCAAGGCCATTGAAGACCAGGCCCTCTCCGCCCAAAGCCTGGCCCTGGCCCGGGAGCGGCTGCTCTTCACCCAGCTCCTGGACGAAGTCGGCGCCGATCTCCCGGCCCTGCAGGAAGCCATGGAAACGGTGGCCTGGCTGGACTGCCTCAGCACCCTGGCCGAGCGCGCCGTGACCCTGGATTATTGCGCCCCGGTCTTCCGCAACGAGGGCATCCTGCACATTCAGGACGGACGCCATCCCGTGGTGGAGGCGCAATTGGGCAGCGCCTTCGTGCCCAACGATCTCCATTGCAACGAAAGCCGGCGCATGCTCCTCATCACCGGCCCCAATATGGGGGGCAAGTCCACCTATATGCGGCAGAACGCCCTCATCGTGCTAATGGCCCACATCGGCAGCCGGGTGCCCGCCCGGGAGGCGATCATCGGCCCCATCGACCAGATCTTCACCCGCATCGGCGCCGCCGATGATCTGGCCGGCGGGCGCTCCACCTTCATGGTGGAAATGAGCGAAACGGCGCGCATCCTGCACCTCGCCACGGCCGAAAGCCTGGTCATCCTCGACGAGATCGGACGCGGGACATCCACCTATGATGGCTTGGCCATGGCCTGGGCCAGCGCCGAGGCCCTCATCGCGCGGGGCGCCTATACCCTTTTTGCCACCCATTACTTTGAACTGACGGAAATCTCCCTGCCCGGCCTCAGCAATGTGCACCTCGATGCCCTAACCCAGGGAGAGGGGGTGATCTTCCTGCATCGCGTCGAAGACGGTCCCGCCAGCCAGAGCTACGGGCTCGCCGTGGCGCGCCTGGCAGGGATCCCCGAGGCGGTCATCGGGCGCGCCCGCGAACGGCTCCTGGAACTGGAAGACCCGGCCCGGGAAAATCTCCGAGCCGCAGAGCATCCCGCACAACTGGCGCTCTTTCAACCCCAACACCCTGCCCTGGCCCTCCTTGCCGCCACCGACCCCGATCAACTCAGCCCCAAAAAGGCCCTGGATCTGATCTATCAACTGCACTCCCTGCTGCACCAAGAGTTGAACTGAAACCCCCTCACCGATCGAGGTTGCGGTGGCGTTGCTGGCGGCGGCGCTGTAGTTGCCATACCGTCAGCACGGGTCCCAGCAAGGAATAAAGAAGGGCCGTAGCGAAGAGCACCAAGGGCGGGTGCAGGGCCACGAGGGCGAGGGCCAGCACGACCATGATGGCCAAGGCGAAGGGGACGCGGCCATGCAGATCAAAGTCCTTGAAGCTGCGATAGCGGATGTTGCTCACCATCATCAACCCCAGGGCATAGACCAGAAAGAGGGCCATATACTCGGCCACCTGGGTCAACCAGGGGTAGCCTTCCCCCACCGCCACCCAGACCAGCCCGGCAAGCACCGCCGCCGCCGTGGGAATGGGCAGGCCTTGAAAGTAGCGCTTGGACTGGTTCTGCACCTGGGCATTGAAACGGGCCAGGCGCAGGGCCCCACAAGCGGTAAAGACGAAGGCCCCCAGCCAGCCGAGATTGCCGAAATCCCGCAAGCCCCATAAAAATACCAGGAGCGCCGGGGCCAGACCAAAGGCGATGACATCGGCCAGAGAATCGTACTCGGCGCCAAAGGCGCTCTCCGTACCCGTCATGCGGGCCACCCGCCCATCCAGTCCATCCAGGATCATGGCGATGAAGATCACCACCGCCGCCAAGCGATAGTGCCCCCCAATGGACTGGAGCATGGAAAAAAAACCGGCAAAAAGGCTGGCCGTGGTAAAAAGATTGGGCAGGATGTACACGCCCCGGCGGGGATAGTGGGCCTTCACGATGGCTCTCCCAGGGTGGCGATGGCATCGGCGCCGGAGCGCACCCGCTCCCCCACGGTCACCAGCGCCCGGGCGGAAAGCGGTAAATAGGTGTCCACCCGCGAGCCAAAGCGGATAAAGCCGAAGCGCTGCCCTGCCGTCACCACCGCATCTCCTCCCACATAGCAGAGGATACGGCGAGCCACCAACCCGGCCACCTGCACCACCGTCACGTCCTGACCCGATGCGGTCTGAACCCAGAGGGCATTCCGTTCGTTCTCCGCGGAGGCCTTGTCCAGGGCGGCGTTGAAAAACTTCCCCGGAAAATACCAGATCTTCTGCACGCGGCCGGCCACCGGCATGCGATTCACATGCACGTTGAAGACGTTCATAAAAACGCTGATCTTGAGGGCGGAGCGGCCCAGATAGGGATCATCCACCGTTTCCACCGCAATCACCCGGCCATCGGCCGGACAGACCACCAGATCCTTGCCTGCGGGGGCTTGGCGGGGAGGATCGCGGAAGAACTGGAGGGCAAAGAGGAAAAGGGCATAGGCCGGAATGGCCCAGTACAGGGACAGCAAGATCTGGAGCAACACCGCCAAGGCCAGAAAGGCGGCGAGGAAGGGCCAGCCCTCGCGGGCGATCAAGGGATAGGGATAGGACGTTTTCATCGCGGCAGAGTAGCAGGACGCCGCCGTGCGGAAAAGCCCCGCCCGGCTTGGCCGAGGGGGCTGGATGCCCTAGTTGCGGGAGCGGTCCACAATCCGGTTCTTGCCGATCCAGGTCATCATGGAACGCAGCTTGTTGCCCACCACCTCAATGGGGTGCTCTGCCCCCAGGCGACGCATGGCCTGCATCTTCGGCTTGCCGGCCTGATTCTCCAGGATGAACTCGCGGGCAAACTCGCCGTTCTGAATCTCGGTGAGGATCTTCTTCATCTCCGCCTTGGTCTGGGCATTCACCACCCGCGGACCGCGGGTCAAATCTCCGTACTCGGCCGTGTTGGAAATGGAGTAGCGCATGTTGGCGATGCCGCCCTCGTACATCAGGTCGACAATGAGCTTAAGCTCATGGAGACACTCGAAATATGCCATCTCCGGGGCATAACCAGCCTCCACCAATGTCTCAAAACCCGCCTGCACCAGCGCACTGGCGCCGCCGCAAAGTACGGCCTGCTCGCCAAAGAGATCCGTTTCGGTCTCTTCCCGGAAGCTGGTCTCGATCACGCCCGCACGGGTGCCGCCAATGGCCTTGGCGTAGGAGAGGGCGAGATTCTGGGCATTCCCGCTGGCATCCTGATGGATGGCGATGAGGCATGGCACACCGCCACCCTGGGTATAGGTGGAACGCACCAGATGACCCGGTCCCTTGGGGGCGACCAGGAAGCAGTCCAAGTCGGGGCGGGGATGGATCTGGCCAAAATGCACATTGAAGCCGTGGGCGAAGATGAGCGCCGCCCCCTCCTTGATCCGCGGGGCGATGTCCTCACGATAGAGCGCCGCCTGGCCCTCATCGGGAGTCAGGATCATCACCAGATCGGCCCCGGCCACGGCCCCGGCCGTTTCCTTTACCTGCAGGCCGGATGCCACCGCCTTCTCCCAGGATTCCGAGCCCTGGCGCAGGCCCACCACCACGTCCACCCCCGATTCCTTGAGATTGAGCGCATGGGCATGACCCTGGGAGCCGTAACCGATGATGGCCACCCGCTTGCTCTGAAGGAGGGAAAGATCGGCGTCGTTATCGTAAAAAACTTTCATGAAAACCTCACTGCTATCTAATGAACAGGAAATGGATGTTCAGATGCCCTTGGCACCGCGGCTGATGGCGCTGGCGCCGCTGCGCACCACTTCGATGACCATACCGGGGTCAAGGGCATGGATAAAGGCATCCAGCTTTTCGCCGGTACCGGTGAGTTCCATGGTATAGGAACGGTCGGTGACGTCGATGATACGCCCGCGGAAAATATCCGCCAGACGCTTGACCTCCTCGCGATCCGGCCCCACGGCATGGACCTTGATGAGCATCAGTTCACGCTCGATGTGGGGGCCATCGCTGAGATCCTGGACGCGAATGACCTCCACCAGCTTGTTGAGCTGCTTGAGGACCTGCTCCATGACCTCCTCGGAGCCCCGCGTCGCCACCGTCATGCGCGATATGCTGGCATCATGGGTCGGCGCTACGGTCATGGCCTCGATGTTGTAACCGCGCGCCGAGAAGAGACCGGCTACCCGCGACAGCGCACCGGCCTCGTTTTCCAGCAGAATGGAGATGATATGGCGCATGCGCTTAGACCAGGATCATTTCAGAAAGGGCCGCCCCGGCCGGGACCATGGGATAGACGTTTTCCACCGGATCTACCTGAAAGTCCATGAAAACCAGCCGATCCTTCAGGCGCAGGGCCTCGCGGATCACCGGTTCCACATCGGCGGGCTTATCCGCGCGCAAGCCCACGTGACCGAAGGCCTCGGCGAGCTTGACGAAGTCCGGCAGGGCATCCACATAACTCATGGCGTAGCGGCTGCCGTAAAAGAACTCCTGCCACTGCCGCACCATGCCCAGGTAATGGTTGTTGAGACAGGCGATCTTGATGGGCAGCCGATACTGCAAACAGGTGGACAATTCCTGGATGTTCATCTGGATGCTGCCTTCCCCGGTGACGCAGAGAACGGTGGAATCGGGTTCGGCCAATTGCGCACCCATGGCCGCCGGCAAGCCGTAACCCATGGTCCCCAGGCCGCCGCTGCTGGCCCAGCGCCGGGGCCGGTCAAAGCCGTAAAACTGCGCTGCCCACATCTGATGCTGGCCCACGTCCGTTGTGACAACGGCATCTCCGCCCGTCAATTCGTACAATTTCTGGATCACGAACTGGGGCTTGATGACCTCATCGTTCTGGATGTAGTGCAGACAATCGCGCTTGCGCCAGTCTTCGATCTGCGCCCACCAGGCCGCCAGCGCACGGGCATCCGTGGGATGATCCATCTCCGCGAGGATCTGGTTCATCTCGGCCAGGACCTGGCGCAAATCGCCGACAATGGGGATATCCACCCGCACGTTTTTGGAAATGGACGAAGGGTCGATATCGACGTGAACGATCTTGGCGTGGGGCGCAAACTTGGCAATATTCCCCGTTACCCGATCGTCGAAGCGGGCACCGATGGCCACCAGGACATCACAGTTCTGCACCGCCATGTTGGCCTCGTAGGTGCCGTGCATGCCGAGCATGCCGAGGAACTGGCGATCCGAGGCCGGATATCCGCCCAGCCCCATGAAGGTATTGGTGACGGGCGCGCCCAGGCGGCGCACCAGCTTGACCAACTCTTCCGCCCCGTTGGCGAGGATCACCCCGCCGCCGGTGTAGAACATCGGCCGCTGCGCGCCGGCGATCATCTGCATCGCCTTGCGCACCTGCCCCGGATGCCCCTTCACCGTCGGCTTGTAGGAGCGCAGGCTGACCTTTTCGGGATAGTGGTACAGGGTCTTATGGCCGGTAATATCTTTGGGAATGTCCACCAGAACCGGCCCTGGACGGCCGGTGGCAGCCAGATGAAAGGCCGTTTTCAGCGTGCTCGCCAAGTCGCGGACATCCTTGACCAGGAAATTATGCTTGGTGCAGGGCCGGGTGATCCCGACGGTATCCACTTCCTGGAAGGCATCATTGCCGATGAGTGCCACCGGCACCTGTCCGGTAATCACCACCAAGGGAATGGAATCCATATACGCGGTGGCGATGCCGGTAACGGCATTGGTCGCCCCCGGCCCGCTGGTCACCAGGGCCACGCCCACCTTGCCGGTGATCCGCGCATAGGCATCGGCGGCATGAACCGCCGCCTGTTCGTGACGAACCAGGATGTGCTTGACGGCATCCTGTTTGAAGAGTTCGTCATAAATATAGAGTACCGCACCGCCGGGATAACCGTAGAGGTACTCAACGCCCTCGTCGCGCAGGGCGCGTACCACGATCTCCGCACCCGTCAGCTCTTCTTCCTGATGCTGGGCGGTGGGCCGCTGTTCTGTCGTAGTCGGGGACGTCATGGTCGAGCTCCTTACAAGCAAAATACACCTTCGGAACGCTAGAGATTTTTTCGCGCAAGGTCAAATAAAAAAGCATTGCGCCACCCTAGGCGCTTTCTATTTGGAGAAGGCGGGGGAAAAGGGCCGTCGGAGCAAAAAACCCCACGGCCAACTGCCGAATCCAGGGTTAATGCCCCTGCAGTTCCCGCAAATATTCCCGGGCCCTGGCGACCAACTCGCCGGGCAAACCGCGCTTTTCGGCGATCACCAACCCCAACGATCGGCCGGAAACGCCGATCTGCAACTCATAGGTGGGCTCCAGATGCTGCTCGTCGAAACGCATGGAGGCATTACGCAGACAGGCATGGGTCTCGGCAAAGCCTTTCAGGGGCGTCAGGTGGGTGGTGACCATGCCGTGTACGCCGCGGCCGGCGAGTTGGTCGAGCACCGCCATGGCCAAGGCCGCTCCCTCCTCGGGGTCCGTCCCCGTACCCAGTTCATCCAGAAGGATGAGGGTCTTATCGTCGGCCTCGGCAATGAGCCGCTTGAGGACCTCCACATGGCCGGAATAGGTGGAAAGCTGAAAGGCCACGTTCTGCGGGTCGCCCATGTCCACAAAAAGACGGGTAAATCCGCCCACGATAGCGCGCCCCTCCACCGGCACATGCAGACCACAGTGGGCCATGACGGTGATCAGGCCCACGGTCTTGAGGGACACGCTCTTGCCGCCGGTGTTGGGGCCCGTCACCACCAGGATGGGGCAGTCATCGTCGATGCGCACCGACAAGGGGCGGGGCCGGGGTCCATGGCCGTCGGCGTAGGCAAGCAGAAGCTGAGGATGATAGGCATCTTCCAGCACCAGGATGGCTTCTTCCATCATCTCCGGGGCCTTGGCCTTGAGGTGCTGGGAGAGTTGGGCGGCGGCAATGGCCAGATCCATCCAGGTCAACGCCTCTACCAACTGATTCAGCCCCGGCAGGCGCAGGCGGGCCTCATCGCTGAGGGCGCGCAGGAGGGCCTGATTCTCGCCATCGATGCGCCCGCCCAGGTTCTCCAGGCGATTATTGGCGGCCACCAACTCCATAGGCTCGATGAGAATGCCATGCCCCCCCGG
>NZ_RIZI01000127.1 GCF_003721225.1 Acidithiobacillus sulfuriphilus | reverse complement strand
GCTCTGCGAGCTTTCGAAAACGATCCCGAGCGGCTCCGTTCTATTGTCTCTTGGCCCTGGATAAAAAATGCCCTAATGATTTAGAAATGGAATAACACAATGATATTTCTATATTATGAAAAATGCTTATATTTCAGAAAGTGGGGGGTGTTGTTTGATTTTGGATTGTGATTCCGATTGTCGTTTGTTCGAGCCCCATCAGCTACCCAATATAAAACAGGGAGTTAGGATGAAAGACCTAACTCCCTGTTGCTTTTTTGTCCAAAATCCGTCAGTTGCAGGCCCTTGCGGATCATTGCCGATGGAGCTCCCCTTACCCAGCCCGGGAGCGAAGCGCCGGGGCGACGGGGTTGATAAGGGCGCCCAAGCCTTCGATGCGCACTGTGCAAATTTCTCCGGGGCGAAGAAAACGCGGGGGCTGGCGAGTGAACCCCACGCCCGCCGGGGTGCCCGTAACGATCATATCGCCCGCAGCCAAGGGCGTAACGATGCTGACAGCGCTCACCAGCGCCGCGACATCAAAGATCATGTCCGCGGTATTTCCATCCTGGAGCAATACCCCGTCAATCTCGGTTTGCAGAAATAGGCCATGGGCACCCCGTGGCAACTCGTCGGCAGTGACCAGCGCCGGCCCGCAACCACCCGTAGCCGGAAAATTCTTGCCCAAGGTCCACTGGCTACCGCGAAACTGGAAATCCCGTACGCTGGCATCGTTGAAAATCGTGTAACCCGCCACATGATCCAGGGCATTTTCCGGCGCCAGCGGCCCCGCCGCCTTGCCGATGACGACCGCCAATTCCCCTTCATAGTCCAACTGGGTGGAAACCGGCGGGATCTGCAGGGCTTGCCCATGACCCACCAGCGTATCGCTGAACCGGATGAAAAGATTGGGAAAATCCACCGACGGCATGGCTGTTTCCAGGGCATGGCTATGGTAATTCAATCCGGCGCAAAGGATTTTTCGCCCCGGCACGGGAGGTAGGAAAGAAAACTCCTGCGGATTCAGCAAGGCGTCACCCGGGAGGCGGCGAAGATGGCGATAAAGGTCCGGCGCCAGGGCCGGACCGTCAGCGAGCAGGAGGTCCAGACCAGGCGGCAGGTCCAGGGCGTCCAGGCGGAGAAGATCACCGTCCAGCCATATACCGATGGCATCCTTTCCATCCTGCCAATAACGACTCCAGCGCATGACACCTCCCAATAGGGATCCCTGGCGAAACCACTTTGGGCGGTTCGCAAAACAAGCATACGACCACAACCGCATCCTCTGTGCGGTTTCTGCGCAACAGGGTCTGCATGTTGCAAATCTCCACAGACAGGAATAGCATTATAATATGGTGGTTTCTGTCTGGCAAATTAGAAAAATGTATAATACTTTTACCCATTCTAACCCAGTGTGGTTGCGCATTGAGCAAGATACATAAATTAGCATTAACGGTGCATTCAACACTCGCCTTCTGCAAAAGACGGAAAGGACCGGCAAATGATGGATAAATTACCTTCCATAGCTACCATAGTAGACGCGGAGCTTAAAAGCTTTGGAAAATATTCCATATTTATCGCTATCCTGCTGATCATCATAGGGATTGGCGGTTTAGTTGCGCCGATCATCCTTTCCGCGCTTACCGCGGGATTCATAGCCGGCATATTGGTCATCGCAGGCTTTGTCTGGCTGGTGCATAGCTACAAGCTCAATCAGCATCATCTGGCGGATTGGCTCAAGCCGCTGCTCCTGCTTACCGTAGGAGTTATCATGATTGCCTTGCCGGCGGCAGGAATTGCCAGCATAGCCCTTCTGTTTATCCTTTATTTTGTACTGGATGCGTATAGAAATTTTACCCAATCACAGGTTTATTCTACCCATGGGCGCGGCTGGTTTATTTTTAGCGGCATCATTGATGTGTTGATAGCTATATTATTTATCGTGACCTGGCCCGCAGGATCGCTCATCCTGGTGGGTATTTTTGTTGGGGTGAATCTGATTTTCGATGGGATCATTCTATTAATGGTACGCAACTCCATGCTGGGTTCTTCCAAGTAGGCGCGCTCCGACATGGCCGGGGGATTCGGGTCGTGGCAGATGGTCGGCCGAGTCCGCCGCCGGCAGACCACGGAGACTACGAAGATCACGGCAGCCATCCTCCTGCGCACCATGCGCACCACAAACATGGTTCAGGATTCGTGGGCATAGCGCCAGCCTTTATCGGCATTCCGCCCCGCCTGGAGGGGGAGCCGCCCGCACCGCCTATCGAGTGCCGCCACCTCCTGATAAAGCTGGGTAGTGATTTCCCGCATTTTCCTCTGGAGATCCGCGCGCTCTCTGGTCGGGCTGTCGGGGGTGAGTTGGTGGAGCCGTTCATGGACCGCCTTTGCCTCGGCAAAACCCGGCAGGCCTCCATATTTGCCCTGTTTCTGCGCGAACCAGATGCCGAGAGGGCAAGCCTCCGCCGTATGGCGAAAGAGTTCCCGTAAGGACTCGGCATCTTCGGTGATGTGGATGAGGAGCGCCAGGTCCTCCAGGGGACAGATGGCCGGGGCGGTCCGCAGCAAGGGCAACAGCCAGCTATGCCAGGTCAAAAAGGCGTTCTCCGCCAAGGGCGGTGAGAGATGGTAGCCCTGGATGCGGGTCCCCCCCATCCGCATCCACAGGGCGAGATCCGCGGGGGTAGCGATGCCTTCGGCGATGAGCGAACGGCCGGAGAGGTCGCCCAGCAAACGCGCCGCGCCGGCCACGGCAAAACTGGCATGGTCATGGCGGAAGTTGCGGACGAAATCCTGGTCGAGTTTGAGTTCGTCAAAGGGAAGCTTTGCCGCATAGAGCAAGGAAGAATATCCCGTGCCAAAATCGTCCATGGACAGCCGGAAACCACGATCCTTGAGGGCTGCCGCGATTGCCGCGGAGGTCTTGAGGTCGGCCAGGGCAACCGTCTCGGTGATCTCCAGGGTGATCCCCTTCCCCTGGGGGCAATGTTCTTCCAGGTCATCCAGAAAGGCCGGATGCAGAAAATGCCGCGCCCCGATGTTGAGGGATATCCCCAGAGCCAGCCCGAGCTGCGCGAAACGTTGGCGTAGGCGGGCGGCCTCCTGAAGCCCCCATATACCGAGCCCGCGGATGAGATGAATGTCCTCTTCGACGACGAACATGAACTTCCCGGGGGTGTTCCAGCGGCCGTCCTCCCGCCGCCAGCGGACCAGCATCTCCACCCCTTCCAGCCGCCCGGCCAGCACATCCGCCTGGGGCTGCAGGAAGAATCGCACCTGCTCGCTGGCAATGGCCCGCGGAAAATGCTGATGGACCCAGATGCGCCGCTGGGCCGATTGGGAAACCGGGCCGCCATAGAGCCGGAAGGTGGATTTGCCGGCGGACTTGGCGGCATACATGGCCTCGTCGGCACGGGCGAAGAGGATGTCGAAATCTTCCCCATCCCCAGGAAAGAGCGCCCAGCCGATGCTGCCGGAAATGGGCATGTCGGCCGCCGTCGCCGCAGCGCTGACCACCGCCGTCAGTATCCGCTGGGAAATAAGCGCCAGGTCGCCGGCATCGGTAACCAGGAAATGGAAGCCGAACTCGTCTCCCCCCAGCCGCGTGACCACATCGCCGCCACGGCGGATGCCCTGCAGTCGTCCGGCAATGCTTTGCAGGAGGCGGTCGCCGGCGCTGTGCCCCAGGACATCATTGACCTCCTTGAAACCGTCGAGATCGAGGATGCCGATGGCCAGTTGTTCCTGCTCCCGCCGCGCTCGGGCCAGGGCTTCCTGGCCGGTCTGCAGGAAATAGGCGCGGTTCGGCATGTCGGTAAGGGGGTCATGGAGGGCCAGATATTGCTGGCGGTCCCGCTCCTCGCGCAGACTCCGGCGCAGATCCAGCTCATCCAGACCATGGCCGAGAATGAGGGCGATACGGCTGAACAATTCCAGGACCGCTTGCTGAAAGATCCCCATCTCGTCGGCGATCACGGCCAAAACGGCCCAGCGCGCACCGTTGCGGCGGATCGGGACGGCCGCCGCCGAACGCCAGCGGTAGCGCAGCAAAAAATCCCTCCACGGGTTGAGCCCCGGGTCAGCCAGATGGTCCTGATTGTAATGAATGCGCCCGCTGTGCCAAGCGCGCGTGACCAAAGGCTGGGCAACCCCGCTGCTGTCCGCAACGGGGATCTGCAATTGCTGCAGGGCCTGTGCGCCGGGCCCCGATGCGGCGAGATAGCGAAAGAAACGGCCGTCGTCATCGGGCTGGCCGATCCAGGCGGCGGTGAACAGCCCGCTCTCCACCAGCCGATGGCAGGTATCGCGCAACAGGCGCCGTTCATCCCCCGCCCGCAAGAGCAGGTCCCCTTCGGCCGTCAGGGCATGGTACAGGGTGGTGAGCCGTGCCAGGGCCTGGCGATCGGCGTATTGACGCAGGGCCGTAGCGGCCGACTGGATCATCTCGTTGATGAGATGGGTCAATTCCGTAGAAAAGGTATCGGGCGCACGGGCGAAGATGACCAGTACGGCGACGGGTTCTTCTTCGGGGGTGAGCAGCAATGGCCAGGCGCCGACGGCGCCGACACCGGAAAGGGGGCCCTCGCGCCAAGCATTCGGAAGGGCCGGGTCCTCTGCCGGATACAGGCGGATCTGCGCGCTGCGGGTGGACCACGCCTTGTCGGGGAGGGAACGCTCCGGACTATCGGCGGCCTGTTTGTAGGGGGTGGGCAAGGTACGGATGGCCTCGGCCAAAGGCCCCACAACCAGGGCGCGTTCCAGTACCGGGGAGTCGGGAGGCGCGAGCAAGACATCCACCCCTTCCGTCTCGGCAAAGCGCACCAGGTTTTGCGCCAGCGACTGGTAGATATGGGTAGGATCGGGTTGCGCCAATAGTTCCTGCTGCAAGTGGCGCTGGGCTTCCTGATAGCCTTGCAAGCGGAGGAGGCGCGTGGTGACGGATTGATGATCCAGAAAAGTAGCCAGTTCCTGCACCAGGCTGCTCAGAAGACTATCGAGGCCGTCGGGGAATGACGAACCTGTGCCCCGATAGAGAGAAAGCGTGACCATGCCCCCATCTTCCCGGCGGGCGGCTGCCGTCATATTGCCGCCCAGTCCAAAGCGTTCCGCCTTCCCTCTCCAGACGGCAAATTGCGGTTCGTTCCAGGCTAGGGGGATGTCAGCAGTCATCTGTGCCTTGCCCGAACGGATGGCCTGCCCCACCGGTCCCTGTCCTTCGGGAAGGGCGGGATCGCTGCTGACCCGCAGCCCATCGGCATAGGCCTTGGCGGGGCCCGCAGCAGCCATAATCCGGACCCAGGGATCCCCGGGGGAAAGGCAGCCTATCCAGACGAGGGACAGCTCCAGGATTTTCGCGAGGCGATCGGCAATGGCTTGCAGCATAGAAGAAGGTACTTCCCCTGCCTCTGCCTGGGTGATGCCGCCGATTTCCGCTAGGGCCTGGTAAAAACGTTTCTGGGTGTCCAGGAGTTCCAGCGTCGCCTCCTGGAATCCCTCCATCTGCCAAAAGCGATCCAGTTCCACGCGCTTGCGGATGGCCTTACGCAGCGACTGGTGATCTTCTGCCGACAGGTCCGGCAAGGCGTTGGCACCCGCCTGCAAGTCTTCCAGGTACAAGGCATAAGCCCCATTCAACCATTCGCTGGGCAGGCCCATGTGCTGATGCATCGCCCCGAGATGGCGCAGGACCCTGCGCCGCTCCCGGTCGTAGGGGACCGTGAGCAGTTCCCGATAGTGGCGGGATTGGCCGGCGCGCAGGCGCGCCCAGGCACCGGCATCGACGTGGTGCAGGATCGGCTCCGTTTCCGGGACATGGCGCAGCCATGCGTAAAAGGTCTCCGCAAAACGCTGCGCCCGCTCCGGAGTCGCCAACCGGGGAGCGGAGCGGGCGAGCAAATCACCCTCCTCTGCAGAAAGACACAGAAAGGACGGTATGGATACCTCTGAGGACAGGGCGCTGGATGATTGGATGGGGGGGCCCATGTGAATGATCTGCTCGTTGGTTCCAAAGTGAGTACGGACCCCATCTCCGCAAGTAGGGGGATCAAGAATACTAGCAAAAAAGGGGCCCGAAGCCCCCCAGGGATTGATCCCTTTTTAGGGAAAACGCTTTCTCGTATAGAGATAGGCGATACCCGCCAAGCCGATGCAAACCATGGCAAGAAAAAATCAGACTTTCCAGACGCATTCCCATCCCATGCCCTTGCCCATCTCCCGACCAATGCGTATGCTGACCGTCCGGTCAGCATACGCATTGAGAGTTCCGCCCTCTGGGAGCCCTGCGTCGTTGTCCAAGGAGATTGTCCATGCCCCCTGAGAACTCCGCCTCCCGGGCGCTCATTACCGCTGCAGTGATGCTCGCCGTGGTCATGCAGGTGCTGGACCTCACCATCGTCAATGTGGCCCTGCCGCACATGATGGGCTCCCTGCATGCCAACAGCGACCAGATTACCTGGGCCCTGACCAGCTATATGGTGGCCAATGTCATCATCCTGCCGCTCACCGGGCTGCTCGTCGAGCGCTACGGGCAACGCAAGCTCATGTTGTGGAGTGTGGTGGGCTTTGTCATTGCCTCGGCCCTGTGCGGCCAATCCCACTCCCTTGCGGAAATCGTGCTCTGGCGCTTCATCCAGGGCATCTTCGGAGCGGCCTTGGCCCCCGTGGGGCAGACCATCATGCTCGGGGCCTACCCGCCGGAAAAGCGTGGTCAGGCCATGGCCATCCTGGGCATCGGCATCATGCTCGGCCCCATCCTGGGGCCCACCCTGGGCGGCTATCTCACCGACACCCTGAGTTGGCGCTGGGTCTTCTACGTCAACATTCCTTTCGGCATCATGGCCTTCCTGCTCATGCAAATGGTGCCGGACAGCGGCAAGAGCGCCCATCCCCGCCCCGTAGACTGGCTGGGCTTCGCCCTCATGGCGGTGGGATTCGGCGCCCTCACGGCGGTCCTGAGCCTGGGTGATCAGGAGGACTGGTTCAGCTCCCGGACCATCATCATCCTGACCTTGCTGACCTTCCTCGGACTTTTCTTTTTTGTCTGGCGATCCCTGACCGTAGCTCATCCGGTGGTGGACCTGCGCCTCCTGCGCGATCGCAACCTCAGCATCGGCAGCCTGGGCATCGGCATCTTCGGCCTCGCCCTCTTCGGCACCATGGTCATCCTGCCCATCATGCTGGAAAATCTGATCCGCTACGAAGCCTTCACTGCGGGACTGGTCATGGCGCCCCAGGGCTTCGGTGCCATGCTCGCCATGATGTTGGCCGGCCGTCTGCTCGGCAGGGGCATCAACCCCCGCAACATCGTCATTGCCGGGATCGTCTTTGGCGCTTATGGCTCCTGGCTCACCACCCAGTACAACCTCGACATTAGCCCTGGATGGGTCATCTGGCCGGGCTTCATCCGCGGGATCGGCTTTGGCCTCATCACCATTCCGCTCTTTACCCTGGCCTTTTCCACCCTGAGCAAGGCACAGCAGGCCGAGGGTTCGGGGATCTTCAATCTCATGCGCACCTTGGGGGGATCCATCGGCATCGCGGTGGTCTCCACCGTCATGACGCAGGAAACCCAGGTGGGCTGGAGTCAAATGGGGGGGCACATCAATGCCTTCAACCCGAACCTGCAAAATTACCTCTATGCCGCCGGCCTGACTCCCAACGCTACCACCTGGCAGGTCATGGGCAACCTCCTGCTCAACAGCCAAGCCAGCATGCGCGGTATCCTCGATGCCTTCATGCTGGTGCTGTGGGGTTTTCTGGCCATGCTGCCCCTGATCCTGCTCCTCAAAAAGCCCAAAGCCGTGGTCGCGCCGGACGGTGCCCCGGGCCGCTGAAATCTGGAAGCGGCCGTTGACGGTGGTGTTTCTTGCTCCGGCGGTCCTTGCCTGTTGTTCTACGGCTCATCCCGCTGACAGGCGAAAACTCGCCCTGCGGGCTCAAACAGTTCGCCTGTCGGGCGCGGGCTTTCACCTAGAACGACGACGGCGCGGACCGAAGTCGCGGCGAAACACCCCCGCCAACGGCCAAGCTGGCTGTTGAACGAAAAGGGTCAGTGGGCGGCGGTGCGCTCCAACTCCGGCATGGCCGGCAGCCACAGGGTCTTGGCAAAACCCCAGTCCAGCAATTTCAGACTTTGCCAGGAGGCCTTCCAGAAACCCCGGCCTTCATCGCGGAAGGACGGCACGCCGAGGACCACGGCGATAAGGCTCACGCCGTTCTGGCTACCCGTGGCCACCAGGCAGTGGCCGGCGGCATCGGTATAGCCGCTCTTCATGCCGGTGATGAAAGGCACGCGGCCCACCAGGAGGTTGGGATTGGGGCTGGTAATGCCGGCGTAGGTAAAATGCTCATGATCGAAAAAAGGCATGAATTGCGGGAACTGGGTCATGATGGCGCGGCTGAGGACGGCGATGTCATAGGGACTGGCGGTATTGTTGGGGTGAGGCAGGCCGTCAGGATCGTAAAAGGTGCTGGAGAGCATACCCAACTGCCGGGCCGTCCGGTTCATCTCCTGCACGAAACGCGGCACGCTGCCTGCCACCAGCCCCGCCGCCTCTACCGCCGCGTCATTGCCGGAAGGCACCGTCATCCCCAGGATCATCTGCTGCACACTGAAGGGCAGACCGGGGTGCATGAACATGCGGGAACCGCCGGTACGCAGGGCCGCAAAGCTCGGTTGGAAGCGCTGCTGCAATTGCAGATGTCCGGACTGGATATCCTGAAAGAGCAGATAGAGGGTCATGAGCTTGGTGATGCTGGCGATGGGGTAGGGACTGTAGGCGTTTTTGGCGGCGATGATCTCGCCGGTGTTGGCATTCATGAGGATGTAGGCCCGGGCGTCGATGGGGGGCAGGCCCGATGATTGGGCCAGGGCCGACGGGGGCAGCAGCGCCGCCAGGAGGAGACCGAGAAGGAGCAGCAGACCCTGCGCCCATGCCCCATGGCCGGTCCTCCGGCCATGGCTTGGCCCGGCATCCCCCTGCATCCGGCAAAGGCCATTCTGCTCCATATCGTTGCTGAGCGTCATCATGATCTGGTCAACCTCACTGGGCATTGGGGACGCAGGTGTAACCAGCCGGACAGGCAGGCACGGGCGTACTGGGATAACAGGTGTAACCGGGCGGGCACGAGGGTGGATAAGGGGCGCTCGGGCTAGGAGGGGCCAGGGCAGCTCCCGCCACGCCGCCAATACCGGCGCCGATGGCCGCGCCGGCCAAGGGGCTGCCCGTCTGGTTGCCGATGACCGCCCCCGCCAGTCCACCGAGAAGCGCGCCGCCGGCAGTGCTGGTGGCCGTAGTCGAGGAGATGCCGGAGGGAGAGCTGGCGCAGCCATTCAGGCAGGCCAGACAAGCAAACAGAAGGATGCCGAATCTTCCCCGATGGATCATGGTCTTCACCTGCTATGATCGTGAATGGGCAATGCCACAGTAACCCTCCCAAACCGGCGATGGAACCCGCAGCGCAATGCGGGTCTCTTCCAATCCCCCCATAGCTGGAAACGGGGCTTGGGGCCCCGCCGGCGCGCCTTGGTCAAGGGCAAAGCGGCCGGCCCCATGAGACGGCGGTTTTTCCGGGATGTCCATAGCTGGATATTAGGCGATTTTTCCTTATTTGTGCATGCCTCCATCGTTTACCCTTTCCCTTCGCCTGGAAAGCCCTTCACAAAGCATATAGACTGGTCGGTATGGTCCTATCTCCCTCTTTATCCCTCACCGCTCTGCTGGAGCATCCGTTCCTGCTCCTGTTGGCCACCGTAATCGTCTTTGCCGCATTTTATGTGCGCGCCACCATCGGCTTTGGTTCAGGCCTGATTGCGGTGGCCATGCTCACCCTGCTCTTTCCCATCAAGGAAGTGGTGCCCGTGGTCCTGCTGCTGGACCTCCTCGGATCGGTACTGCTCGGGGCCTACGACTTCCATGAAATTCGCTGGCCGGAATTGCGCTGGCTGGTGCCCGGCAGCTTCGTAGGCTTGGCCATCGGCTCCTTCATCCTCGCCGCTACGGACGCCCAAAACCTCACCCGTTTTCTCGGCGTCTTCATCCTCGCCTATGTGGTCTATGCGCTGGCCTTGAAGCCCGAAGGCCTGCCCCGGGTCTCCTTGCCCTGGGGCGTGCCGCTCGGGATTTTTGGCGGCATCGTCGGCAGCCTCTACGGCGGCGGCGGGCCGCCCATTGTCGCTTATCTGCAGATGCGCCACCTCGACAAGCGGGCCTTTCGCGCCACCTTCCAGGGAATAGCCCTGACGGACAACGTCCTGCGCGTCTTCATGTATGTAGGCCTGTCCTTGCTCACGGTGCCCCTGGCGCTGGGTTTTCTCCTGCTGGTGCCGCCGCTCCTCCTGGGCCTCTGGGCCGGCAACCATCTGCACATGCGCATCAATCAGCGCATCTTTCTCTATGGGACCTTGCTCGTACTCGCCTTGGTCGGATGCAAATATTTACTCTAAGGAGACTCACATGACGGTAACCCCGCAAACATTTCGCCAACAGGCGCAAGGCGCCCTCTCCCTCAACATTGCCTTCATTGGCGTGGTCAACGGCCTTTTTACGGCCTTGCATGAGTTGGGCGAAGCCAGCACCACGGCCCTCGCTGCCGCCAGCAAGATGGATGCGGGTTATCTGCAGCGGTGGTGCGAGGCGGCCTTTGCCTTTGCCTGGCTGGACGAGCGCGACGGTCGCTGGTCCCTGACGGAAAACGGTGCCGCCATGCGCCCGGAGGCTCCCGACACCCTTATGGCACTGGCGGTGGGCTCGGTACTCTCGGCCCACATGGCCGAGCGGGCGGCAGGGCTCATGCGCAGCGGCGAGCGTCCCGGCGAAAAGGTCCTGGGGGAACGGGAGACCATTCTCCCCTGGTTCGGCGCCATGCTGGAGGCCAACTTCCGCAAGACCTTCGAGGAAACGATCTGCCCGGCCGTGCCCATCTTTGCCGAGGTGGATGCCCGCGGCGGGCTGGCCGTGGACCTGGGCTGCGGCAATGGCTGGTACCTGCGCGCCCTGACCCAACGCTGCAGCCACCTGCGCGGCCTGGGGCTGGACGGCTTTGACGAAAACGTCGCCCAGGCGCGGGCCAAGGCTGCAGCGGCGGGTCTGGGCGAGCGCCTGCGCTTTGCCCAAGGCGACATCAAGACCTTCCACCTCGACGAAGCCGCCGACCTGATCGCCATGAACCGCGCCCTGCACCACGTCTGGGACGAAAAGGAAACGGTATTCCGCATCCTTCATGATCAGCTCAAGCCGGGTGGCGCGGCGGTCATCTGGGAGCCCGCTTGGCCTGACGATGTCCACACCCTGCGCGATCCCGCCCTGCGCGGCATGGCCTTCCAGAATCTCACGGAATATGTCCAGGGCAATCACTTCCTCAAGCCGGAGGAAATTGCCGCACAGTTTGCGGTGGCAGGCATGGGCAGCGAGATTTACCGCTTCGGCAATGACGCCGTCATCGTCGGGCGGCGCGCTCGCTGAACCCGGCAATGATCAAATGATGGCTGGATCAACGGGCGAGGGCGCGCCGCGACGGGACATCGGACCACCAAATCCATTGACTCCCGACCAATCGGTCGATAGCATATTCATAATTCGTTATATAGGAAGCAAGCATGCCTGCCCCTTCATTGCGCCGCTCCTGCCATCGCCTTTGCCTGCTCTTGCCCCTGACCGTCCTCTTTGCCGGCCCCGCAGCAGCGGATAATCTCCTTGAAGCCTATCAGCAGGCCTATGCCACCGATCCCGCTTTAGCCCAGGCGCGGGCGGAGTTGCAAGCCGAATTCCAAGACAAGCCCCTGGCGCGCTCCGCCTTGCTGCCCCATCTTGGCGCGGCCGCCAGCGTGGGTGACAACACGGCCCGCATCACCGGCTTCGGCGCACCCATTTCCACCGGCTATCTCTCCAACAGCTATAGCGTCAGCCTTACCCAGGCGGTCTTCAACGGCCAGGCCTTCACCGCTCTCAAGCAAGCCGACAGCCGCATACGGGCCAGTGCAGCAACCCTGATCTATACCGAACAGCAACTCGCCCTCCAAGTGGCCCAGGCCTATTTCAATGTCCTCCAGGCGCAGGCCCAGGACCGGGTGGCGGAAAAGCAGGAAAAACTCCTGGACAGCATTTACCGGCAGACGCAGGCCAACCTCCAGGTCGGCACCGGTGACATCATCGCCGTAAACGAGGCTTTGGCCAGCCTGGATGCCGCCAAGGCAAATGTCATCAAGGCGCGCAATGCGGTGTCCGTGGCCCAGCGCGCCCTGCAACGCCTCACCCATCATCCCGTGGGCATCCTGGACAATCTCGGGCGCTTCGAGGCTATGGGCCCGCAACCGGACAACATGCAAGACTGGGTGGATAGCGCCATAAAAAGTCAGCCCCTCATCCACCAGGCCCAGGCCCAGATGGAAACCGCCCACGAACAAGTGGAGTACAACCGCCGCGCCCGCTGGCCGGTGATCGATCTCCAAGGCATCGCCTCGCACGAATTGGGCTCTCCTTTCCCCGGCGTGAAGATGGATCAGGCAGGGGTCAGCCTCAATCTCAATGTTCCCCTCTACGAGGGAGGCCATATTTCCGCCTCGGTGCAGCAAGCCCAGGCCCAGGCCATGGCGAGCAACGATCATCTGGGCAGCGTGCGCGACGAGGTCACCCTCAACACCCAAACGGCCTTTCTCAATCTCAAAGACAGCGTGGCGCAACTCGGGGCAGCCAAGGAAGCGGTGTCCTCGGCCAAGGTATCCCTGGAGGGCACGCGCAAAGGCTACGAGGTGGGAACCCGTTCCATCATCGACCTCTTGAATACGGCTACGGACTACATCAGCGCGGAGCAGAATTACAATGTCGCCTTTTATAATCAGGTGGTAGCGCGGGTACAGCTCAAGGCCGCCGCAGGCGTGCTGACCATAGCGGATCTGGAGTCCATCAATGCCCTGTTGAAAAAGGGCGGGGAATCGTAACCCCTGGTCGCCGGAGGATCGATATATGATTATTTCCAAGAAAAAACGAGCAGTTGCAGCGCTTCTGCTATTGGCCGTCGGCGGGGCGGCCGCCTACTGGCTCACCCGGTCGCACGCGCCCAGCGATGTCGTCACCATCTACGGCAATATCGACATCCGCCAGGTGCAGTCCGCCTTCAATGACGACGGCCGCATCCTGGACCTCAAGGTGCAGGAGGGCGACCGGGTGCAAAAAGGCCAACTCCTGGCCGAGCTGGATCCCGTACGCTTCCAGGACGCCGTGGCCAAGGACCAGGGGCAGGTAGCCGCCCAGGAACAGGTCCTGGCCCGTTTGCTGGCGGGTTCCCGCCCCGAGGAGATTGCCGAGGCCCGCGCCGATGTCGCGTCTGCCCAAGCCACCTTGAGCAATGCCGAGATCACCTGGCAACGCCAGCAGACCCTGGCCGCCGAGCAATACGTGCCCAAACAAAGCCTCGACAATGCCGCCGCCGCCCTGAAGACCGCCCGCGCCAATCTCGATCACGCCCAGCAGGCCCTCATCCTGGCCATCAAGGGGCCGCGCAAGGAGGACATCGCCGCCGCCCGCCATCAACTGCAGGCCGACCAGGCCGCTCTGTCCCTGGCCCGGCGGGAACTCGTCGACAACAAACTCTACGCCCCCGAAGAGGGCGTCGTGCAGGACCGCATCCTCGAACCGGGCGACATGGTCAACCCGCAAACCCCCGTTTTTACCCTGGCATTGGATAACCCGGTCTGGGTACGCGCTTATCTGCCGGAGAAATCCTTGGGGCAGGTGCGTCTGGGGATGAAAGCCTGGATCGAAAGCGATTCCTTTCCGGGCAAACGCTTCCCGGGCTGGGTGGGCTTCATCTCCCCCACCGCCGAGTTCACCCCCAAGACCGTGGAAACCACCGAACTGCGTACGGAACTGAGCTATCGCGTGCGGGTCTACGCCTGCAACCCCGAGCACCGCCTGCGCCTGGGGATGCCCGTCACCGTAGAGATCCCGTTGCGGGACAACATGCCCCAAGCCCTTCCCGCCCAGCCCTGCGCTCAATGATGCCATGAGCGACGCCGCACTGGTCCTGGAGGACGTGCACAAGGGCTTTCGCCGGGGCGGCACGACGGTCCAGGCCCTGCAAGGGGTCAGCCTCCAGGTGCAGGCCGGCCGGATCACCGGTCTACTGGGCCCCGACGGCGCCGGCAAGACCACCCTCATGCGCCTGGCCGCTGCGCTCTTGCTCCCCGATGCCGGCCGGATCCTGGTCCTGGGGGAAGACACCCGCCGCGCCGCCGCCCGGATTCAGGAGAGCATCGGCTACATGCCCCAGCGTTTCGGCCTCTACGAGGACCTGACAGTCCAGGAAAACCTCGATCTCTACGCCGATCTCCAAGGCCTGTCGGCGGCGGACATGGCCGCCCGCCATGAGGAACTCCTGCGTCTGACGGCCCTCGGCCCCTTCGGCAGACGGCGGGCCGGGGATCTCTCCGGAGGGATGAAACAAAAACTCGGGCTGGCCTGCGCCCTGCTGCGCGCCCCCCGGGTTCTGCTCCTGGACGAGCCCACCGTCGGCGTGGACCCCATCTCCCGCCGGGAACTCTGGAGCATCATCCAGGGCTTGCGGGAAAAGGGGACGAGCATCCTCATCAGTACCGCCTACCTGGACGAGGCGGAGCGCTGCGATGACATCCTGCTCTTCCATGAAGGCAAGCTCCTGGCGCAAAAGAGCCCGACGGATTTCCATGCCCCCATGGCGGGGCACTGCTACCTCGTCCAGCACGAGGGCCTCACCCGCCGCCAGCTCCAGGCCCGCCTGGCGCAACGGCCAGGGATCGTGGACGCCACCATCCAGGCCGAAGGGGTGCGGGTGGTTTGCCAGGAGAGCGCCCCCATCTCCCAGGATGGGGAACACTGGCAAGGGGTTCCTCCCCGCTTTGAAGACGCCTTCGTTACCCTCTTGCGCTTGGGCCCCGCGGCGGCGCCCACGCCGGCCGGCGATCATCCGGAGATCCCGGCCACAGCCGACGCCAAGGATCCGGATGGGGAAAGCATTATCGAGGTGCGCGACCTGCGCCGCTTCTTCGGACATTTCGAGGCCGTCAAGGGTATCGGCTTCACCGTCAAGGCCGGAGAAATCTTCGGCCTCCTCGGCGCCAATGGCGCCGGCAAGACCACCACCTTCCGCATGCTCTGCGGCCTGTTGCCCGCCTCCTCCGGGACCTTGCGGGTGGCCGGGGCAGACCTGCTCCGGGCCGGCGCCGCCGCCCGCGCCCGCATCGGCTACGTCTCCCAGAAATTCGCCCTCTACGGCAATCTCAGCGTGACCCAGAACCTGCATTTTTTCGCCAGCGCCTATGGCCTGCGCGGCGCGCCATGGCGGCGGCGCATCGACTGGGCCATGGCGGAATTCGACCTCTCTGCCTACACCGACGTCAACGGCGACGATCTGCCCTTGGGCTTCAAACAGCGCCTGGCCCTGGCCTGCGCCCTCATGCACGAACCCCCCATCCTCTTCCTCGATGAACCCACTTCCGGCGTCGACCCCCTGGCGCGGCGGGAGTTCTGGAGCCGCATCAATACCCTGGCCGAGGGAGGGGTCACCGTGATGATCACCACCCATTTCATGGACGAAGCCGAATACTGCGACCATCTGGTACTCATGTCCCTGGGGGAGATCCTGGCCCTGGGCAGCCCCCAGGAGATTCGCGCCCAGGCCCGCCGCCCCGATCTGCCCAATCCAACGATGGAAGATGCCTTCGTGGAGCTCATCCAGAGCCACGAGGCCGGGGTCCGGAGGGCCTCATGAACGCCCAACGCCTGCGCGGCCTGATCCGCAAGGAGTTCCTGCAGATCCTGCGGGATCCATCGGCCATCGCCATCGCCTTCGTCATGCCGGTGCTGTTGCTCTTTCTTTTCGGCTACGGTGTCTCCCTGGATGCCCGCCAGGTCCCCGTCGCCGTCGTCGTCGATCAGCCCACCGGGGAAACCAGCGCCTTCATCGGCGGTCTGCGGCAGTCCCCCTACTTCTCCCCCACCCTCTATCCCGACA
>NZ_RIZI01000126.1 GCF_003721225.1 Acidithiobacillus sulfuriphilus | reverse complement strand
AACGGCGGCATCCGCCCACGCCGGCGCAGCGCTCAAGGGCAGCAGTAGGGACAACGCCACCGCGCCCATCCCGATCATGCGTTTTTTATTGGTCACGATACGCTCCTGACAACAGGACAGTAAATTTAACGCTCGACGCGCAACGGGAACACCGGATGCTCCGCCCCCGCCGACGGCGGTGTGGACGGCAGGTCCGGCGCCATCGGACCGGCGGTGCGGGGTCCCAGTAACGCCACCTTCAAGGCCTTGATGGGGTGGGCAAAAGTGTCGTTCACCGCCGTCGGTTCAAAGCCCGAATGCACCTGGCACTGGTCGCACTTGGCATGATTGCCGACGCCGTATTTCTCCCAGGGGGTATCATCCAGCAACTCCTGGAAGGTTTTGGCATACCCCTCCGTTACCAGAAGGTAACAGGGTTTTTGCCAGCCGAAAATATTCCGGGTGGGATTGCCCCAGGGGGTGCACTGATAGGTCTGGTTGCCGGCCAGAAAGTCGAGAAAGAGGCTGGACTGGTTAAACCGCCAGCGCGATTGCCGTTCCTTGCCCAAGCGGAAGATATCGCGGAACAACTGCCGCGAGCCCTGGCGCTTGAGGAAGACCTCCTGCTGCGGGGCCCGTTCGTAATTGAATCCGGGCGAAATGGTGACGCCCTCCACACCAAGTTTTTTGCAGTCGTCCAGGAAGTCCGCCACCTCTGCCGCGCTTTCCCCCTGGAAGAGCGTGCAGTTCACGGTTACGCGGAAGCCCTTCTCTACGGCCTCGCGCACGGCTGCCGTGGCGCGCTGATAGGTCCCCGGCTGGCAGACGGAGTCATCATGGCGCCTTTCGTTGCCATCGAGATGAATGGAAAAGGTGAGATAGGGAGAAGGGGTATAGTCCTCCATCCGCTTTTTCAGGAGCAGCGCATTGGTACAGAGATAAACGAAGCGCTTGCGCTCCACCAATCCCTGCACGATGGCCGGCATGTCTTTGTGAATCAGCGGTTCGCCGCCAGCGATGGAAACAATGGGTGCGCCACACTCCTCCGCAGCGCCAATGCACGCCTCCACGGAGAGGCGCTGGTCCAGCACATCATCGGGGTAGTCGATCTTGCCGCAGCCGGAACAGGCCAGATTGCAGCGGAACAGCGGTTCCAGCATCAGCACCAGGGGATAGCGTTTACGCCCCCGCAATTTTTGCGCGAGGATATACCGTCCTACCCGATAGCTTTGGATTAGTGGAACGCCCATACCTGGTTTCTCCTGTGTTTTTGCCGGCTGAACAGGCAACGCGATGGCTGACAAAATCGATGAAGTATAACATACCGAACAGTCTATACGACAAGCGCCCAGCGGCGCATCAGGCCGCCTTCGCTCGGGACAAGAAAAAAAATAGCATCCCGGCAATGCGCGGCGCCAGCTTCGGCCGCAGCAAACGCGGGTCATAGGGGGCAAAACGCCTTTCATTTTCGCTTCGGCACAGCGTTAGGAGCTCCCGCAGGCTGATGTCGTTGCTGATCTCCTTGTGCCCCGTCAAGGTGAAATTTTCTTCCCGACTCTCGTTGAGACCGCGTGCCGTCCGGATCCGCGCCCAGGCCTGCATGGCAATGACCTGGATCCGCCGCAGTTCCAGCCCCATGCGCTTCCACCACGGCAGGCGGCTGCGATGCCATGCCAGCCAGTTGATAAAAAAGATGATATGGCGGGCCTCTTCCTGCATGATGGGGTCAAAGATTGCCACCAGTGCAGGCGGGAAAAAGCCCGAATCACGGGCCAGGGCAAAAAGGCCGAAGGCAAAATAGGAATCCAGGCACTCGCCGTAACCGGTGTAGAGAAACTCCCAATAGGGATCCCGTACGGCCGGGGCTGCCGGTAAGGGCGGAATCTTGATCCCGTAGTGCTCCACCAGGGCGCGCAGCAAATCCGCGTGGCGTTGCTCTTCCAGGCCATCCAGGGCCACCGCCGAACGCACGACCGGGTCGGGCTCCTGTTCGCCCATATTCTGCACCATGCGCGCGGTAACACTTTCGGTGGCCACCGCCTCGCCCCAGAAAGGCAAAGCCACCAGACGCCGATAGGCGTCTTCGTCGAGATGGGGCCAGTCGATCTGCTGCGGATCAAAGCGGATATGCGTGTCGTGAAAAAACTGGCAAAAAAGGTCGCGATGCTCGTTGGACCCCATCTCCAGGATGGCCGCCGTCATGATGCTTCTCCTTTCGGTGTTTGGGCCTGCCGCCATTTTCGGTGTAAATAATGCCCTTCCAGGGCTTGCCATGACAAGAGTACGGGCCCGCCCAATACCAGTTCCCGAAAGCGGCGCGCCAGGGAAAAGGCCAGCGCCAGATCCGGGCTGATACCCGCCGCAGCACCAAAGAGCACAAAGCCGCCCTCCTGAATACCGATACCGCCCGGCACCAGAAAGGCCGCGCTACGCAGGGCCTGGCCGAGACTTTCCATCAGGACGGCCGCCCACAGGGGAATGGGATGGCCAAGAATCCAGAAAGTAAACCACACCTCCAGGGCCCCCGCCAGCAGGCCCATGCACTGCCAGAAAACGGGGCTCAACAGGGCCCAGCGCTGACCATACAGGGTGCGGATTTCGGCATCCAGGAGGGCCGGATTCCCCAGACGCAAGAGGAGGTCCTTGCCGCCCAGCAGCATTTTCATGAGCCGTTGGAGGATCTGGAAAAAACCCCAGCGATGCTGCACCCAGAGAAAGCCGAGCAGGACGGGCGCCATGAAAGCCAAAGCCAGGAACACGGCCAGTTCCATGGCGTGGTCGCTGATGGCATAGACCAGGATGACCAGACCCAGCAAGGTAAAAAGGAACTGGCTCACCAGGGTCAGGGTGATCTCCACCATGATACTGGCGCCACCCAGATAACCGGGAACGCCGTGGCGGGCCAACAGCCGCGCACCAACCACTTCCCCACCCACCCGCGCGACGGGCAGGAGGCCGTTCACGGATTCGCGTACCGCTGCGACCCAGAGCAGATACCAAAAACCCGCGCGATCTTCCCCGCGCAGCAGCCATTTCCAGCTCAGGACATCCAGGCCCAGCGGTAAGAAATGGAACGGCAGCAGCCATAATAGGGCCCAGCCGCTGTGAGCCAGAATCTGCAGGATGCCGCGGGCACCCTCATGCAGCACCAGCACCAGGGCCAGCACGAGCCCCAGCAAGCCGCTGGCATAAATCAATATCGGGCCCGTTGGCAGCCTGCGGCCCGCGGACCGCCCTCCCTCAGCGGCCTTCATCCTGGGCGATACCCTGTTCGCGGGGAGAATGGGTGAACAGCAGGAGCAATGCCGGCAATACCACGAGAATGCACAAGAGCACCATGGCCAGCGCCAGGCTCAGGGTCTTGCCCAAACTCGCCATGCCCGGATCAAGGGATATGGCCATACTTCCAAAGGCGCTCAAGGTGGTGATCCCGCTGAAAAACACCGCCAGGGGCGTACTGGTCTGGAGCATGTGGGCGACATCCGTTCCACTGCGCCAACGCGCCACGATATAGATGGCAAAGGCCACGCCCAGCCCGATCAGCAGGGGCAGAACGATGATATTGCCCAGGTTAAAGGAAAGCCCCAGATAACTCATGCTCGCCACGGTGAAAAGCGCCGCCAACAACAGGGGCGCCATCACCAGCAGGGTATCGCGCCAACAACGCAGGACCAGGAGGAGCAGTAGGGAAATGCTGATCATGGCAATGGCCGTGGCCTCCTGGAAGGCCGCCAGCACGGCCTCGCCGCCTTCCACCAGCATCACCGGTGCGCCGGCCGCCTGCGGCGCCACCTGCTGGACATTGCGGACAAAGTCCAGCATGGCGGCGTTGCTGCTGAGATTGGCCCGGGGAAACACTTCGATCCGGGCCTGACCCTGCGGCGTGACATACCGCGTACGCAAATCTTCCGGGAGGCTCTGCAAGGTCACGGGGGCAGCCGTCAGGGCCATCCCCAAGCGTTGCAATTCGGGGGGCAAGCCGCCCATGATCCGCTCCTGCAACGCGTTGATGGCCTGCGGATTATCGCCGTAGCGATGGTGAAAACGCTGCAGGGCGCTTTGCAATTGCATGGCCGCCTGTCCAGTCGGGCTGCCTTGCCCCTCAGCCATGCTCAAGGCCACCAGCCTGCCGGAAAAATCGGTCAGCACGGCGCCCGTATCCGCCGCCGGCGGCTGTAAAGCAGCCGGCATCAGGAGCGAAAAAGGCGGTACCAGGATTTGCAGATTTTGCAGGACGGCCAGTTTTTCGCTCTGCTCTGCGGGGATATAACTGGAAAGCGTCACGGCCTGCGACACGGCTGGCAGCTTGTCCAGGCGCGCCGCCAGGGCATTGGCGGACGAGAGGTCAGGGGCGACGATCTCAATCCGGTAGGGCGATGTACCCGGCTCGGCCAGGAGTTGACGAAAGACTCGCACCCCCTCGGCGTGGGGGTCGATGAGACTGAGGGGATTGAAATCGAAAGACGCACGCAGGACTGCCGGAACCGCCAGGACAGCGAGCACCATAACCATCGCCAGCACCCCATAGGCATAGCGATGAATGGGATAACGGACCAGAGCCGGCGTCAGGCCCGGATGAGGAAGGCTGTGTACCGGGGGCCGCTGGCGTGCCGGCCACAGGGTAAGGAAGGCGGGCAGCAGCGTCAGGGTCATCAGCAATGCGATCAGCATGCTCGTACCCGATATCAGGCCCAGATCGACAATACCGGCATAGCTGGTGGGCACAAAGGCGTAAAAACTCAGGGCGGCGGCCAGCGCCGCCAGGCTCAAGGCACTACCCAGGCCGCGGGCCACGCGGCGCAGCGCCTCGGGATGGGGCGCCCCGCCAAAAACCTCTTCCCGATAGCGCATGCAAAATTGTATGCCGAAATCCACACCCAGGCCGATGAACAGGATCGCAAAGGCTACGGAAATCAAATTGAAGGGACCGATCATCAGGAGGGCGCCCGCCGTAGTCAGGATCATACCGACGATCAGCCCGAGCAGGACCCCCGACACCATGCGTAGGGAACGCAGCGCCACCACCAGGAGGAGGATCTCCACGGCGAAAGTAAGCCCCAGGGAGAACCCCGCCCCGGCCGCCACCGTTTTGAGTTGCTCGGAGTCCAGCACCGCTTCGCCGGTTATGCCCAGATCCAGACCATGGGCCTGATCCAGATGCAGGTCCGTGATCCCCGCCCGCAAGGCCCGCAGGGCCTGGTCAGCCGGCTCCAAAGAGTGATAGTCGAGCACCGGCCGGATGATGACGAAACGCTGCCGGCCCGATGCGTCCGTCGCACCGCCTCCCATCAAACTTCCCCAGGGAACCTGATAGAATTGCCCTGCCATCTGCGCGTCCGCAGCCTTGCGCATCTCCATAAAAATTCTGTCCAGACCCGGCAGGCTGGCCCCGCCTTGCAGGCGCTGATCAATGGCTTGGTTCATCAGGCCCAACAATCCCGAGAGACTGGGATCCTGGGAAAGTTTGGCGATGAGCGGTTGCGCATCGGTAACCCGGTTGGCAAAGGATTGCAGATCCTGCCGGGAAAGATAAAGAATACCATTGCGTTCGAAGAAACTACCGCCCCCAGGGATATAGACGTTCTCAAACTGCCGGGGATGGGCGCGCAGCCATTGACTCAGGCGATCCACCGCCCGCCCGGCCAAGGCCGAGTCCTTTCCATTGATGACCACGATGATGGTGTTTTTTTCCTGGGGGAAGTCCCGTTGATATGCGTGCTCCAGCTTTTGAAAAGGGAGATCCCGCGAAAGGGCGTTACTGGTATCGGTATCAACGGCAAAATGCGTTGCCGTATAAACAAGCCCCAGCAGGGCCATGGCCAGCAGCGTCGCGAAGACCACACGGGCATGCCGCTGGGATATATCGACAAGGCGGATGAGGGCGCCCAGATATACCTTTCCAACCCGCTGGAGAAAATGGTTAATGGGCGACCAGATCACTGAAGTGTACCTTTTGAATATGCTGGGCTTGCAGATATTGGGCTATTTCCGGACTGCACAGGGCCGCCCATTCCGCATCATGTCGATAGGTGGGCATCAAGGCCTGCAAAAGCGCGCTGCGGGCCAAGGCCGGATGAAAGTAAATCTCGCTGCTGCCTTCGGGAATGCAAGCCAATGCCCGTAACAACGCCGCTTTATCCATGACACCCGTGGACGTCAAACCGAAGAGTGCATCGTTGTGAACCATGCCAAAGCGGCGCAGGCGCCGGCGCATGAGGCGCAGCCACGGGCTGAGGAACAAGGACCACAGGGCTGGCGCCAGCCCCTTCGCCCCCCCGCAACGGGCGGCGGCAAGGGGCTCCCAGGGCAGCCGTACAGCGCGCAGACCGAATTCCCGGCCAATGCGCAGCATCAGCGACAGGACCGTGGGATGCAAATGTAAGTGTTTGTGGGCATTGGCATGATCCAGAACCAGACCGGTTGCCTGGAAAGCGGCAAACTGGGCACGGATCTCCGCGGCCAATTGCCGGCGTACCCGCGGGATAAAAAAATAACGCACCCCCCGCCACCAAAGATCGGCGGCAAAATGCCCACTACTGTCCACCAGGTCCGGCACCTGCTGCGCCGGCAAGACCGGACACCCATCCACCAGGGTCAGATGCAGCCCCACATGCAATCCGGGCATGGTCCTGGCGCGCGCTACGGCATCCGCCGCGGCGCGCGCCCCGACCATAAGACTAGCCGTGTTGAGTACGCCATCCCGATGGGCCGATTCCACTGCGGCATTGACCGCCGGATCCAGACCAAAATCATCGGCAGTAAAGATCACCCGCCGATTTCCCCTCCTGGTCACCTTAGCCGTGGCGCTGGCGCAGGAAGCGCACGAACTCGACCCCTTCCCGCAGACGCCTTTTCATCATCTGGGTACTCTTGATCATTTCCCCGGTGATCTCGGCGATCTTTCCGGCACGAAAGTAGAAACGCTTGTACATGGTCTCCACCGAGTCAAAAATCTCGGTGTGATTGAGATGGGGATAACTCAACGGACTGATCTGCACACCGCGGTCATTCACCAGATGGGCCTCGGAATCCTCCGTTAGCCAGCCTTCCTTCTTGGCCTGATCATAGAGAAAGGTGCCCGGATAGGGAGCGGCGATGGACACCTGGATGGTGTGCGGGTTGATCTCCTTGGCAAAGCGGATGGTTTCCTGGATGGTTTCCCGGGTCTCACCCGGCAAGCCGAGAATGAAGGTGCCATGAATGACAATGCCCAGCTCGTGGCAGTCGGCGGTGAACTTGCGCGCCGCCTCCACCTTGAGGCCTTTCTTGATGTTGTTGAGGATCTGCTGATCCCCCGACTCATAACCCACCAGAAGGAGGCGCAGGCCATTTTCCTTGAGGATCTTCAACGTCTCATAGGGGACATTGGCCTTGGCATTGCACGACCAGGTGACCCCGAGCTTGCCCAGCCCACGGGCGATTTCCTCGGCGCGGGGGCGGTCATCGGTAAAGGTGTCGTCATCGAAGAAAATCTCCTTGACCTGGGGGAAATTCTTCTGAATGTAGCGGATCTCTTCCAGGACGTTCTCCGCGCTGCGCGTGCGATAGCGGTGCCCGCCCACGGTCTGGGGCCAGAGGCAGAAGGTACACTTGGAACGGCAGCCGCGGCCCGTATACAGGGAAATGTAGGGGTGCTTCAGATAACCGATGAAGTAGTCTTCGATATGCAGATCGCGCTTGTAGACCTCGGAGACAAAGGGCAGGGAGTCCATATCCTCCAAGACCGCCCGGTCCGGCGTATGGACAATGGTGCCATTGGCCGAGCGATAGCTGACCCCGTCCACTTCCGCCAGGGGACGGCCTTCGGCAATTTCCTTGAGGGTGAAATCGAACTCTTCACGGGCAACAAAATCAATGGCCGCCGAGGCCTGCAGGGATTCTTCGGGCTCCACCGCCACCTTGGCCCCCACCATGCCGATCATCAGCTTGGGGTGCGCCTCCTTGAGGGCCTCGGCCATGCGCACGTCGGAGGGGAAAGACGGGGTACTGGTATGGATGATGCACAGCTCGTAGCCGCCGGCGATGCGCAGGGTTTCTTCGACACTCACATCGGCAGGCGGCGCATCCAGCAGCCGGCTGCCCGGAATCATGGCCGCCGGTTGGGCCAGCCAGGTGGGATACCAGAAAGAACGAATCTCGCGCTTGGCCTGGTAACGCGATCCGGCACCACCGTCGAAGCCTTCAAAAGAGGGGGCTTGCAGAAATAGGGTCTTCATCGTCATTGCTGTGCTCCGTCGTGCCCGCCCATACGCCCCTTGGGGTCGATGGCGAAGCGGTCTCCCCGCCAGCGGATCCGTCTGGCAAAAAGGGCATGAAACCATATTAACAGGCCCATACCGTCGGCGAGGAAGGCATTGAGCACTCCCTCGGAATTGGTGATCCGCAGTTTTTTCAAGATCGCGTAATGGTACACGAGGCGCAAGCCCAGGACCACCACTAAAAACATCAGCCCGGGTTGGCCGGCCCCAGGGGCGAGCAGGGCCACGACGGGCAAGGGGTAGCTGATAAAGGCCAATGTATGGCCCACGGGCTGTACCGTCCGCGTGGTCCGCGACCAGCGTAGGGCATGTTGATAAAATGCCGAACAATCCGCCTCATGGACCATGGTATCCACCACATAGGGAGAGAGCACGGTCCGCTTCCCCTGGGCGCGGCTCAGAGCACCCAATTGATAATCGTCGGCGAGGTGCGCCCCCAGGGCGGCCCATCCGCCAATCCCTTCCAGGGTGCTGCGGCGCAGGGCCATGGTCGCCCCTCCGCAGAAAATGGTGGGCCCCAGGCGCTCGGCGACGAGGACCGAGGGCAGGAAAGACTCGTTGATCTGGGCCGCAAGGATCCGTGACCAGAAACCGGCGACGGGAATGCCCCGATAAAGGCAAGTCACCACTCCCACCCCATCGTCTTGCAAAGGCCGCAAAAGCGTACGCAGGTAATCGTCGGCCACCGCAATGTCGGCGTCGCTGATGACCAGATAATCGTAGTGGCACAAAGCTAGAATCCCGGCGAGATTGTTGACCTTGGGATTGCTGCCCACCTTGACCGTGCTGATGCTGAGGGCAATGGGGAGATCCGGATATTCCCGCCGCAGGCGTTCCACTACCGCGATGGCCGGGTCCGCCGGATCCTGGACGCCGAAGACGATCTCATAGGAAGGATAATCCTGAGAGCAGAAGCTACGCAGGTTTTCGTAGAGTCCGGCCTCCAGACCATGCAAGGGTTTGAGGAGACTCACGGCCGGCCAGCTTTTATCCATCTCTTGCGGTGGAGAGCTAGAGCACTGGCCGGAGAGGTCCCTAGCCACCAGCCGTGGCCGCCAGCGGGTCAGCACCCACAGGGCGAAGGCCAGATAAGCGAGGGCAGCGGTGCAGAGGAACCAAAGCAGCCAATGCCACCAGGGGATCAGTGCCGTCACAGATAATGATGCTCCCGGAACCATTGCACGGCGTCCCGCAGGGCCTCTTCGGCGGGGCGATGGCGATAACCCAGGGAGTTCTCGGCCTTCTCCGAGGAGAAGTACATTTTATGCGCCGCCATGCGCAGTTCGTCCCTGGTCACCAGGGGGGTGCCCCGCCCGCGCAGACGCACCCAGGATTCTGCACCCCAGGCCAGGGGGTAGAGGGCGCGACGGGGCAGACGCAACAGCGGCGAGCGGTGACCGGTGAGGCCGGCAATGCGGGTGAGCATGGCCCCCAGTGGTAGATTGTCTCCGCCGAGAATATAGCGTTCGCCCACCGCGCCCTGTCCGAAGGCCTGCCAGTGCCCCATGGCCACATCATCCACATGGACCACATTGAGACCCGTATCGATGTAGGCCGGCATCCGTCCCGCAGCGGCGTCCCGCACCATGCGGCCCGTGGGGGTCGGCTTGCGGTCGGCGGGGCCGATAGGGGTGGATGGATTGACGATCACCGCCGGCAAGCCTTCGGTCATGCAGAGATTCCGCACCACCTCTTCGGCAAGAAACTTGGAGCGTTTGTAATGGCCGATCATGGTAGCGAGGCTGGAGGGGGCATTTTCGTCAGCAATCCTTCCATCCCCATAAAAGCCCAGGACCGCCACACTGCTGGTGTAGACGATGCGCTCCACTCCCGCTTCCAGGGCCGCGCGCATGAGGCGCTCCGTACCACCGACATTGGCCGCATACATGGGAGCGGGATCGGGCACCCAAAGGCGATAATCGGCGGCCACATGGAAAAGTCCCTGACATCCGGCTACTGCCTGACCCAGGCATTCGCCATCACGCAGATCGCCATGCACGACTTCTACATCCAGGCCCTGCCAGTTGGCAGTATCCGCATCGCGGCGGCCGAGGACACGCACTTCCACCCCTTCCGCCAGAAGCCGGCGCAGGACCGCCCCCCCGACAAAGCCCGACGCGCCAGTCAGCAGTGCCTTCATGGCGCAATCCCCGCGGGGCCGAGTTGCCGCCACGCCGATCCCAAGGATTGCAGGGCCGCATTCATCTCCCGCCCCAGGCGCAACAGGGCGACGATCTCCCAAGGCCGCCGCGCCAAGGCCGCCAACAGGGCGGAAAGGCGCAGGCGGCCATAGGCATCGACAGCCACTAGAGCACTCCGGGGAAGGTCGCGCTCCAGCGGATCGACCAGCGCCCGCAGTACCAAAAAGGGCTTGCCGGCGGCCGTGGCCACCGCCGCTACGGCGCCGCTTTCCATATCTACGGCCACAGCGCCGCTGCGCACGTGCAAAGCCCGTTTCTCCGCGGACTGGGCGCAGGCCGTGGCGACCGTCAGCAGGGGACCGGAGAGCACCTCCCCATGGATCTGCGCGGCCACGCGGCTACGCCAGGGGGTTGCAACGGCATAGTCCCTGCCGGCGAAGAGCACGCGCTCCGGCAAGAGCAGGACGCCGGGGCGCAAAGCGGGGCCCAGGGCCCCCGCCGTCCCAAAGGCCAGCAAGGCCCCAACGCCCTCGGCCAGCAGCGCCTCCGCCGCTTGCGCTGCCGACTCCGGTCCCATGCCACACAGACGCAAGCGCAGCCCCGGGGCGATGGCGATCCCCTCCCCGGCCCGTAGCGCCGTCTCCGTCAATACCTGCGCCTCTGCCACCAGGGCTACCACGATCCCTAACGACACGCACCAAGCCCCAGACGCCGGTAGCGGGCCAGCGCCCAGAGCGGAAAATAGAGACGGTAACCGTGATAGGTAAGGTAAAACACCCGTGGAAAGCCGGGAGCATTGAAATAAGGATCCTGCCAGCGTCCATCGTCCCCCTGCTGCTCTTCCAGCCAGCGGATGCCACGGCAGAGGGCCGCGCTGCCCTGATCCCCCGCCGCCATCAGGGCGAGGCAGGCCCAGGCGGTCTGCGCTGCCGTGGACGGCTGGCCCAGCCCCGCCAGGCCCGCATCGGCGTAGGAGTCATTGCTTTCTCCCCAACCGCCATCGGCCTGCTGTACCGAGCGCAGCCAATCAGCGGCGCGCGCCATGGCGGGCTGCAAAGAGAGGTCATTGAGTTGCTCCAAACCCATCAGTACCGACCAGGTGCCATAGATATAGTTGCTCCCCCAACGACCGAACCAGGCCCCCGAGGCCTCCTGTTCACGCAGCAGGTACGCCACGGCGCGCCGCAGGACCTCACGATCCTTGGCACGGCCATAGATGCCCAGAAAGGCCACCACCCGGCCCGTGACGTCGGACGAAGGGGGATCCAGCAGGGCCTTGTGATCGGCAAAGGGGATTTCGTTGAGATAATAATGGGTATTATCGGCATCGTAGGCCGCGAAACCGCCGTTCCGCGACTGCATACCCGCGAGCCAGTCCGCCGCGAGTTCGAGGCTGGGCCGGTCTTCCTCCCTGCCAGCGCGCGCCATGGCCCAGGCCACCGCCGCCGTATCATCCAAATCCGGATAATAATGGTTCCAGTACTGGAAGGCCCAGCCACCGCCACGTAGATGGGGGCGTTGCGCCCGCCAGTCGCCGGGTTCGTCCACGATCTGCCGTTCCTTGAGCCAGTCGATGCTGCGCGCCAGTTCGGGGGCCAGCGCGCCATCACTTTCCAGCAGGCCATGGAGAGCGAGGCAGGTATCCCAGACGGGTGAAACGCAGGGCTGGCAATAGGCGTCATCGGCACGCTCCACCACCAGCTTACGCAGGGCCGCAGCGGTCTGCTGCCGATAGGGATGCTCGGGTGGATAACCCAGCAAGGCCAAAGCCTCATGGGCGTTGACCATGGCCGGAAAGATGCCGTTGAGGCCATCCGTACCGTTGAGGCGGGCAATGAACCAGTTTTCGGCCTTTTTTACGGCCTTCTGGCGCAAGCGGTTGGGAATCAACCATTCCGCACTGCGCCCAAAGCGATCCAGGAGCAGGAGGAGCCATGCCACCCAGCCGTGGGCAGAATGAGTAAAATAATCGTCCACTCTTTCCGGCGGGCGCCGGAAGATTTCACGGATGCCGATACCCAGGAAGTTTTTCGCCTGCGGCTTGAGACTGCAAAGGATGAAAAGCGGCACCATGACCGTCCGCGACCAAGAGGCGACCTTGTCGATATGAAAGGGAAACCAGCGCGGCAGCAGCATCACTTCCACGGGAACGAAGGGCACCGCCCGCCACGGAAGCTGACCGAAGAGAGCGAGGGCGATGCGCGTGAAGACATTGGCCCGCTCGGCTCCGCCATGGGCGAGGATGGCCTCCCGGGCGCGGCGCATGTGCGGCGCGTCGGGGTCATCGCCAGCCAGCTTGAGGGCATAGTAGGCCTTGACGGACGCGCTCATATCGAAGCGCCCGGCGTAATACAGGGGCCAGCCGCCATGATCCGCCTGCTTGGAACGCAGGTAAACCGCCAGCTTGCGCTCCAGAAGCGGGTCCCGCTCGTCCATGTAATGCTGCATGAGGATGTATTCGGCGGGGATGGTGCAGTCGGCCTCGAATTCGAAGCACCAGTGGCCATCGTCGGCCTGGAGCCCCAGCAAGGCCCCCCGCGCCGCGGCTATGGCGGCACCGAGACGGGACTGAAAGGCTGTGATGCTTCGTTGTTGTGGATGCATGCTCATCATAAGCCAGGCTCATTGCTGAGCGCCGCCAGTGGCTTGGCCCCCAGCCGGAAACTCAATTTCAGGAGGGCATCGGAACGATGGATGAAACGAGACAGGAGCACTACGTTACCCACGCTACGGCGGCTGATTTTCACTTCATCCCCCGATACGAAATCCGGACGCTCGGCAATACGCCGCAAGGTCAACACGGCCATGGCAATGGCCCACAGACAAAAATCGCGCATCCCCGTTTCTTCGCGGGGGATCAGCAAAGTATAGCGTAGGGCATCGTCCAGGTGGCGACCGGCCACGGCGACGAGTTCCCGGATAGCGGCATGGAAACCGGGGTCCTGAGTCCCCGGCGCGAGTTGCTCCCAGCGACAGCCATGACGGTCAAAAACCGCTCGCGGCAACCAGGACACGCCCCGTTCCCAGTCACCCCAGATGTCCTTGAGGATATTGGTCATTTGCAGACCCTGGCCAAACGATACGGCCAGCCTTTGCATTTCTCCGCCATGGGCGGCCATGCTCGGGATCTGTTCCACAAAGAGGCTGGTGAGCATCTCTCCCACCACCCCCGCCACCACGTAGCAGTAGTGATCGAGAGCCTCCATGTCGGGAAGGCCGGCGCGGGAAGCCCGACGCTGGAACCCCGCCATGCCCTCGCCCATGATCCGCACACAACGCAGCAACGCCGCCTGCTGGGAAGGAGTGAAGCTATGGGTAAGGGTCAGCACCTGAGGGGTATGGCGAATCAGGTCATGCTCGGCGGCGGGCATCTGCGGAGAAAGCCGGCCGGCGAAATCACGGGCAAAAGACGCGGCATCGGCCTGACCGGCCACCACCCCGGCAAAAACCTCTTGCCAGCGCGCCTTTTCTTCCCAGGAGAGTTCGGGATCATCTTCAATGGTATCGGCAATACGGCACAGCAGATAGCCATTGCCCACCGCATGGCGCAAGGCCTCGGGCAGGCACGGTATGGTCAGCGCAAAGGTCCGTGAAACCTGCTGCAGGATACGTCCCTGATAGTCCAGGGCCTGCGCCAGATCCGGCGTCAGCATGGTCTCATTCCTCGCTGCAACGGCATCCCCTTCTACTTTAGGCGGTTCATGGCGCCAGGCGCCGTCCGCAATGCTGCGGCAATGTACCCAGCCTTGGCCAAATCTGCAAGACTTGCGCCGCCGGCCCAGGCAGCGTTCTCATCCCTCGCCATCCTCGGCGCCGCCCAAACCGTGTTTGCGGATGCGGTAACGCAGCGTTTCGCGCGTCGTCCCCAGGAGGCGGGCGGCGCGCATGACATTGTTGTCCACCGTTGCCAGCACCTGCTGCAGGATATGGCGTTCCATGCCTTCCAGATCCATGCTGCCATCCAAAGGCAGAATGATGTGCTGGCCATCCACAGGACAGGCACCCGGTGCCGGGCAAGGCGCCTGGGCGCCGCTCAACTGCAACCACTCCAGCGGAAACTCGGCCCCTTCGGAAAAAAGTACGCCACGCTCCACCACATTGCGCAACTCGCGCACATTGCCGGGCCAGTCGTGGGCTTCCAGGGCGCGCCAGACCGAGGGACCGATGTTACGCACCTGCTTGCCGGCCTGGGCGTTGAAATCCGCCACAAAATACGGTACCAGAACGCGCAGGTCCTCCTTGCGCTCACGCAGCGGCGGCAGCCCCAGGCGAAAGACGCTGAGACGATGATAGAGATCGGCACGAAAGCGCCCCTGCCCCACCATCTCCTCCAGATCGCGGTTGCTGGCGGCTATGAAGCGGAGATCCACATGGACCTCGTGGTTCCCACCCAGGCGCCGCAAGCCCTTATCCTCGATGACCTTGAGGAGTTTGGCCTGCAACTCCAGATCCATCTCCGAGATCTCATCGAGAAACAGCGTCCCGCCGTGGGCCTGTTCGACCAGACCACGATGGCGGCCGGCAGCCCCGGTGAATGCCCCCGGCTCATAGCCAAAGAGTTCCGACTCCAGCAACTCCCGAGGCAAGGCGGCACAGTTGATCTCCACCATGGGTCCCGCCGCCTGGGGCCCGCTATAGTGGAGGATGCGCGCCGCCAAGCCCTTGCCGGTACCCGTTTCCCCCGACACCACCAAGGCGCTGAAGGGCAATTGGCTGAGGCGGCCAATGATCTCCCGCACGCGGGCGGCAGCGCCGCTGCTGCCCAGAAAGGTTTCGGGCCGATAGCGCCGATGCTGGGTAGTGGTGTCATCGGAAAGCCGGCGCAGCGCCCGCGCGCCCCGCGCGGCGGAGCGCACCACCATGTCCAGCCGCTCCATGTCACAGGGCTTCTCCAGGAAATCATAGGCCCCCAGACGCAGGGCGCGTACCGAATCGGGAACGCTGCCATAGGCCGTAAGGAAGATCCACTCGCCATGGACCAGTCGCGGCTTGACCCGCTCCAGCAAATCGAGGCTATTGCCGTCGGGCAGATTGAGGTCGGCCAAGGTCACCAGAGGTCCATCCTCATGATCCAGAAGCATCCGTTCCGCCGCCGCAATGCCGTCGGCCCACAGCACTTCCCACCCCTCCTTCTGAAAATAGCGCCGCATCTCCGCACCAAGGAAGGCTTCGTCCTCAATGATCAGCAAATTATCCGCCATGGGCCGCTTCCTCTCCCTCCGCGCGGGGATTCGGGCAGGGCAGCAGCAAGGAGACCTGCGCACCATGGGGAGTCAGGTTGCGCAGTTGGATCTCTCCTCCCAGATTACGTACAAAGCGCCGCACCATGGCCAGACCGAGGCCCGTTCCCTGCTCCTTGTTGCTCGCGAAAGGCCGGATACCTTCCCGCAACAGGGTGCCCGGAAAACCCGGGCCATCATCGGCGACGATCAAACGCAACTGCTCCGCCTCCTGATGGATCTCCACCTCAATCGCCCCCCC